>JBBQBL010000168.1:0-5654 GCA_038317805.1 Micropepsales bacterium
ACGTCATGCTGGCCCAGCCACATGGCCACATCCTTGACGCGAGACTCTGCGGCAGGCGCTTGGCCTTCGGAGGTCACTTCAAGCACGGTGACATGTCCCGCTGCCTTGAGAAGCGGCAACCCGTCCGCGGCGGCTCGGCGCGCCTCCCGGCCATCCTTCCACGCCAAAAAGACATGCTGGAGCGGCAGGCTCTTGATGTCTCGCGGCACGATAAGCACCGGCCGGCCGGCCCGGAAGGCAAGATCGCCGATATCGACGCGGCGGCTGTTGTCCAGCAGCGCAACGCCAAGATCGGGTCCGGTGATGATCAGGTCGGCACAGCGCGCCTCGTCCGCGATATACCCGGCCAGCGAGCCAAAGGTGATGGCGGCGCGCCATGCCGTCTCCCGCGCCCGGCCCTTGAGAGCCGTCTCGAACTGCTGCCGGCAAGCAGACAATTCCTTCTTGGTTTCGGCACGGTCATGGGACGCGATATCGGGCATTGCCAAGCCCTCATCGATAAGGGGCTGGATGGGCTGGGCCGCGGCAATGCCGACAACCCGGGCACCGAAACGTTCAGCCAGCTCGGCCGTGACACTGAGCAGACCCTCATTGTCGCCGTTCAATTCCAAGTGCACCAAAAGCGTCTTATAGTCCATCGGACCCTCCATCATGGATGGGTGCAAAGGAACATGCGGCGACCATTCCGGCCTTGATCAGGCGCAAACCGTGAACTTGATCCACCGCAAGGGCCAGGCCGGCCCGGAATGCGAAGTTGACGGCTTCGCCGTAAGAGAAAGATGGAAATGCAATCCGAACCCGACGCGACGGACCCGTCCGCAGGAATGCGCATGAGCGCGGCCGCGCTTGTCTGCGTCCTGATCGTCCTGGCAGGTGCCATACTGGCGCTGCTGGCGATATTCGGCTTCGGCTTCCTTTCGCGGCCCTGATCATGCTGGACCATGAGCTTCAGAGAATGGGCCTGTCAGCGGCCATCGGCCTGCTGATCGGTATCGAGCGGGGCTGGCAGGAACGAACGGCCCGCGACGGAAGCCGGGTGGCCGGCATCCGCACCTATACACTGATCGGCCTGCTGGGGGGCGTCTGCGGTTTTGTTGCAGGCTCGCCGCTGGCCATTGCCCTGTGCTTTCTGGGCTTCGCCCTGCCCTTCGGCGTATTGGAATGGCGGCGGGCCCAGCGTTCGCAAAGCGTTTCGGCCACCAATCTGGTGGCCAGCCTGTTGACCTTCCTCCTGGGCGTCTACGCCGTTGCCGGCAACATGATGGTCGCGGCAGGCGCGACGGTGGTCATCACCGCGGTGCTGGCGGCACGGCGCAACCTGCATCAGTTCCTGCAAAAGCTCACCTGGGTCGAATTGCGTGGCGCGCTCGGTCTTCTGGTCATGACCGTTGTCCTGCTGCCGATTTTGCCGGATCGCACCGTCGATCCCTGGAACACGCTCAACCCCCATCAGATCTGGCTGATGACGGTCATGGTGGGCGGCAGCTGTTATGCCGGCTATGCCGCGATCCGCATCGGGGGGCAGCATAAAGGGCTGCTGTTCGGCGGGATCATGGGCGGCCTGGCGACCTCCACCACCGTGACCTGGACCTTTGCGCGCATGGCGCGGCGCACGCCCGCACTGATGCTGGACGTGCTGGCCGCCATTCTGGCCGCCTGGGTCACGTCCCTGTTGCGCATGACGGCGCTGGGGGTGGCGGTCGCGCCAGCACTTCTGGCGCCCTTGGCTCCGCCCATTGCGGCCGCATCCCTGCTGCTTCTGGTCTGCGCGGCCCTGGCCTATCGATTTGCCGGACGCAGCGGGCCGCATCCGCTGAAGCTGAGCGATCCGTTTGAACTGGGCCTCATGCTGCGTTTTTGCGCGCTGCTGGCGATCATCATGGTGGTGGCTAAGCTTCTTGCGTCCGTACAAGGCGGGTTGTTCGCGCTGGGCAGCATTTCGGGCTTGCTGGATGTGGACCCGATCACGCTTTCGATGGCGCGCCTGGCCGGCAACGGTATCACCGTACAACTCGCCGCTAAGACCATCCTGATCGCTGCTGCTTCCAACGGCCTCGCCAAGGCGGTTCTTGGCACTGCTTTCGGAGGATGGCGGCTCGGGCTCATGCTCTGGGGCGCGGCCCTGGCAGCGTTCTCGGTGGGCGCCCTGGTTTTCAGCGCAGCCGGATAAGCGCCGAGGTCAGCGTGCGGCCGGGCGCCCCGATCACACCGCCTCTCGGGATTGTCTGGTTCGCACGGCCCGGGCGCAAGGTCAGATAGACATCGCCCAGCGCGGGGGCAGAAACCGTGGCGCTGGTATCCACTGGCAGGAGAATGTCATCCCGGATAGTGATTTCGGCGATGGCGCGATAGCCCGGCTGCTGCAGCGACAGGCCGGTGACCGAGCCGACCTTTGTGCCCGCAACCCGCACATCGCTCCCCAGATTGAGTCCGGCCGCGTCCGCCAGACTGACCCGCAGGGCATAATCGCCCCAATGTCCGGTGCCGATCTGAATCTTGAAGAAGACAATGAAGGCAATCGCCAGCACGATCATCAGGGCTGCGATGATCGTTTCGAACATGTTGCCCCCCCGGCGGCTGGCAACGGGCATGGGAAGAGCCATCAGCGCCACCTCACCAGAAAGCCGCCGATCCGGGGCATGAGCGCGATCGCCAGGATCAGAAAGCTGAAGCAGAACCCTGCGACGAACCCGGCATCATAGGTCCAGCCCGTATTGGGCGAGGCATAGATGCGCAAGGGAAACACCATCTCGGCCACAACCGCGCCAAGCGCAATCAGGCCGTGGAAAAGTCCGGCAAAAAATCCGGCAGCCTCTGGGTTGGCCGGCGGCTGGGCGGCACACGCCGCAAGCAGGCCCGGAGCGGACAAAGCCAGATATCGTTTGGCGGGGTTTGTCATGGACAATCTCAACGAAGCTGTTGCCAGTTTGAGGACGCCGGAAGGCGGGCGCCTTGCGCCGGATCAAATCGCCCCGGCCTTGATCCGGCGCAAAGCCATGCGGGCCGCAGGGTCGTAGTTTCCTCCTGCTTTCACGGGAGAAGAAGATGTCTTTGATGACCATCCGCCTGGAACTGGGCCGAACCCGGGAATTCCCGGAGGGCGATCCCCGCCACGGTTATGAATTCGTCGCGCCGCTTGACCAGCATGGTCACCTGGATGCGGCAGGCTGGCGGGCGGAAAAAGACCGCTGCGTGGTCCGCAGTTTCCGCCCCGGCGAGGAACAGCGAACCGGCAAGCTTCGGCATGTTGGTCAGGGCTGGCGTTTCGACTATGTGCCCAACGACCCGGACGACGACGAACCCCTGTTCAAGCTGGACCGCCATGTCATCGCGCCGGGCCTCTATCTGACGGTGAAAGAAGAAGATGGCGAGCAGCGCCCCTTCAAGATCGTGTCCGTGCAACCCGCCAGTGTGACCGCATGAGCGCGGCATTCCACCGTGCCGTCTGGCTGGATCACCAGAGCGCCGCGCTCTACGATGTCACCCGCGCCCAGGCTACCGAAACCGCTGTGATCCGCGCCCCCGATCGCGGTACCGGGCACATTCACCACAAGGCCGGCACGCCCGGCCCCGGCCATGAACCCGTCTCGACCACATTCCTCCACCAAGTCGGTGAAGCGCTGCGCGGATCGCAGCAAGTCCTGATCCTGGGACCGGCGGACACGAAAAACGCGCTAAAGACCTATCTGGAAGCCCATTTTCCGGCCGTGGCGGCAAAGCTGGTGGGCGTGGAAGCGATGGCGCGCGCCAGCGCAGCCGAGGTTCATGCCGTGGCGGAGCCCATCTTCCGGCGCAACGACCGCATGGCGCCGTGATGCGAACAATTGTGAAGCGCACGCCTTAACAGCGCTATTCCAGCCGGCAGTGGCTTGCGTGTCCGGCGCAGACGCCCGCCCAAACTGGTTTGATACGGGCATAAGCCGCGTCCACGGCCACGACAAGATCGGTACGGGCTGTCCAATCCGGATAAAAGGGCCGGCAATCCAGCGGCTTGATGCGGCCCTTGGCGCAAGCACGCGGCAGCAGCTGATTGAACAGCCGCACCGTTCGCGAGAGCCGGTCCAGTATTTCCCTGTGGCCTTGCGGCGGTTCGTCCGCCACCGATCCCTTGCCACCCGTCAGGCGGGCGGCCTGGGCCACCATCAGCTCAAGACGCTGTGTCTCAACCGCCAGCGCGAAATCCTGATCAGGATCGCCATGCAGGGACACCGCCAGCCAGGGATAGGCCTGCGGCTCTTTTTTGGCGGGTACGGGAAATCCGGACGGACAGGCCTTCGCCAGATCGGTGCAGGACCTGGGCAGGAGTCCAAGGTTCACATACAGCATGTCGATTTCGGAATCGGCCCGGCGGGCTTCCACGATGTCGGCCGCGCCTTGCACTCTCTCGCCCAGCCGCAGATGCGCCAGACCCCGCCCAAACCTGGCGGAAGGCTGGGCGTCCCGTATCGCCAGCGACGCACCATAATCCGCGACCGCATCCCGGTAGCGGCCCATGCGCATATAGACCAGGCCACGGCTGCTTAAAGGTCCGGCGGTGCCAGGCGCCAGCTTCAGTCCGCGATTGCATGCGGCCAGGGCCAGATCGAGATGGCGGCCCGTACCGGCCTGGGTCCAGCAAAGACCGACATGATAGGCCGCCACTTTGGGCTCCAGCTTCACCGCCCGGGTGAACTGGACCACCGCCTTTTGATATTCATGCAGGCCGTTGTAGCTCTGGCCCAGGCCGGCGCGGTTTTCCGCGTCATCGGGGGCCATCTTCAATGCGACCTGGAAATCGGCCTGCGCCAGCGCAAAACGGCGGTCGATCAGATAACCGTAGCCGCGAAGCTTGTAGGCCACGCCGGACTTGGGATTGAGCGCGATGGCCTTGGTACATTCATCCTCCGCCAATTTCGTGCGACCCGCCGCCATGTCCACCAGACAGGACGCCACGAACAGATTGCTCAGCTGTGCCGGATCATGGTCCGGTTGGGCGGGGGCGATACTGCGCGGCATCTGCGGCACCGCGGCGACGACGGCACCGGAAAGGCAGGCGAGCTGGACAATGGCGTGACCAAGCTTCTTCATATCGCCTCCCTGGCGGGCGAAGCAGCCTTGCCGCTCCGCCCCATACTGTTCAGGACACAAGCAGATGATCGTCCACCCGGGTGACCCCGGGGGCAGACCAGGCGGCCTGTCTTGCCGCTTCACGCTGGCGCCAGTCATGCACATGGCCTTCCAGCGCCACATGCCCGCCATCTTCGACCGAAACGCGGATGCCCCGGGCTTCCACTTCGGCATGGCGCCGCAACGCGCCTTCGATCTTGCGCTTGACGTCCCCAGCCACCACGCGAGGCTTGATGGTGATGGAATTGACCACGCCGGCGACGCCGGACAGGCGGCGGATTTCGGCTTCGGCCGCGGTGCGCTGATACTGCCACTCCACGTCTCCAGAGAGGCCTACCCAGCCGTCCTGCACCTTCACCTTGACGCTGCCCGACGGCACCACCGCGCTCCAGGCCAGAATGTTGACCGCACGCGCCGCGATGTCATCATCGGCCGGTTTCTTGTCGCTGGGGAAACGCACGTCCATTTCCTGGGCGATGGCGCGTACGCCCTTGACGCGCCGGGCGGCTTTTTCCGCAGCGAGTTTTTCCACATAGCTGCCGACATGA
>JBBQBL010000169.1:0-5616 GCA_038317805.1 Micropepsales bacterium
GGCGCCCAGCGCGCCGCCGCCCTGCAACACCAGTGCGATACGGCCGCAATTGTCCGGACGAGGCACGGGGGCATAGCGACGACCGGCAGGATGCTGGGGCTTGGTGTCCATGGCCGCGAATCATAGCCCAATTCGCCCCCCTTTTCGCCCGCTGCGGCCTTTTGCTCATGCGAAATCGCCTTCGCCCCTGCCATTGTTTGCCGGCCCCGCACAGGAGACACGCCATGCCCGCCAGCTTCAAAGGCAAAGTCGCCCTCGTCACCGGTTCGACAAGCGGCATCGGGCTTGCCATCGCGCGGGCCTATGCCGCCGAAGGCGCCGACATCTGCATCAATGGCTTCGGCGATGCAGCCGCCATCGAGAAAGAGCGCAGCGGCATCGAGACGGAGTTCGGCGTCAAGGCGATTTACAGCGGCGCCGACATGAGCAAGGGCGACCAGACCGAGGCCATGGTGACCGATGCGATCAAGCAGCTGGGCGCGGTGGATATCCTGGTCAACAATGCCGGCATCCAGTTCGTCTCGCCGGTGGAGGAATTCCCCCCGGAAAAATGGGAACAGATCCTGGCCATCAACCTGTCATCGGCCTTCTATGCCAGCCGCGCCGCCATTCCCGGCATGAAGGCCAAAAAGTGGGGCCGCATCATCAACACCGCTTCGGCGCATGCCTTGATCGCCTCGCCGTTCAAGTCGGCCTATGTCGCGGCCAAGCATGGCATCGCCGGCTTCACCAAGACCGTGGCGCTGGAAACCGCCACCTTCGGCATCACCGCCAATGCCATCTGTCCCGGCTATGTCTGGACGCCGCTGGTGGAGAGGCAGATTCCCGATACCATGGCGGCGCGCGGACTGACCCGCGACCAGGTGATCAATGACGTGCTGCTGCATGCCCAGCCCACCAAGAAATTCGTGACAGTGGACGAAGTGGCGGCGCTGGCGGTCTATCTGGCGGGCGACATGGCGCGGTCCATCACTGGTGCGATCATCAGCATTGATGGCGGATGGACGGCCGCGTAGCTACAGCGTGCAACCGCCACACTTTGCGACAACCATATTAATTCCGCCGTAAATGGTTCAGATGGGGTTCAGCGGGAACTTTCCATACTCCTACGCGTAATGGCAGCAACAGAAAAGGACACGCCATGAAACGTCTTCTGATAGCGACGACCGCTTTGACTATGCTCATCGCGCCCATGAGCGAATCCTTCGCCCAGGGCTGGAATAACAACCGCCACGACAACAATCGTCCCGGCGCCGCAATGTCGATGCAGCGTCATGACAATGACCGTCGCGATGACTATCGCAATGACACCCGCATGGGCGATTATCGCCATGACAATGGCCGTCATCGCGGATGGTACAAAGGTGGCCGCATCGAGCGCAATGACTGGAATCGCGGCCAGCGCGTCAATGACTGGCAGAACCGCCGCCTGCAGCGCCCGCCGCGCGGCTATGAATGGCGTCGCGTCGACAACAACTATGTGTTGGCTGCCGCCGCGACCGGCCTGATCGCCGCACTGGTCCTGGCCAACCGCTAGTTCGAGCCTGAATAGAGAAACGGCGCTCCAGCAATGGAGCGCCGTTTTTTATTGCGCCAGCGGCAGGCCCAAGGTCACAAGGCCCGGATAAGGATGACTGCCATAGGGCGGTATGTGCGCAAAACCGAAGCTCTGATAGAGCGCAATCGCCGCCGCCATGTCAGGCAAGGTGTCCAGCTTGATCTCGCCATAACCCAGTTGCTTTGCCGTGGCGATTGCGGCCATCACCAAAGCCTTGCCCACCCCGCCCTTGCGCGCCTTGGGCCGCACGAACAATCGCTTGATCTCGGCCACGCCCGGCGCCAGCGGCTTCAAGGCGATGCAGCCCAGAACATGATCGCCGCGCTTGGCCAGGAGCAGTTCGCCGCCCGGCGGACCATAGACACCGGGCAGTGAATCCAGTTCCTGCGAGAAGCCCTGCGGCGCCAGGTCTATCGGCAAGGTCGCGGCATAGGCGCGAAACAGCGCCGCCGCCGAAATCATTTCGGTGGTGCTGCGTGCCGGCGCGATGGTGAAGCTGCTATCGGAGCTGGTCGGCCACAGCATCGATGCCGGCTTGGCTGCAGAGCTCGTCCTTGTCGCCGCCCACCGCACCGGACGACCCCACGCCGCCGATCACTTCGCCGCGATACTTGATCGGCACGCCGCCCGCCACGCCGACCACGCCCTGGATGTTGGTCATGGGCGAACCCAAAGTGGAATTGCGCGCCGTGGCGAACGTGCCGGAGGTGGCGAAGCGGTTGGACAGGGTTATGGCGGTATAGGCCTTGTCTTTCGACAGGCTGATGGTGTGCGGGCCGGTCATGTCGTCGCGCAGGAACGCCTTCAGCGCGCCCGAGGCATCCAGCACCGTGATGGTGGTGTGGTAGCCCATCTAGCGGCAGGCATTGACAGCGCCATGGGCGATCTCGTCGGCGATCTGCATGGACAAGGCATGGGTGGTGACCACACCCTTTGCACCCACCACCGGCGGATAGCTGGCGGGCGCGGGCAATGGCTGCGCCAGCGCCGCGGTGGCGATAACGGACGCAGCAATGGTCGTGCATATCAAACGCATGGAAGTTTCCCCTCGATTTTTATGGCGCCGCGGCGATTAGCGTTTCATCCGCAGCATGAAGCGGTCGCTGGCGAAATGGCCGGTTTCCGAATTGCTGGCCGCCTTGTTATCGGCCGGATTGCGCAACAGCTGGCCTTCGCCGTCCAGCCTGAAGCCCGCGGCAGTCAACTCCGTCTTGGCGATGTCCTCGTCCATGCGGTGGAAGGAAGAAGTGGCAGCCAGCCCTGCGCCGGTCGCGGCGCTATGGTCCTCGACATAGAAAATCCCGCCCGGCTTCAGATTGTTGAACACGGTCTTGTTCAGCGCGGCGATGTCGGCGGTCGGGCCGTTATGGAAGTCGTGATAATTCTCGGTGGTCCAGAACAGGTCGGCCTTTTCCGGCAGCATCAGCGCGGGATATTCGCTCGTCACCACCTTGATGTTGGGATAGGCGGCGGCCAGCGCATTGAGGCCGTCCAGAACACCCGGACGCGCCGCCTGCGCCGGTGTGAGGATGGCATAGACTTTTCCGGTGGGACCCACCGTTTTGGCCAGGATGCGGGTGTAATAGCCGCGCCCCGGTCCCAGTTCGCCCACCACCATGCCGGGCTTAACCCCGGCGAAGGCGACCGTCTCGGCCGGCTTGCGGCCTGCGTCGCGCTCCTTGTCGGTCGCGGGCCGTGCGGGATCGGCGACCGCCGCAGCAATGGCGGGCGGCACGCTTTGCGCCAGGACCGGCGCGCTGGTGGCAAGCAGGACGGCGATGGCAGCGGAAACAAGGCGCATGGAGACCTCCCAAATTCTTATCGGGGGCGACGCTATCACTTCCGAACGCGGCCGGGTATCAGGAAAAAGGCGCAAAAACCGGCTGCCGCACAGGCGATGGCGCAGGCCATCACGGCGGTGTGAAAGCCGGTTATCAAACTGTCGCCTTTGGCGCCCAGCACGCTGCCCAAAAGCGCGGTGGCGATCAGCCCGCCGGCCCTTGCCACGGCGCTGTTGAAACCCGAGGCCGCGCCGGTATAGCGGTTGCTGACCGCGCCCAGCACGGCATTGGTCAAGGGCGCCACCGCGCCCGACATGCCGACCGAGATCACCAGGATCGCGGGCAGGACTTCTGTCCAATAATCGGCCTGGGCGCCCATGCGCAGTTCCAGCAGGAATCCGGCCGCCACCACCAGGGGGCCGATGGTCAATGGCAGGCGCGCGCCCATGCGCCCGGCAAGCTTTCCCATCAGCGGTGACAACAGCGCCAGCACGACCGCCACCGGCACCAGCGCGCTTCCGCCCTGGGTGGCGGTGTAACCACCCTGGATCAGGACATAGGGCACCAGCACCATCACCGCGCCCAGCGCGCCATAGAGCAGCAAGGTCAGCAAGGTCAGGCCGATGAAGCTGGCCGATCCGAACATGGCCAGCGGCATCATCGCGTGCTCGCCCCGCCAGCGTTCGACGCCGACAAAGGCCAGCAGCAGCAACAGCCCCACCGCCACGCCGGTGATGGCCAGCATGGTCCAGCCGCCATGCCCGGACCCAATCGTCAGTCCCCAGGTCAGCGCGCCCAGCGCGGCGGTGGCCAGCAGACCGCCCGGAACATCCAGCGCCGGCCGGTCGCGGTCATGACTGTCCGTGACGAAGAGGATACCCAGCGCGATGGCGCCCGCCGCCAATGGCAGGTTGATGAAGAAGATGGCGCGCCAGCCCACCATGTCGATCAGCCAGCCGCCCAGCACCGGACCGATTGCGGCCATCACCGCGCCCATCGAGGCCCAGATCCCGATGGCGCGGCCGCGTGCTTCGCCCGAAAAACTCGCGCCCAAAATCGCCAGGCTGTTGGGCATCAGGATCGCTGCGCCAATGCCCTGCAAGGCGCGGCCCGCCAAAAGCAAATTCAGATCTGGCGCCAGGGCGCACAGGATGGACGCGATGGCGAACAACCCCGTGCCGCCCACCAGCAACTGCCGCCGGCCGTAACGGTCGCCCGCCGCGCCGCCCAGCAGCAGCAGCGCACTCAGCGGCAACAGATAGGCATTGATCACCCACTGCAGATCGGCCGCGCCGCCGCCCAGCGATTTGCCGATGGCGGGCAAGGCGACATTGGTGACCGAGCCGTCCACGAAGGACAGGCTGGAGGCGAGAATACAGGTGGCCAGGACAAGATTGGGATGATGCAATTTGCCGGTTGCCATCCGCAAACCAAGCATGGTCACGTGCATCGTTCAATCTGGAACTCCCATGACCACCGCCTTCCTTCCCGGCTTCCTGCTGGGCGCCAGCCTGATCGTGGCCATCGGCGCGCAGAATGCCTTTGTGCTGCGCCAGGGCCTGCGCAAGGAGCATGTGTTCGCGGTGAGCCTGGTCTGCGCCTTGTCGGATGCGGTGCTGATCGCGGCCGGTGTCGCGGGCTTTGGCGCGCTGATTGTCGCCCTGCCCTGGCTTGCGCCGGTGATGCGTTTTGGTGGCGCGGCCTTCCTGGCCACTTATGGCCTGCGCAGCCTGTGGTCGGCCTGGCGCAGGAGCGGCGCGCTGAATCCGTCCGACGATGTGCCCAAGAGTCTTGGCGCCACTGTCCTCACCTGCCTGGCCTTCACCTGGCTCAACCCGCATGTCTATCTGGACACGGTGGTGCTGCTGGGATCGGTCTCCACCCGCTATGCGGACCAGCGCATGCTGTTCGCGCTGGGCGCGATGACATCGTCCTTCCTGTTCTTCTTTTCGCTGGGCTATGGCGCGCGCCTGTTGCGGCCGCTGTTCGCCAACCCCAGGGCCTGGCGCATTCTGGATGTGCTGATCGGCATCAGCATGCTGGCCCTGGCGGCGAAGCTGGTGCTGGAAGCCTGACGCCGGTCTGGCTAGACTGCGGCATGGCCAAATCCATTTCCGGCGGCGTGGTGCATGAGCTGCCCGCCGACGCGGCGTCGGCATGATGCCGCCATTGAGCGCCAGAACCCGATAGACCCCGCTCTTGTTCCGCCGGCCCAGCGTCCGGGCAATCGCGGCAATGCACTGGCCGCTCTTCCAGCGCTCCCACAGCTCCGCCTTC
>JBBQBL010000170.1:0-5596 GCA_038317805.1 Micropepsales bacterium
AAAGGCGAGTATGACGAACGCATCGATGACACGCTGGAGCTGGTGGATTGCCGTATTGCCAATTCCGTGCGCTGCGTGCCGCCCCAGAACAAGCCCGAGCCATCGGAAGTCAAAACCTGCCGCCAGTTCCTGATCTCGGAACTGGAGACGTTGCCGAATGTGAAAGTGATCCTGGCGCTGGGCAAGATCGCCCATGACAGCGTGCTGACGACCCTGGGCGCAAAAATCAGCGCCCACCCTTTCAAGCACGGCGTCGCTTACGATGTTGGCAAGTTCAAGTTGATCAGCAGCTATCACTGCTCGCGCTACAACACCAACACCGGCCGGCTAACCACGCCGATGTTCGAAGATGTGGTGGCCAAGGCCAAGGCGCTGGCTTTTAAAGCCTGAGTATCTGCTCGAGCAGAGCCGGTGTTTTCGCCCGGCCGCTCGCTCAAGCTCGCGGCGTTCGGGCGGGCGAAAGGTCCACTGGACCTTTCGCTAAGACCGCCCTCACCCCTTATCCCTCATCAGCCGCGCCTTGTCGCGCTGCCAGTCGCGCTGCTTCTCGGTCTCGCGCTTGTCGTGCAGCTTCTTGCCCTTGGCCACGCCCAGCTCGATCTTGGCCCTGCCCTTGGCATTGAAATAGAGCTTCAGCGGAATGAGGGTCATGCCTTCGCGCTGGATCGCCGCAGCCAGCCTGGCCGCCTCGCGCTTGTGCACCAGAAGCTTCCGGCTGCGCTTGGGCTCATGGTTGAAGCGGCTGGCCTGGGTGTATTCCGGGATGTAGCTGTTCACCAGCCACAACTCGCCGTCCTTGGCGTGCGCATAGCTTTCCGAGATCGTCGACTTGCCGCCGCGCAGCGACTTGACCTCGGACCCCACCAGCATGATGCCGGCCTCAAGCGTCTCGTCGATCGCATAGGCGTAACGCGCCTTGCGGTTGTCGGCGATGATCTTGAAGCTGTCTTCTTTTTTCTTGGCCATCTAGTTGATGAGGCCGCAGTCCTGCATCGCCCTTTTGATCCGGGCCCGGGATGCGTCCTCTGGCGGAATCATGGGCAGGCGCATGTCTTCCGAGCACTTGCCCAGCAGCGACACGGCATACTTCACCGGTCCCGGGTTGGTCTCGCAGAACATGGCGTCATGCAGCGGCATCAGCCGGTCCTGATATTCCCGCGCCCTGGCGTAATCACCGCTGGCGCAGGCCGCCTGGAACTCGGCGCACAGGCGCGGCGCCACATTGGCCGTCACCGAGATGCACCCCACCCCGCCATGGGCGTTATAGCCCAGCGCCGTACCGTCCTCGCCCGAGAGCAGCAGCCAGTCCTTGCCACAGGCCAGACGCTCGCGGCTGGGACGGTTCAGGTCCGCGGTCGCGTCCTTCACCCCGATGATGTTCTTGTGCCTGGACAGGCGCGCCATGGTCTCGACATTGATCCCCACCACCGCGCGGCCCGGGATGTTGTAGAGGATGACCGGAATGTCCACGGCCTCGGCGATGGCCATGAAGTGGCGATACTGACCTTCCTGGTTGGGCTTGTTGTAGTAGCCGGTCACATGCAGGACAGCGTCGCATCCGACTTCCTTGGCATGGCGGGTGCGCATGATGGCTTCGTCGGTGGAATTGGAACCGGCGCCGGCGATCACCGGCACGCGCCCCCTGGCCTGCTCCACGCACAGCTCGATCACCCGGGCATGTTCCTCATGGCTCAGGGTTGGCGATTCGCCGGTGGTGCCGCAAGGAACCAGTCCCTGCGTACCTTCGGCGATCTGCCAGTCGACCAGGGCGCGGAAGGCGTCTTCATCCACCTTGCCGTTCTTGAACGGGGTCACCAGGGCGGTCAGGGAGCCTTTGATGCGGTCACGGATAGCAGTCATGGGTCGTCTCGATTTCTTTTTTGCTGGCGGTCACATTGTTGCCCGCCTTTTAAGGGCCCATTATGGCCCCGGTGGCGGTGTTTCGTCTAAGCCGATCCACGCTTTTCAACAAGCTGCACCCTGAAATAATGACCATGTCCCTATTGCGCACCTCGCTCTATTGCACCGCCCTGATCGCCGGGGGCGCGGCGCTGGCCCAAAACCTCCCATCCGGGCTCAGCCGCAGCGGCGATGTGGTGATGATGCAGCCCATCCCTGACGGCAGCACCGCCGGCGCGGGTGTTTCGGGGACGCGCCCCAGCCGCCTGCGCTTCCTGCCCGCACCCGAGCATGACCTGTTCGTCCGCGCCTTTGAGGCGGCCGCCAAAGGCGACTGGGTGGGCGCGCGGGCGCTTGCGGCACAGGGGCAGAACGCAACCGCCCGGCGGCTGCTGGAATGGCGCTATGCCCTGGACAAGAACAGCGGCGCGACGTTTGCCGAGATCGACGCGGTGATCAAAGACACCGCGTCCTCCAGCAGCGCCGGCACCTGGCCGCTGCGCGGCACCCTGCAGGCGCGCGCCGAAGCCGCCATCACGCCCGACATGCCCGCGGCTTCAGTGGTCGCCTGGTTCGGCGCCAAGGCGCCCAATTCCTCCATCGGCAAGATCCGGCTCGGTGAAGCCCTGGTGGAAACCGGTGAAAAGACCCGCGGCGCGGCGCTGATCCGGCAGGGATGGGTCGAAGGCAGCTTCGATCCTGCCGTTGAGCTGGCCATTGTGCAAAAGGACGGCGCGCTGCTGACCGCCGAAAGCGACCGCGCCCGGGTGGACAATCTGCTCTGGCGCAGCGAGGTCACCGCCGCCAGGCGCACGGCCGCGCGGATGGAGGGGCAAGCCGCCGACATCGCCAACGCCCGCATCGCGCTGATGGGCACGGGCCTGCCCAAGGCGCAAGCGGCGCTGGACAAGGTCGCCGACAGTTCCGATCCCAGCCTGTTGTTCGATTGGGCGCGCGCCTTGCGCCTGGCCGGCCGTGACAAGGAGGCCCACGCCATCCTGCTGCGCGTGCCTGCCGGGCCCATGGTGCGCGAACATGCCGGGCGCTGGTGGGCGGAGCTCAACCTGCATGCCCGCGACGCCCTGTCCGGCGGCGATCCGCGCGAGGCGCTGGCGCTGGTGCAGCATGCCGGCTTCACATCGGGCGACCAGTTCGCCGAACAGCAGTTCCTGGCCGGCTTCATCGCCCTGCGCTTCCTGAAGGACCCGGCCATCGCCCTCACCCATTTCCAGAAGCTGGATGCCGGCGTCGCCCGCCCCATCAGCAAGTCGCGGGCGCAATACTGGATCGGCCGCGCCTTTGAGGCGCAAGGCGACACCGCCAGCGCGCTGACGCATTACCGGCAGGCAGCGGCCTATCCGGAGAGCTTCTATGGCCAGATCGCACTGGCCCATACCGACCCCACGCCCACCCTGCATCTCACCGATACCATCGTGGAGGCGGCGGCGGCCTCCGAACTCGAAACCGATCCCCTGATGCCGCAAATCAAGGTGCTGGCGGATCTGGGCCAGGCCGCGTCCCTGCGCGCCTTCATCGACCGCGATGTCGAGGTCTATTCCTCGCCCCGGCATCTCAAGCGCCTGATGCTGCTCCTGGTCGAGTGGGGCTATCCGGAGATCGCGGTGCGGCTGGCCAAGACTGCCAGCTATGCCGGCGCGCCCATGCCGGCCTTCACCCATCCGCTGATCCCCCTGCCATCCTATCCGGGCCCCGGCCCTGCGCCCGATCCGGCGCTGGTGCTGGGACTGATCCGCCAGGAAACCGAGTTCGACGCCTATGCCATCTCCGGCGCCGGCGCGCGCGGCCTGATGCAGATGATGCCGGCCAGCGCCAAAGTCGCCGCCAAGCAGGCCGGCTTGCCCTACCGCCCCGAGGCGCTGCTCAGCGACACCACCTACAACATGCAATTGGGCATGACCGAGTATCGGGGCCATCTGGACCGCTATGGCGGCTCTCTGGTGCTGGCGGCGGCGTCCTACAATGCGGGGCCCGGCAATGCGAAGAAATGGCTGGCGGCCAATGGCGATCCGCGGTCGGGCGATCCGATCGACTGGATAGAGCAGATCCCGTTCAGCGAGACCCGCAATTACGTGCAGCGTGTGTTGGAGAATACCGAGGTCTATAGGGCGCGGCTGGCGGGCAAGGATGTGCCGCTCAGGATACTGCCCGATCTGTATGCGCCAGCTGCGCCCTCGATGCCGGTGCTGGCTTCAAAATAGCAGACGATAACGCGAGGGATTTTGGCCGCTGGCCAGGAGCAAGGAGCGATGTGGGCGAATAGCCCATGAGCGACGCGCGACGCCGCCAGAGGTCAAAAGAACCGCGTTAGCGGAAGATGTTGAGCCATTCGCGGGCCAGCTTCTGGGCCTCCGCGATCTGGCCATTGCTCATTTCGGTGGCCAGCTGGTTGCGCCAGTTCTTGGCGGCCTCCACGCCGCGCACCGCGGCCAGGTTGAACCACTTATGGGCCGCGACCATGTCCACGCCTACGCCCTGGCCAGTCGAATAGGCCAGGCCAAGGTTGTAGAGCGCATCGGCGCGCCCTTCCTTGGCGTCGCGCTCATATTGCGCCAGTGAATCCACATCGATGCACGCCACGACACATCCCTCTCATCCAGCGCGAGCAAGCCGGATGGCCTTCGCGCAGGTTGATGGTGACGCCGGAGAAACTAAGACGCGGTAAACAGCGGTTAGCCTTAATTGCTAAGACCCGTTAGGCGTGGTGAAGAAGGCGTAAATTTAGCGCGCCCTTTGCCCGAACAGCACCTTGCGATCGGCATCGGTGATGGGCTTGCGCAGATCCGCCGCCACCGCCTTGCCGCGCTGCACCGCCTTGCGCGCGCCGACCCGGTCCTTCCAGGCGGCGACATGCGGAAAGTCGGTGAGGTCGGTATACTTGGACGCCGACAGCACCCAGCTCCAGCAGGCCATGTCGGCGATGGAATAGGCGCCGGCCAGATATTTGCGGGTGGCGAGCCGCTTGTTCATCACCCCGATCAGGCGATGGACCTCATCGGTGTAGCGCTTCTTGGGATATGGCAGGTCTTCGACCGCGTAGTTGCGGAAATGGTTCGCCTGTCCCGCCATCGGTCCCAGCCCGCCCACCTGCCAGAACAGCCATTCATCGACCTGGACCCGGGCGCGCTCGTCCGCGGGGTAAAAGCGGCCATATTTGCGGCCCAGATACTGGAGAATGGCCCCGGATTCGAAAACCGAGATGGGCCTGCCCCCCGGTCCTTGGGGGTCGACGATGGCCGGAATGCGGTTGTTGGGCGAGATTTTCAGGAAAGCGGGGGCGAATTGCTCGCCCTTGTTGATGTCGACTGGATGCGCCACGTACGGCACCCCCAGTTCTTCCAGCATGATGCTGATCTTGTGGCCGTTGGGGGTGGCCCAGGTATAGAGCGCGATGGGCTTGGCCGGCTTGGCGGCGCGCTTGGCCTTTTTCACAGGCTTCTTGGTGGATTTTTTCGCCATGGGTCCCTCCGTCGCTGGTGCAAAGCAGATGGGGGATAAAAGGGCGAACAGCAAGGGTCTAAAAGCAGCTTGGCCGCGGCGCCCTTTCGGGACCGCGGCCTTCGCTTTAAGCTTCGAGGTCACCTGAGTGAATGATCAGGGGACCCGAAGAAGATCTAATTGACCGAGGTCAATTACTTCTTCTTCTTGGCGGCCTTCTTCTTGGTCGCCTTCTTCTTGG
>JBBQBL010000171.1:0-5596 GCA_038317805.1 Micropepsales bacterium
GTGTTGATGTTGAAGTCCAGTCCCGCGACGGAGAAGAAGCCGGCGGTGACAAGGACGTCATGGCCGGTGGCGATCAATGCGCCCACGCCATACTGCCATTCAAAGCGCACCGCGACATAGATCGAGATCATCGCCACCGCCAGGATGGTGGCCAGGATGCCGTCATTCAAAAGTTCGCCCGAGACCTTGGGGCCCACCACTTCGGTGCTGCGATACTGGACGCCGGACCCCAGCTTGGCCTTGATGGCGCTGACCACGGCCTGGTCGGCCTCGTTCTGGTCGACGCCCGCCTTGAGGTTCTTGATGTCCTTGGGCTGGACGCGGATCATCACGCAGCTGTTGGCGGGTTTGTCGCAATCGCCGCCACCGGCATATTGCAGCTGGGATTCGGGAAAGCCCAGAGAATCGACGTCGGCGCGCATCTTGCTGATGTCGATCACCTGGGCCGACTTCACGTTCATCAGCACGCCGCCGGTAAAATCGATACCCAGGTTGAAGCCGTGCCAGAAAATGGAGATCAGCGAGATGACCAGCAGCAGCCCGTCAACGCCGAACGCCGCAAAGCGGTATTTGACGAAGTTGACGTTGGTCGTTTCGGGGATAAACCGCAGCAACGGCATGATCGGGCACTCTTTGTCTTGGATCTGGCAGGCGGAAAACGGGGCGAACCTACAGGGCGCAGCCCCCCCAAACAAGCGGCCCGGAAAACTGGCCTAAACGCCCCGTTCTGCTAGAGTTTCGACAGAAAATTATAAGGGAAACGCCCATGACCAAGACCCTGCTGCGCGCCGCCCTGCTGACGGCCCTGCCGTTGGCGACGTTCCCCCTGACGGCCTTGGCCCAGGCACCGGCCCCCGTGATCGACAATGCGCGGGTCACGGTGCGCGACGTGGCGCTGGAGCCGGGCAAGCCCGCCCCCGCCATCGAGCATACCGGCGATTACATCATCCTGTACCGCACGGGCGGCCGCATCCGCGGCGCGGACGGCAAGACCGCCCGTCACGCCGATGGCAGCGCGGTGTGGGGCCATGGCGGCACGACCAGCGACACCGCCCTGTCCGCGCCGGCGCATGAGATCATCGTCGAACTGAAGGACGCGCCGTCCAACACCGTGCCCAACACCACCGGCCTGCCGCCGGCATTCCCGCGTCCCGGCTCCAGGAAAGTATTCGAGAACGACAAGGTGCGGGTTTGGAACTATGCCTGGGTGCCGGGCCAGCCCACCGCCATGCACTTCCACAACACCGAAGTGGTGGTGACGTATCTTCAGGACGGCGACGTCGCCTCGACCACGCCGGACGGCAAGACCGCCGTCAATCACCGCAAGGCCGGGGACATCGTCTACAATCTGGCCAACCGCAGCCACTCCGAAGAAGTGGTCAAGGGTCAGCAGTCCGGCATCATGCTGGAGCTGAAATAGCGCCGGTTTACGCAGCCGCAATATGGAAAGCGGCGAGGCGCAGGACTAGGCTGGCTTCAAACAATCGGGGAGACGGTCATGATCAAGAAGCTGCTTTTGGCATCGGCATTTCTCGGCGCCATCACACCGGCCTTAACCACCGCAGCCGGGGCCGCCGCAACCATCGATCCCAAGAATGCCATCGCACTGACCCCCGACCAGATTCAGTGGACCAAGGGCGAAGCCAGCGACCAGGCCTGGCCGATCGGCAACAAGGACCAGGCCGGTCCCTGTCTGGAACTGATCAAGTGGCATACGGGCCACTTCAGTCATCCGCACTATCACAACCATGCGCGCTACGCAGTGGTGATCGAAGGCACCTGGTGGGTGTCCACCAGCACGACCTATGACCCTGCCAATCTCACGGTGCCCTTCCCCAAGGGCTCGGTGCTGACCGATCTGGTCAAGGGCACGCATTATGACGGCGCTAAGCCGGAAACCGGCGACGCCACCATCGCCATCTTCATGGACTGCCCGCTCGATGCGGTCAGCACCGAGGTCAAGAAGTAGACATCCGCGGCGACAGCCAGGTGAGCAGCGCCGAGACGATCAACGCCGCCGCCATCATCAGGTACGACATGCCGGACGAGCCGGTCGCTCCGTTCAGCAAACCCACGCCATAGGCGCCGACAAAGGATCCCAGCGCGCCGAAGCTGTTGATCAACGCAATGGCGCCGCCCGCCACGTTCGACGGCAGGCTTTCGGTGAGATAGGCGAAATAGGGTCCATAGGGCGCATACATCATCGCCCCTGCGACGGTCAGCAGCACGAAACTGGCCCAGAAATGGGTGCTGCCCAGCGCATAGGAGCCATAGAACGCCGCTGCCGCGATCACCAGGCATGGCCACACAAGCGCAACACGCTTGCCGCTTTTGTCCGACCAGGCCGACAGCGTGTATTCCATGATCGCGGCCGCCAAGTAGGGCACCGACGACAGCCAGCCCAATTCGACCATGCCCATATTGCTGGTCTTGAGCATCGATGGCAGCCAGATCACGAAACCGTAGACCCCAATGCTCCAGAGGAAATACTGCGCCGCCAGCACGATGACGCGCGGGCTGCGAAAGGCGGCGGCATAATTGCGCACCGGCGCGATGCTGCGCTGTTCCTCGGCCAGCTTGGCTTCCAGCTCCTCGCGGTCGGCCGCCGGCAGCCATGCCGCATCGCGCGGACGGTCGGCGACCAGACGCCACCACACCAGCGCCCAGATGATAGGCGGCAGGCCTTCGACCACGAACATCATGCGCCAACCCAGATTCTGCGCCAGATAGCCCGACAGCAGCGACATCCACAGCATGGTGACGGGGTTGCCCAGCAGCAGCACGGCATTGGCGCGGGCGCGTTCGCCCTTGGTGTACCAGCGCGCCTGCAGAATCAGCATGGCAGGCAGCACCGCGCTTTCCACCATTCCCAGCAGGAAACGGTCGATATAAAGAAGCCGGATATCGGCGATCAGACCGGTGGCGCTGGCCAACGCGCCCCAGCCGATCAGGCCGGCAAAGATCAGCTTCTTGACGCTGTAGCGCTGGGCATAGACCGCGCCCGGAATCTGGAACAGGAAATAGCCCAGGAAGAACAGCGAGCCCAGCAGCGAGGACTGGGCGGGCGTGATGTGCAGGTCGGTGGCCATGCCGGCCGCGGCGCCAAAGCTGAAATTGGCGCGGTCCAGATACGCCAGGCTGTAGCTGACGAAAATGACCGGCAGCAGCATGGTCCAACGACGATTCAAGGCACTCTCCCCGGTTGCGGCCCTGTTCGGCCTGCTCTAGCCTTGTCTAAACAACAAGATGGGGGACGCTATGCTGAAATTCCTATCCGCCGCAATCCTTGTGGCCATGACGGGCACCGCCTGGGCCGGCGCCGATACCAAGGTGCTGGATCACCATGTTGCCAACATGAAGTCGGGCAATCTGGAAGCGGTGCTGTCCGATTATTCGCCCGATGTGGTGATCGTGACCCCCGCCGGCGCCTTCTCGCCCGACGGCGTGTTTGTGGGTTCGGAAATCCGCAAGCTGTTCACCATCCTGACCGCCAAGGACAATCTGCCCGGCAACAAGACCATGCAGGTGAAATACCAGACCGCCGGCGCCGACACCTCGATCATGCAATGGGTGCAGAACAAGGGCACGCCCAAGGAAGTCTCCGGCTATGACGTGTTCGTGACCCGCAGCGGCAAAGTCGTATTCCAGACTGTGACGATCAACGCCAAGAAGTGACCGGCCCCGACCGCCGCACCGTATTGAAGATCACCGGAGGCGCCGCGACTATGCTGGCTTCGACACAGGCATCGGCAGCCCTGCCCGAAATCGTGGCGATGGATGGGCGCAGCCTGTCCGCCGCCATCGCCGGCAAGAAGCTGTCCTGCGTCGAGGTGATGACCGCCTATCTCGACCACATCGCCGTCTATAATCCCAAGGTCAACGCCATCGTCGCGCTGCAGGACCGCGGCGCGCTGCTGGCCCAGGCGCGCGAGCGTGACGAACAAGTGGCGCGCGGCCAGATCATGGGACCGCTGCACGGCTTTCCCCATGCCGTAAAGGATCTGATCCCCGTGAAGGGTATCAAGTCCACCTCCGGCTCGCCCATTCTAAAGGATTTCGTGCCCAGCCAGGACGCGCTGGTGGCCGAACGCATGCGCGCGGCCGGCGCCATTTTTATCGGCAAGACCAACGTGCCCGAATTCGGCCTGGGCTCACACACCATCAATCCGGTCTATGGCCCCACGCTTAACCCCTACGACCTCAGCAAATCGGCCGGTGGCAGCAGCGGCGGCGCAGCGGTGGCGCTGGCGATGCGCATGCTGCCGGTGGCCGACGGCACCGATTATGGCGGTTCCCTGCGCAACCCCGCCGGCTGGAACAATGTCTTCGGTTTCCGCACCAGCTTCGGCGTGGTGCCGGCGGTGGGCGAGGATGTCTGGCTACCGTCGCAGAGCGTGGCAGGTCCCATGGCGCGCACGGTCGATGACCTGGCCATGCTGCTGTCCGTGCAGGCCGGTTACGACCAGCGCGCGCCGCTGTCGGACACGGCCGGCGGCCAGCGCTTTGCGGCGCCGCTGGAAGCCAGCATGAAAGGCAAGCGCATCGCCTGGCTGGGCGATCTGAAAGGCTTTGCCCCCTATGAAGCCGGTGTGCTGGACACCTGCCGCACCGCGCTCAAGACATTTGAATCGCTGGGCTGCGTGGTGGAAGAAGCGGTGCCCGAGCATCCCTTCGAGCCGGTATGGCAGGCTTTCATGAAAATCCGCCAATGGCAGAGCGGCGGCGGCTTCCGCATTTTCTACAACGACCCAGCCAAGCGCGCGCTGCTCAAGCCCGAAGCGGTCTGGGAAGTGGAACAGGGCGCCAAGCTCTCCGCCTATGACGTGCTGAACGCTTCGGCGGTGCGCACCTCCTGGTCCAATGCGGTGCAGCGGCTGTTCGCCAAATATGATTATCTGCTGATGCCGACGGCGCAGACCTTCCCGTTCGACATCGCCGAAACCTGGCCGCACCAGATCGCCGGCCAGACCATGCAGACTTATCATGAGTGGATGAAGGCGATCTGCCTGGTCACCATGTCGGGCTGCCATGCCCTGGCGGTGCCCGCCGGTTTTGGGCCGCAAGGCTTGCCGATGGGGCTTCAGGTCATCGCGCCCATCCATCATGAGATGGACTGCCTGAAGCTGGCGCATGCCTATGAGTTGGCGTCGCAGCTGACCGCGCGCCACCTGCCGCCGCTGCTGCGGGCCTGATGCGCCGGCGCACCCTGCTGGGCGCAGGCAGTCTTCTTCCCCTGATGCGCGTGCCGGCACTGGCCGCAACACCGGGCATGGCCGGCAAGGTCGAGATGCACAATGGCCGCGCCACCCTGTTCATCGACGGCAAGCCCGTGCAGCCCATGATTTATGCCCTGACCGACACGCCGGCCGGACGCTGGACCTGGGAAGAAGTCCCCCGCGAGAATATCGAGAACTTCACCCAGGCCGGCATCGGCCTGGTGCAGGTGGACATCTGGCTGGAATACATCTGGAAGGGTGATGCCCCGCTGGAGATGGATCTGGTGCGCCGGCAGATCCGCGGCGTGCTGGATGTGAACCCCAATGCCGCCATTTCCATCCGCCTGCATGTCAACGCGCCGCCCTGGTGGAACGCCGCA
>JBBQBL010000172.1:0-5523 GCA_038317805.1 Micropepsales bacterium
CATGATGATGCCGATGCCATAAGCGATCACCTTGAAGAAGGTCGAAAATCCTTCGCTGAGCTTCTTGTACCATTCGGACTGCAGGTAGGGATCGACGGCCAGGGCGGGATTGGTGGTCAGGGCCCGCTTGAAGTCGGCAAAGGACGACGGCGAAGTCAGCCGCACCAGCACGCTGTTATAGGCCGGCTTGCGGAGCGCCTTCGTCACTGTCTCGGTATCTCCGATCAATTGGCCATCCAGCAGATCGCCGGTGGTGTAACTGCCGACAATGGGCCATTCCCCGTCGGGCAGGATCACCTTGTCGCCGACATTCATGTTCCGAAACTGGGTCTTGGCCAGCACGCCCACGATCAGCTCGCGCGTGCCGGCACGGAACATGCGGCCCGATACCATGTGGAATTCCGGACGCAGCATCACACCCTTGGGGCCAAAGCCGCGTAGCGTGTCGTAGGCGGGGCGTCCATTCAGCCGGATCACCGGCACGCCGGAATTCATGCCCGGATCAGCCATGGGCGAGCCGTCCGGCGCCCTGGCGATGCCGGGCGCATCCATGATCAGCCGCGCCTTGTCGCGGGTGATGCTGCTATTGCCTTCACCTTGCGCGCCCGTCGACACGACCAGCGCGCGGCCTGGGTCGCCGGTTCTCTTATAGGCGGCCAGCATGCCTTCGGTCAGCGACAGCATGGACAACAGCACACCGATCACACAGGCCATGCCGACCACGATCACCAGTGAGCGCCAAAGCCGTTGCCGCAGGCTTTTGAAATTGATGGCCGAGACGATGAAGATTTGGCGCAGCATCAGCCCCTCCCCGAAAGGGCAGTGGCAATGTCCATGCGCCGGAGCCACAGCACAGGCAAGGCTGCGCTGAGAGCGGCGACCACCAGGGCGCTGAGCGCAGCCCACAGCATCACCATGGGCGACATGGTGGGCAGCGGTATGCCGAAATTGGGCGGCATCAGCTTTGGTATCTGGCGCGCCAGGATGGCAGCCAGCCCCACCCCCAGCGCGGCGCCCGCCACGCAGGGCAGCGCCGCCTCCAGCACCACCATGGCGGTGACGGTCCGGTCGGTGAAGCCGATGGTCTTCAGGGTGGCGAATTCGGCGAAGCGCTCGCGCACGGATTCGGCGATGCCATTGCCGGTCAGGAACAGCACCATGAACATGCCGGCCAGCGCGACGCCGCGCGTGATCGCTTTGACGTTCAGCCCGCCGAAATCATTGCCGGAGCGCGCCAGCTTCTCGGTGATGGTCTGCATGGGGGTGGCCGAATTGGCAAAGGCATGGTCGATGCGCGCCGCAACGGCCGCAGCCGTGGAAGGATCATCCGCGAGCAGATCGACCTCGTTCACCTTGCCCTGGTCGGCCAGCGGCTTGGCCTTGTCGATATAGTCATAGTTGCCGAAGATGAAGCCATTGCCGGCCTGCGGAATATCATCGACGATCGCCAGCACCTTGAAGTCCCAGCTGCTCTTGCCGTCGGCGCGCTTCACCTGTTTGGAGATCATGGTGAAATTGTCGCCGACCTTCTTGTGCCAGCGCTCGGCCTGCATCTTGCTCATCACAATGCCGGTGCGATCCTTCCACACCAGATTCCATTGTTCCGGCGCGACGCCGTAATCGCCGAAGACGCTGGCCACGTCCTTGTCCACCATCAGCAAAAAGGCCTGGTTCTTGGGGTCCTGCACATAGCCGGGCAGGAAATTCAGCGCGGTCACGGCCTTGACCCCGGGAATCGCCGCCACCTGCCGCGCCACCGCCACCGGCACCCCGTCGCCGCCAAAGCGCGGCCAGGTGAAGATGCGGTCCGCCCGCGCCTTCTCCGCCACCGAGTCAAAGGTCGCGTTCAGGCCGATCATCAGCCCAAACAGGGTGAAGGCCACCATCACCGACAACAGGGTCAGAATGGCGCGCGCGGGCTTGCGACGGATGGCGGCCCAGACGAGCGGCAGATAGGACATCATGTGGCCCTCAGGGCTTCGACTACCGGACGGCGGGCCGCCTGGATAGAGGGCAACAAGCCGCCCAGCAGCGCCACCACGATGGCCCAGCTCACGCCCAGCTTGATCTGCGCCGGCGACACCGACAGATGAAAGACGGTGTTACCGAAAACGCCTTGGGCACCATCATTCAACACCCAGGCAATCGCGGCGCCAATCAGCGCGCCCGTCACCGACAGCAGCACCGCTTCAACGATCACCGACAGCGCCACGGGAAGCGCGCCATAGCCCAACGCCCTTAAGGTGGCGATCTCACGGCCGCGGGTCGACACCGCCGCATACATGGTGTTGAGGCAGCCGAACAGCGCGCCAATCGCCATCACCGCGCCCACGATATAGCCCAGCAAGGCAAGCGTGAACGTGTTCTGGTTGCCGACACGCTTGTACCAGTCCGAATGACGCTCAACCGTCACCGACAATGCGGGGTTGGTGGTCAGCGCCTTCTTGAACGCGTCCAGCGACTGCGGCGACGCCAGCCGCACCAGCACGGTGTTGTAAGCGGTCCTGTGCAGCGCCGCCGCCAGCGTCTCGGTATCGCCCAGCACCTGACCTTCCAGCAAGTCGCCGGTCGCATAGATGCCGACAATGGGCCACTGGCCGTCGGGCAGGATCACCTTGTCACCGATACGCATGTGCTGGAAAAGCGTATTGGCGCCCACGCCCACCACCAGCTCGCGCTTGCCGGGCTGAAACATGCGCCCCTGCACGATGCGCAGCTCCGGGCGCACGCCGGGGCCCTTGTCGGCCAGGCCGCGCATGGTGGTGAAACCTTTGCTGCCATCCTTGCGCAGCCCGGGATGCCCATCTGGATGCCGCGGTCGGCCAGCGCCTTGCCGTCCTTGTCCTTGGCGATGCCGGGCGCGTCGATGATCAGGGGCGCCATGGCGCGGCTGATGGAGCTCTGGCCTTCCTGATCGGCGCCCTTGGACACCACGATGGCGCGGTTCGGATCACCCGCCCTCACATAGGCATCGCGCATGCCGGCGCTGACCGAGAGCATGGAGAGCATGACCCCGACGGTGGCGGCCAAACCCACCACGATCACCATGGATTGCCAGAAGCGCTGGCGCAGGCTTTTGAAATTGATGGCGGAGACGATAAAAATCTGGCGCAGCATCACGCCCTCCCCGACAGCGCGGTGGCGATGTCCATCCGCTTCAGCCGCAAAGCCGGAAGAGCGGAACTGGCAAAGGCCACGATCGCGGCACACAAGGTCGCCCACACCAGCACCATCGGCGTCATGATCGGGATCGGCACACCGTCACCCGCGGGCACCAGTGACGGCAGCAGCTTGGTCAGCACAAAGGCCAGGCCCACACCCATGGCTGCGCCCAGCAGGCAGGGTACGGCAGCTTCCGCGAATACAAGCGCGATCACGCCGCGGTCCGAAAACCCGATGGTCTTGAGGGTGGCGAATTCGGCGATGCGTTCGCGCACCGCCTGGGCAATGCCGTTGGCGGTCAGGAACAACACCATGAACATACCGGCCAGCGCCACTTCACGGTCCACCGCGGCGATATCCATGCCGGTGTTGGAGACATCGAAAGCCGCCTTTTCGGTGATGGATTGCAGCGGTGTGGCGGAATTGGCGAACTTGCTGTCGATCTCCTCGGCAATCTCGGCATTGCGGCCCGGATCGCTCACCTTGACCCGGAACATGCCAGTCTTGCCCTGGTCTATCAGCATCCGGCCTTTGTCGAAGTAATCGTAATTGCCGAACATGTAGCCCGCCGTCATGTAGCTGATGTCCGGCGTGATCGCGGCGACCTGGAATTCCCAGTTGTTGCTGCCATCGGTCTTCTTCTGGATCGGCGGCGTAATAACGGTGAAGGTATCGCCCACTTTCAGATGATAGCGGTCGGCCTGGCGCCGGCTGACCAGCACGGCACGGCGATTGTCGCGGACCATCTTCCACTGCTCCGCGGTGATCGGCCATTCCGGGTTCACCTGCGGCACCTTCTCGTCATTCATCTGCAGGAAGACGCGATTCTTGGGGTCCTTGATGTAGCCGAACAGGTTGTTGCTGTGCGCCACCATCGCCACGCCGGGAATGCTTTCGATCTGCCGCGCCATGCCGACCGGCAGCATGCCGCCGAAACGCGCGCCCGCGAAAATTCGGTCGTCGCGCGCATCTTCCTTCAGCTTGTCGAAGGTCGCATTCATGCCGATGGTCAGGCCGAACAGGGTGAAGGCCAGCATCACCGACAGCAAGGTCAGGATCGCGCGCGCGGGCTTGCGCATAACCGCAGCCCAGACGAGTGGCAGATATTTCATGGGCGAACCCTATGCGCGAACCGGGCTGCGCTCGATCAGCGAACCCTTGTCCATTTCCAGCTGACGGGTGGCGTGATCGGCCGCCTTGGGATCGTGGGTCACCATCACGATGGTCTTGTTCTGCTGGCGGTTGAGTTGCTGCAGCAGGGCCAGGATCTCGTCCGCGGAATTGCGGTCCAGATCGCCCGTCGGTTCGTCGCACAAAAGGATGGTGGGATCGCCGACAATGGCGCGGGCAATGCCCACGCGCTGCTGTTGGCCGCCCTACAATTCGCCCGGCTTGTGCGATGCGCGGTCCTTCAGGCCCACGATCTCCAGCGCCACGGCGACGCGGCGCTGGCGGTCGGCCTTGGACAGGTTGGTCAGCAGCAGCGGCAATTCGACATTGGCCGCCGCCGACAGCATCGGCATCAGATTGTAGAACTGAAAGACAAAGCCGATATGACGCGACCGCCACTTGGCCAGCTGGCCGCCGGACAGCGTCTCCAGATGCTCGCCGCCGACGATCACCTCGCCCGACGTGACGGTATCCAGGCCGCCGACCAGATTCAGGATGGTGGTCTTGCCCGAGCCAGACGGCCCCATCAGCGAGACGAACTCCCCTTGCGGGATTTCCAGGTTCAGTCCGTGCAGGACTTCGACGGATTCCTTCCCACGGCGGTAATTCTTGATGACGTTACGCAGCGAAACCGCAGACGACATGCTCCACCCCTGTCCGTTTATCCGGCAACGCTCTCGTGAAAGCCGGGCCCACGATATGCTATCTAGCGTCGCCTGATATCTTGCATGGCATGATACCGTTGTCCAGCGGTTTCACATGACCAAAAGGCAATAAAACCGGCCCTTACTGACGAAATGTCAAAATGCCGGAAAACTGGCAAAAAGCGCTATTGCGCCAAACCCAGCCGCGCCAACTGCACCTTGGCGCACTCTTCCTGCACCGTGATGTAGCGCTGGTAACTCCCCTTCCCGATCACAAAAGGATTCGCCGCGCCCGGCAGGCGATAGCGCAGCAATTCTTCCTTCTCCAGCGCTTCGCTGTGCAGCGGGTGGTTGGTGATGTTCACGTCCACACCGGCCTTGGCGGCAATCTTCTTCCAGCGTTCCAGCGAAGCGATCTGCAACCGCACACTTTCGGCATCGCGCCCACCGCCCGTGCCGCCAAAATATCCCACCACATGCGGCACACCATTGTCCGTCACTTTATAGATCGCGGACATGTCGCCCGCGGTATGACCCGGCGTCATGT
>JBBQBL010000173.1:0-5513 GCA_038317805.1 Micropepsales bacterium
GAACATGGCAAGCGCATCGACCGGCCCATGCGCCAGCAGCAGGCCGGTGTCAGCCCCATGACCCTGGTCCCGAAAGACCCGCAATAGGCTGTTTCCTGAAGCATTTCCAAGCCGGGCGAAACCCGGCTAGGTTCGTTCGTAGACAGCCGGACCACACGCAACGGTCCAACACGGTGGACGAGGGGATGGCGGAGGCTTTGGAGAAGATCGGCAATCGCCGCTGGGGCATCGGCGTGCTCCTGGCCGTGGGTGTGCTGGTCAATTACCTGGACCGGATCAGCATTTCGGTGGCCGCGCCCCAGCTGCAGAAGGAGTTGAATCTTTCCTCCGAACGGATCGGCCTGCTGCTCAGCGCGTTCTTCTGGTCCTATTCCCTGGCGCAACTGCCCAGCGGCATGTTGCTGGACCGGTTCGGTGTCACGCGGGTGGGAAGGATCGGCGCCTTGCTGTGGACCATCGCGTCCACGCTGACGGCGCTGTCCACCGGCTATCTGGGCATCTTTGTCGCCCGCATGCTGCTGGGCGTGGCCGAGGCGCCGGGCATGATCAGCTGCCAGAAAGCCACCGGCTACTGGTTTCCCCGCAATGAGCGCAGCCGCTCCACCGCGGTGTTCGATTCTGCCGCCAAGTTCGCCAATGTCATCGGCGTACCGCTGGTGGCCTTCTTCGTGGTCCAATTTGGCTGGCGCTGGGGTTTTGGCGTCACCGCCCTGATGAGCATCGCCTATTTCTTTGCCTATTGGATTCTGTACCGCGATCCCAGCCAGGACAAGAAGCTCGGTACTGCGGAGCATACTTACATCATGGCTGGTGGCGCGGTGAAGGAAGGTCCGTCCGGCATCGGCCAGATCAACATGCTGGGCTATGTGCTGCGCAATCGCAAAGTGTGGGCGCATACCATCGGCTATTCGGCCTATGGCTATTCCTTCTATCTGTTCCTGACCTGGTTGCCCGGCTACATGGTGCAGACCCTGCACATGACCATTCTCAAATCCGCGGCCTTCACCATCATCCCCTGGATGTGCGCCTCGCTGGCGGACCTGTTGATCGGCGGTTTCGTAGTGGATTTTTTCATCGCCCGCGGTGTCGACGAAAGCAAGGCGCGCAAGATTTTCATCATCGGCGGCATGATCGCGGGGCTGGCGGTGTTCGGCATCTCCTTCACGCAGGACCCTTTCTGGGCGCTGGTGTGGATTTCCATCGCGCTGTCGGGCATTTCCGCGGCTGCGCCGGTAGCCTCCTCGGTCGTGTCGCTGATCAGCCCGCGCGGCGGCACCGCGACCGTGGGCGGCTTCACCAATTTCGTGAACAACCTGATGGGCGTGATCGCGCCCATCACAACCGGCTTCATCGTGGGCTGGACCAAAAGCTTCTCCGGCGCGTTTTTGGTGGCGGGCGTTGTGCTTCTGGTCGGTATCCTGGCCTATGGCTTCATGCTGGGCCGGATTGAACCCATTCCCGATCCCGATACGGTTTGATGTGCCATGACTGATTTCCTGATCCGCAATGCCCGCGTGGTGGACGGTACCGGCGCGCCGGCCTTCACCGCCGATGTCCGTGTTGAAAAAGGCCGTATCACCGCCATTGGCGCTTCGCTGCCGCCATCGGGCACGGTGATCGATGCCGGGGGACGCTATCTGGCGCCGGGTTTCATCGACGCCCATTGCCATGACGATCTGATCTGCCTGCGGGAGCCCGGGCGGATCGAGAAGATCATGCAGGGCGTGACCTCGCTGGTGGTGGGCAATTGCAGTTTCTCGCTCTATCCCACCGTGCCGGGCTCGGCGGACAATCTGCGGCAGCATTTCGCCACCCTGCTGGGCGAAATCGGCGCCGATGAAGTGTTCGACGGCTTTGCGTCCTATCGCGATGCGTTGCATGCCCAGGGCATCGCGCTGAATGTCATTTCCCTGGTGGGTCACGCTGCCTTGCGGCTGGCGGTGCTGGGCTATGACGATCGTCCTGCCACCGCGGAAGAACGCGCCCGGATGCAGAAGCTTCTGGACCAACAGCTGGCGGACGGCGCTTTCGGCCTGTCGCTGGGCCTGGTCTATCCGCCCAGTGCCTATGCCGATACCGATGAACTGCAGGCGCTGGCGAAGACCACCGGTGCGCGCGGCAAGATCCTGGCGGCCCATGTGCGCAGCTATGAAGGCCAGTTGATCGAATCTATCGACGAGTTCCTGGGCTTGCTGGAAACATCCAAGGCGCCGGGCCTGCTGTCGCATCTGCAGGCGGCGGGGCGGCCCAACTGGGGCAAGATTCCAAAAGCCATCGCGCAACTGGAAGCCGCCAATGCGCGTGGCGTCGATGTCAGCTTCGACATGTATCCCTATCTGGCGGGCAGCAGCTACATGCTGCAATTGGTGCCGCCTGCCATGCATGCCGGCGGCGTTCAGGCGCTGATCGCGGCGTTGCGCACCCCGGAAGGCTTGGCGGAATTGCGCCGCTCCATCGAAGACCCGAACGCCCCCTGGATTTCCAAGGTGGCGATGATCGGCTGGGGTAATGTGCGCATCTCGGGCACGTCCAATCCCGCCCTGAAGAAATTCGAAGGCCTGGATATGCAACAGGCCGCTACCCGCGAAGGTGCCGAGCCGTTTGATTTCATGGTGCGGATGATCCTGGAAGACGAGGGTCAGACCACCATCGTCATGTTCCAGCTCGACAAGGACGATCTGCGCGCCGCCTGCACCCACGAACTGCACATGGTGGGTTCCGACGGGTTGCCGCGCCCTGGAACCAAGCCGCATCCGCGCGCTTTTGGCACATTCCCGCGCGTGGCCGGGCGGCTGCGGCGCGACGAACACTGGTTTTCGCTGCCCGATGCGGTGCGGCGCATGACATCCGTGGCTGCGCGGCGTTTTGGCCTTGCGGATCGTGGGGTCATCGCGCCGGGCATGGTTGCCGATCTGGTGCTGTTCGACGAAACTATCGAAGACCGCGCCACCTTCGATGACCCCAGCCAGTTGCCGGCCGGTATCGAAACGGTGTGGGTGGCGGGGCAGGCCGTTGTGGACAAGGGCAAGCCGACGGGCGCACGGCCCGGACGCGTTCTGACAAACTGATTTGAAAAGGGAGAGAGTAATGCGCAAGGCTTTGAAAGTGGACAGCATGAAAGCGGGCGGGCACTACAGCCACGCCGTCATTGCTAACGGCATGGTGTATGTGTCGGGCCAAGGTCCCATGGACCCCGCCACCGGCAAGATGTCCGACAATTTCGCCGAACAGATCCGCCAGACCATCCGCAACCTGCAGACCATCCTGAAAGCAGCCGGCGCGGACCTCAAGGATATCGTCACGGTCAACGCCTATCTTACCGACCTGACGCGGTTTCCCGAATACAACGAAGTCTACAAGGAATTTTTCCCCAGCGATCCGCCGGCCCGCACCACCATCGGCTGCCAGCTTTACGGCATCCAGGTCGAGATCAACTGCGTGGCGGTTCTCCCCGAGTAACGAGGCCTGCCCATGCGTATCAGCGATCTCGAAACTCCCGTGCCGGTGATCGACCTGGACCGGGTCGAAGCGAACCTGAAGAAGATGCAGGACTATTGCGATGCGCATGGTCTGAAGCTGCGTCCGCATATCAAGACGCACAAGATTCCGGCTTTCGCCCATCGCCAGATCGAGCTGGGCGCGGCCGGCATCACCTGCCAGAAGCTGGGCGAGGCCGAAGTGATGGCGCAGGCTGGGATGGACGACATCCTGATCTCCTATCCCATGGTCGGGGTGGGCAAGGCGCAGCGGCTGGGCGAAGTCGCCAAGTTGGCCAGGCTCAGGGTTGCGGTGGACAGCAGCGAAGCGCTGAACACGGTGGCCGATGCGGCGCGTATCGGCGGTGTCACCATCGGCGTGCTGGTGGAGTTCGACAGCGGCGCCAAGCGCACCGGCGTTGTCAGTGTCGCCGAGGCACTGACCCTGGCGCAGCGCGTGGTCCAATTGCCGGGCCTGCGCTTCGACGGGTTGATGACCTATCCCAGTACGGCGGCGACGGGCGTGTTCGTGGCCGAAGCCAAGAAAAAGTTCGCCGAAGCGGGGATCGACATTCCGGTGGTGTCGGGCGGTGGCACCCCCAAGGCCTGGACCGCGCATGAAATCCCCGGCCTGACCGAGGTGCGCGTGGGCACGTATATCTACCAGGACCGTTCCACCGTCGCGATGGGCGCGGCGACCTTGGAGGAATGCGCGCTGCATGTGCATGCCACGGTGGTCAGCCACCCCACGCCGGACCGCGCCATCATCGATGCCGGTTCCAAAAGCCTGTCCAGCGACCGTGCGCCGCCCGAAGCCGGCGAAGGTTACGGTCTGGTGCTTGATTATCCCGCCGCGATCATCGAGCGGCTGAACGAGGAGCATGGTATTCTCGACCTGTCCCGCTGCGCCAACAAGCCCGCCATCGGTGAACGCGTCCGCATCCTCCCCAACCACGTCTGTGTCGTAACCAACCTGCATGACGAGGTGGTGGTGAGCCGGGGCGGCGAGCTGGTTGACCGCTGGCGCGTGGCAGCGCGCGGCATGACGCGATAAGCGATTTGGTATAGCGTCCCCGGAATCCGCACTGATCTTGGCTAGCACAACCTGGAGTTTCGGGTAGAAACTAAGGCGGTCGCTGTCTCGCGAAGCGCAGGGCGGGTGGAAAAATTCCGGCGGAATCGACGGTGCCCGCCGAACTGCGCCGCCTGGGAAAAGAGAAGCGGTTGATCGTGGCGGTGCATGCACCCAAGACGAATCCGGATCCGGTTCTAATCAAGGCGATCGTGCGAAGCCATCAATGGTTCGAGATGCTCAAGAACCGCAAGGCCCTGTCGATCACCGAAATCGCTCAAGCCGAGAAACTGCCGAGAACTTATGTCGGCAGCGTCATTCCGTTCGCGCTGCTTGCGCCGGATATCACCGAGGCGATTCTTGAAGGTACTCAGCCGATCGATTTGAACCTGGATCGACTCATCAATTTATCGCTTCCCATAGACTGGGCGGAGCAACGATCGGTCCTCGGCTTCAAATAGTCGGTGCCGCAGTTTTGCGTCTCATGAAATCGCGAGAGTGGACGGTATTGGCCCGACTTTTCCGGGAGTTGCCGATGCATTCTCCTGCGCGAGCGTCAGTCCAAAAATGGCCCCGGGAGCAAAACGGCGCAAAGTGACCCTGATGGCTTGGTTCGGGGGCCATTCACTGGCGCTCGCGGCGCTGCACACCGCGCATGCCTTTGAAATGTCGGGAGAAGTCGGAGCCACCGGAGAATGTCCAAAACGGAGCAGACTGGGTGGCTGGGGGACTAGGATTCGAACCTAGATAGGCAGAGTCAGAGTCTGCAGTCCTACCGTTAGACGATCCCCCAACAGGATCAGTGACTTATAGGTCAGCTCAGCAAGTGAGCCTGACACGTTCAATTGTCAGGGCGCCTGACTAATGCAATATCCAATCAATTTCAAGCCTTTAGCAGCGCGCCATACGTCGGTCAATAATCGCGCGTTGCCCCACGATATGGTTGATCCCATGTGCTGCAGCCT
>JBBQBL010000174.1:0-5490 GCA_038317805.1 Micropepsales bacterium
GCAATGGCCGCCGCCGTCACCGCATAGACCCGGTTGCGAAGTTCGCGGCCGCGCAGGGTCAAAACGCCCTGTGGCGATGCCAGCGTGCCGTTTAGCGCCGCGGTGCCCGACAAAGTGCCGCTGGCGGAAAATTGTGGCAGAAAAAGCGCGACGGCTTCGGCCCGTATGCTCTGCGCGGACATGGCGATGTCCAGCTTGGGCGTGAGGCGTCCCGACAGGGTGACGATTCCGCCGGCGACCGCGAGCTTCAGACCGTCGATGCTGAGGCCGTCGGCAAACTGAATCCGGGCGGGCGCGGCCGCGGTAAGACTTTCCCCGCGCCAGTTCACTCTCATCTGGCGCAGCGCCAAAGTCCGGCCTGGAAAATCCAGCGTCAAGTCTGACGATAAATCGGCCGACGCACCTTGTGGATCGGCCAGTCTGGCATTGGCCTGCAGCGCCAGCGCATCCAGTGGCCCCTGTATTTTGCCGCGGCCTTCACCGGTCCATCCTTGGGCGGAAAATTTTGACGCTTCCATCGTCAGCGACAGTGTGGGACGGGCGAACGGGTCGGCAATCTCTCCATTGATCGTGGCCAGTCCCAGCATCAGACCCGCCAGGTCGATGTCGTTGGCACGGCCGTTCAGCGAGAGCGCGGTCTTGCCCCCCAGCGCTGTCAGTTGGACCGTCACGTGAAGCGCGCCCTTGGCGGAGAGGCCGGTGAAGGACGACACATCATTGAGCGTTTTCACGTCGAGCGTGCCACGGCCCGTCACCACGCCCTGGGCGGGCAGCGCCACGGTCGCGCGCAAGGCCAGCGATTTCCAATCACCAGCGAACTTGACGGCGCGGCCCATGCCCTTGCCCGAAAGGGTGGCGTCCAGCGTGGCGGGCGCCTTGTCGAGCCGGCCACGCGCCTTGAATGTTGCGGATTCCGGTCGCGGCAGGCCGGTGGCGCGAAGGCTGATATCCCAGTGCTCGCGCGCCAGGCCCGGGCCGGCCACATCCGCACCGCCCGATGCCATCACCAGCGCTTTGGCGGCCGGCCCGGTCACGCGCCCCGACAGGGCGGCCTGCCCGCTAAGCGCCGGCGTCAGCCGCGAAAGATCCTTCAAGGTCAGCGAGCCGTTGAAATTCGACCGGCCCCCGCGCAGCTCGCCGGCGATGCGTGAAGCCAGTCCCGCGCCATCCAGCGTCAAATGCGAAGTCAGGATGTCGTCTCCCAACAATACCGCATGGGCGCTCACGGTGGCATGGCCGAGCAGGCGCGCGGCCATCGCTCCGCCGCTGGCCTTGATCTCGCCCTTCAGCGTCACCGTGCTTTTCCCGCCCTCGAATACCGCCTCGAGCGCCGCCGATGCCGCACCCGCAATGTCGCCGCCCAAAAGCGAGCCAAACGGCGCCAGGGACGGAACAGTCAGCCGCGCCTGCGCATCCTGGGCGCCGCGCAGATGGGCGGTGCCCTCCAGCCCCGCCAGCGGATGGCGGAGCGAAAAACGCAACGGCTGGCGCGGCGTCGAAAGATCGACAGTGAGGTTCGCAAGCGCCGGGGTGCCCGCGAACAGGCCGGGCGCGCCGCCCGGGATGCGCAGCCCTTCCAGCCTGGCCGTGGCATTGACGCGCCCTCTCCCGCCCGTGATGTCCGCGAGGAGGGCCGCGGCGTGATATCCACCGGCGGCGAAATCGGCAATTCGCACATCCGCCCGCACATCGGGTGCATCGAATCCGCCGGTGAAGCGGCCCTTTGCCGCCAGTGAGGTCCAGCCCAGGGTTGCGGTGAGCTGCATGGCGGGCGCGTTCGCATCAAATTCAATATCGGCGCGGCGATCCGCCAGCGACAGGGTGCCCCGGCCTTGCGCGGAAAGTTTCCCTGCCGTCAACGTCAAAGACATTGCGTTGGCTTCGCCGCCGCCCAATGCCGTGGCATCGAGATTGACGGGCGTGAGGCCTGGCAGACCGATTAACCGTCCCAGCAGGCCGTCGGCGGCTTCTCGCACCATCACCCGACCAATGGCGACATCTTTGACGATCGCGCCTTGCGCGAGGTATTTGTCGGGGCTTCCCGTACGGACAACCACCAGGTCGGCGCGAAGATCGTGGCGCGAAACATAATGCAGCGATCCGTGCGCGGCCAAGCTCGCGGAATGGCCCACCAGCATCGTACCCAACACGATTTCCGGCAGCGAAAGAGCGTCGATGTCAATGCGGGGCGTAGTGCCGGATGTAGTCGTGCGCGCCTGTGGCCGGCGCACCAGCGCAATCCTGTCCGCCGACAGGCTTTGGATGGCGATATGATTCCACAGGGCTGGCAACGCGCTCCAGTCCAGCAAGACATGGTCTGCTCGCAACCACACGCCTCCGGGATCGCGCAGTTCGACGCGCCCGGCCCGAAGGTGGCTGGGCAGCGCGCCATCCAGCCCGGTGATGACGACCTCGCCGCCCGTCGCCTTGGCCACCAACCATTCGACCACAGCATGGCCCGGCGCGGTGCGCATCAACCCCAACAGCAGAAGCGCGAACAAGCTCAAGGTACCCGCCAGCCAGGGGGCCGTTTTCTTCAATATGCTCCATATGCGCGCTGCGGCCATCAAAATGCCTGTCCCAGTCCGATATAGAGCTCAAATTTGTCGCCGCCGCGCACGGGTGTCAGCGGCACCGCAACGTCGGCGCGTATCACCCCGATGGAGGTGTAATAGCGGCCGCCCACTCCGGCGCCCACACGCACCGCTCCGCTGAACGGCAGCCCGCTGGCGCTGGCCTGGCCCGCATCCACAAAGCCGGCCGCACCCCAGTCCTCCCCGATGCGTTGGCGAAATTCGGCGGTCGCGGCATCCACCGACTTGGCGCCGACCGGATGGCCGTCGGTAAATTGCGGGCCGATAGACTGGTAGGCATAGCCGCGGACCGTCGCACTGCCGCCGGCATAGAGCCGTTGGTCGGGCGGCACTTGCAGATTGGTCCCGCTCAAGATGCTGCCCGCCAAAGCCCGCAGCGCCAACACGGAGCGGCCATCCGTGCCAAAGTCGAAATAGGTGGAGCCGGAAGCCTGCAACACCCCGAATGTCAGGCTGCTGGCGCCAAAGGCCTGGGTCGGCGTCACCGCCAGCGACAGACGCGCGCCACCGGTCGGATCGCTGAGGATGTCGCTGACGCCCGTGCTGTCGTAATTGACGGTGACGGGCACGCCGGCCAGCTGGTAGAGCCTGGTGGTCCCCTGCTGCGCCACCTGATCATAGGTCAGCGACACACCGACACCCCCGCTCCACCGCGCAGAGAATTTGCGCCGCACATAGGCCGCCAGGGTTTCCGCCGTCTGGTCATAGGCTTCCAGCTGCTGTTTGACCACTGACAGGTCAAACTCCAGCGTCTGGTTCGGCTCCAGGAACAGCGGCTTGATGAACTGGGCCGCCAGATTGTAGCCCAGTCCGGCGGAGGCTGTGCCAAGCCCGGTTCCCGACGCCTTCAGGTTGAGCTGCTCGGCATTGCCGAACAGATTGTGGTGCGACCAGCCGGCGGACAGGCTGACGCCCAAGTCCGTTGAATAAGTGCCTGAAAGGGTAACAGTGTGCCGGGCGCGTTCCGCAACGTCGAAGGTCAGCGCAAGCCGGCCGTCGGGCGAGGATGCATGAGCGGCTTCCACCGACACGCCCGAGAAGACCCCCAGCGCCGCAAGGGACTGACGCGCCTCCTCGATGCGGCTGGGCCGGTAGCGTTCGCCCGGCTTGATGGTCAGCGCCTTTTGCGCGAAGGATTTTGCGACATCCTTCAGACCCTTGAAATGGATTTGGCCGATGCTCGCGCGCTGGCCCGAATCCACTTGATAAGTGACATTGATCAAGTGCTTTTCGTCATCGGCGAGCGCGATGGGAGGCGCAATAGTAGCGAAGGCATAGCCATCTTCCTGCAAGGCGGCCAGCATTCGCGCGCCCGCATCCAGCACGGCGGCGGCGACGGCGGGATCTCCGCTGCGAAGCTTCAGAACGCTGCGGCCAGCTTGCGGCACATCGCCGTCCAAGGTCACGCTTCCCAGATGGTAGAGCGGCCCTTTTTCGACGACGACATGGACCGACACAGCGCCAGCTTTTCTGTCGAGAACCGCCAATAGGCCTGGATCGGTCAGCGCCAGATCTTCGATCGTGATCGAAATCTTATTTTGATAGTACCCGAAACTGTCCAACGCCGTCTGGAAGCGCGAGATGTCAGCGCGAGCGCGCTCAATCAGCCCGAAGGGCGGCACCGGCGCCGATTTGCGAAGACCGGCCAATTGCGAGCTGGCGCTGAGAATCGAATTCAGGGCCGTGTCACCTGTATCGTCGACCCGGACGGTGTAGGGCTGGGGGTCGATGGCGAAGGCGTGCCGCAACGGTCCAATCAGAAATAGAAAGGACAGAATCAGAATTGCGGGACCGGAGCAGTTTTTGGCGGGTACGACGATTTCTCTCCATGCAATCGAGCACGCCATTCAGGCGTGGGCTCACCAAAAGCAATCTGTTGGCAAAGACTAACGGCCCCCAAGGTGTAGCATACTCTATTTGCCCCGCGCATTGTTGCTGGCGCAAATTGCAACCCGTTGCGCAATGGCATCGTTCTGTGTCCCGACGTAGTGCCTTGTGTCTAATCGAATGCTTGTGAGGGATCGAGGGTTGTTTTCAAGCGTATCTTCCCCAGGAGGCGCATCGCGTCCCATTCCGAAAATGGCGGAGCAGTGGGTTCGCACCCGCATTTGAGTCCACGGCCACCTTTCCCCGCACCATTTCCCTGGCCGTGATCCAGGCCCATATCGAAACTGCCTGTCGGTCGCCATCTGAGTGAGGCTGACCGGCGTCAGCAACGGCTGCGAACGTCCGCTTTGGGTCAGGATCGGCCATTCACTTGCAGCGATCCGGAGGGCCACCTACGAGCGGGGCTAATCTGAGGTAGGCGAAGCAGCGGGTAGGCACGTCGCCGAGGAAGCTGCACTGCCCCAGAGCGGGGACCAATTGCAATGTCCGTTATCTCAGCGCTTGTCCACCAGATCGGAGCCATTTCGATCCTCGATCCGCCCGAAAGTTGACGCGAGCAGATTTTGGAGCTTGTGGGCTGCCCCCACGTAAGCCTCTTCCAGAGTGGCGCCATGATTCGTAACGGCAACTGGCTGGTGACCCGCGGGCCGCGCCTCCATGACACACCGCTTGTCCTGAGGACCGGATTTGTCGGCATTCTCATCGCTGAGATGGACCTCAACTCGCGTGAGGTGCCCGGAATATCTTCCAAGAATGTGTGAGACTTCATCCGTGATATGCGTAGCGAGCCCTTCTCGGCCCTTTATGTTGCTGTCTGTGTTCACATGAATTTGCATGAATATCCTTTCAACGTTGCTGCAGCTTCAATCAGAATTTCCGCCGGCGTCGCAAACACTTCTTCAATGCCGTTCATGGCCCGTTCGAACCGGTCAGCGCTCATCTCTTGGCCTTGTCGATCAGGACCTGAGCATCTTTGATGACGGCATCGCGATCCGGCCCTTGCGGGACT
>JBBQBL010000175.1:0-5475 GCA_038317805.1 Micropepsales bacterium
CGCCCGGCTTGCCGGCGCTGAGCGCCACCTTGGCCACCGCATTGTCGATGGGCACGCTGGGCGGATCATAGGGAATGCCGGCATGGGCGGCGGCAGCGAAGACAAGCATGGCCAGCATGACATTCTCCCCTTTCAGGTCCGACGCAGCGCCAGCAGCACAACCGTTCCGATCGCCGTCCAGGCCGGGAAGATCCAGAACACCGGCGGCCAGCCGCCGGCCGCGACCAGCGGCATCACCACCGCCAGCACCGCCATGACCACCGCGCCGATGACACCGACAGCGACGACCAAGTTCGGCGCAGCGACCACATCGGCGCGCATGCCTTGGCGCTTGCGCAGCACCGGCAGCCCGATACAGCAGATGGCATAGCCGAACACCAGACTGATGGTGATGGCGTCCACCAGCATACCGACCGCGCCACGGCCCAGCGGCAGGCCGGCGACATTCAGGGCAAGGATCACCAGCACGATGGGCGCCGGCACACCGGAGCGGCCATGCCACTTGTTCATCCAGCCCGGCATCAGGCCTTCGCGCGACAGGGCGATCAGGGTGCGTGAGGCCATCAGGAAACAGCCGTTCCAGGTCTTGAGCAGCGACAGGATGGCGATCACCAGCACCAGCGGCACCAGCACCTGACCGCCCGGCAGCAGGCGCGTCACTTCGACAAAAGCCAGGCTGTGCGGCGGCAGCGATTGCCAGGGCATCATGATGGCCGTGCCCAGGATCACCACGCAGTAAAAGCCGCTGGCCGCAACCACCGTCAGCACCAGGATGCGGAACAGGGTGGAAAATGGCATGTGCGCGGATTTCTCCTCCACCACCTGGCTGACGGCCTGGAAACCGCACAACAGGAAAGCGCAGTTGGCGAAGATGGCGGCGGCGCCTTCCCACCACACCGGATTGCGCGCAGGCAGCAGCGGCGCCCAGTTGGCGGGCGCGCCATCGCCCAGCATCATCACCACCATCGCCAGCGCCACGCTGATGAAGATGTAGGTGAGCAGGCTGTGAAAGCGCGCCAGCACCTGGCCGCCGCGCCAGTTGAGCAGCGCGATGACCGGCGCCACCATGCCGCCGATCAAGAGCTGGTTGCGGGTGACGGTGGTGTCCCCGATCGCGTACAGCGCCACGTCCGGCACACCGGTGTTCAGCCGCTCGAACAGCCAGGCGATGGCCAGGCCTTCGAAGATGGTCACCAATATCCAGGCAAAGGCGATGAACCAGCCGACATAGAAGGCCAGCCCGCGGCCGAAGACATGCAGCGCAAAGGTGAATTCGCCGCCCGTCACCGGCAGACGCGAGGTCAGCTCGGCATAACAGGCGCCGATGCAGGCAACCACGATGCCGCCCAGGGCAAAACCAATGAACGCGCCGCCGGGTCCGGCTTGTGCGATCCAGCTTCCCGCCAGCACGCACCAGGACGAGCCGATGATGGAACCAAAGCCGAATGCGAACAGCTGGAAACGGCCGATATTGCCCTTGAGGGCGGGCGCGGACGTGTCTGTCACTAGACCGGGACTTTGAACGGCTGTGGCTCCGAAAAGCGCTTCAGGACATTGGTGGTGATGCGCGCAATGTCGTTGTTGAAATTGTTGTGATTGAGCGCACCGATATAGGCCATGGAGCCCACCGAAAACACCGCGCCGCCCGATGGCGTCTCGAAGAAGGTCAGCGAGGCATAGCTCTTGTTGTCGTAATCATCGCGCATCTGCGCCGCCAGCTGCCCGGTGGCCCAGACGGGAACGGGGGTGCCTTCGGACTTGGCCAGGTGCAACGCATGGCGCGGCGTGCCGGCGTCATAGTCCACCTTGTCGAATTCATCACCCGCCGCCCCGCCGAAATGGGTGCCGTAATCACCGATGATCTCGTTGTGCACGCCGTTGAAGATGAAAGCCGCGCGCGGGTTTTTCGAATCCGGCAGCACCTTGTAATAGGTGTTGCCCGACCCGAAAGTGGTGCCGGTATAGCGCAGGCCCAGATTGTGGGTCAGCCAGGTGTGATCCCATTCCAGATTGTCCACGCCGTTCAGTTCAAAGCGCCGCTCACCTTCGAAATTCTGCGGCGTCCAATAGATTTCGTTCAGGCGGCGCAGCTCGATCGCCGGAATGCCGTCATTGCGCCAGGCGGCCGGATTCTGGAAGCCATTGCCGCCCAGGTACATAAAGCGGCCGCCGCTGCCCAGATATGTCTTCACCGCGTTGAAGATTTCCGGTGACTGGTATTCGGGATGCTGGCCGGTGATCACGGTGCGATAGCGCGACAGCAGAGCAGCGCCTTCCTTGTGCAGCAGATCGTCGGTGATGACGTCGTAGGGCATCTTTTCATGTTCCAGCCAGTCCACGATCTGGCTGTCGGAATTGACCAGATGCAGCCAGGTCTTGAACGTCACCGTCAGCATCGGCCGGCGCCAGGACGAGCGCGTTACCAATGTGCCATCGATATGCTGGTCATAGAGGCCGCGCCCGAATTCGGGATGCTGCATCAAAAAGTCGATATCGTCGGCATTGAAATGGAAGGCCGGATAGCGTTCCAGCTGGGCGAAATTGCGCGTCCAGTTGGTATAGGCCAGATAGGTGGTGGTGGGGACCAGGAAGGCGGTGGGCGCGGTCGCCGTGCCCTTGGGCGGGGCGACGAAGAACGGCACATAATGCTCAGACTTGCCCTGCTGCAGGTGCACCGCATAGATGCCGCTCTTCAGGCCCGCCGGCGCGGTATAGGTGAAGCTGGGCTTCCATTCCGCATCCAGGAGATCGTCTTCGCGGAAATACATCGCGGAGAATTCGCCGGGCTGCTGGCGCCAGTCCTTGCTGGACGCCCAGTGATAACCCTTCATGGCGCGCTGCGGCCAGTTCACGCCGCGTCCGTTCCAGGCCGCCTGTGTGGCGTCGTGGACCGTCAAGGTGCCGATGCCGCGGCCGAAATCCCAGAAACCGCGCACGTCATCGCCCGCGACCTCTTCCAGCTTGGTCGCGGTGGCGACACGGATCATGTCGGTGGGATGCAGCACCTTGCCGGAAATGCGCACGCCGTCGATGCGGCCGTTGAACAGCGCATGGGGGGCGGGCTGGCCATTGGCCATCATCTCGCCGCTGCCGGCGGCAAACCGCATCGGCGTGCCAGACGCGATAGCCCAGTCCTTGGCCAACCGGCGTGTGCCGAAGATGTAGTGCCAGGGGTCACTGGTCGAGGCCAGGGTGAAGTTGGGATCGGTCAGCAGCACGTCATAGACGCGCCATTCGCCGCTCGCGGCATCGAACGATGCACCCAGCATGGTCCAGTGATTGTGCTGGATATAGCGCGAAGTGCGCAGCTTGAAATACTTGCCGCCGCCCTGGCCCACCCACAGCGCGCCTTCGCCGCGTTCGTCGATGCCGATGGCCCAGCCGAGCTTCTTGGTATCATCCCATTGCGAGGCGATGAATTGCGGTCCCTTGCCCGGCAAGGTCGGCTTGACCAGCGCCACCACCGAGAAGTCCTTTGTGCTGCTGGTGATGCCGGAGGGCGACGCCTGGTCGAAGGTGACATAGGAACCGGGCCACACTTTCTGCTCGCCGCCCGGATAGGCGCGGGCAAAATCGGCCGGCACCGGATCCATGCGGAAACGTCCGACGCCGGAAAGCGTGTCACCATTGATCACCCGCACCAGCGAGGCCTTGTAGTCGCCCGGCGCATAGGTGCTGACATGGAAGGTGATGGTCTCGCCGGGGCGCACCGTGATCTGGTCGCTGTAGCCGACAATGGTCTTGTTGGATTTCGCCAGGGTCAGGACATGGCCCTTGTCCGCGTCGGTCACCGGACGGCGCGGGCGCGCGGTCAGGCTGGTCAGCGCCATGGCCGGAAGCCGGGCCAGCGCGGCGAAAGCCGATGTCACCCCCATCATCAGCATGGATGTGCGACGCGTAAGATTTGTCATACCCAAGTCCCCCAGATTTTTTTCAATTCAGGCACATCTGGGGAACGCTGGCAACACGCCGCGCGCGGTCCGCGCAACCCTAGGGTTTGGCGGCCGACAGTGCGGGAAATTCCAGTTGCCCGGCATAGCCAAGGTCCTTGATCTGCCTGGTCATCCTGTCGATCAGCGACTGGGCGGGGCGCGGCTCGCGGCTGTAAAGATTGACTTCGGTCATGTCGGGGCTGGCGATCATGAACCAATTGTCGCCGTGATCCAGGACCCAATATTCGCGGTGGATGGGAAACAATCCGCCCAGAATCCGGTAAGCGACATCCACCTTGGTGTTGACGCCGGGATTGAGAATTTTCAGCGGGCCGGCAACGGCCTCTTCCTTGCCGTCCGGCGTCTTGACATGACAGGCGTCACGTTCGGTGATGCCGCCGTCCTTGACCTGGTAATCGGTAACGCCGGCAACGCAACCGGCATTGAAGCTCTTGGGGGTGCGCGCGAACTCATACCAGCGCCCCGTATAGAGGCTGGCGGCATCCACCGGCTTGGCCGGCTCCGGCGCTTTGGGCGCGGCGGCAGATGCCGCGCTGGTCATGGCGAGAATTGCCATCAGGGTCGCGGCGCTTTTCATGCTGTCTTCCTAGCGGCTGTGCCGGGTGGAGAGCGAACCGGGCCGTGATTGAAAGGCCAAGGTGGCGGAATCGTCGCGCGTGAGACTTTTGCCGTCAAAGCGGAAAACCTGGATGACACGCTCGGCGGCGCATTGCTGCAATACCAGCTTGCCATCATCGCTCCAGGCCAGGCCTTGCGCCCAGTGACAGGAATCGGCCTGCGCCACCTGTCGCAGGGTGCCCGGCCCCACCGCAAAAATCTTGATGATGCCGACCAGCCCGTCATATTTGGGATCGCTCTTCACCGTGGCGGCACCGTTGGCCAGCACCAGCGCGGCATGGCGGCCATCAGGCGACAGGGCAACATGCTCGGGCACCTTGCCCACTTCCAGGTTCAGCGCCAGCTTGCCGGTCTTGAGATCGATCATCGTCAGGGTGCCGCTGGTTTTCTTGTCCAGTGCGCCGCCGACATTGGTGTTGATCAGCCAGTCGCCATCCGGTGTGATGGTGGCGCCATAAGGGCTGACGCCGGTCGCCACATCCCTGCCGGTGCGCGTGACATGCGCGCCGTCGATGCCCAGCTCCAGGATCTTGTTCACGCCCCAGGCCACCGCATAGGCCTTGCGGCCGTCCGGCGCGAACACCACATCGGTCGGCGCCGCGCCCTTGCCCAGATCCACCTTGCCGGCGGGAGCCAGATGCTTGCCGCTGAGGGTGAAGACATGGATGGCGTCGTCGCCCTTGGAAGCCACCAGCACCAATGTTCCGGCGCAGTTGATGGTGACACCGCCGGGGGTGGGGCCGGCATGCACCGTCTGCAGAAACCTGGGATGGGCGGGATCGGCCAGGTCGATCACCGTCACCTTGTCGTCCGGCGCGGGATTTTGCGGATCGGCATCCACATATTTCTGCGCCGCGGTGATGATGGCGAACTTTTCGCCCGCCCCCACCGCGATGGCATTGGG
>JBBQBL010000176.1:0-5409 GCA_038317805.1 Micropepsales bacterium
GGCGGAAATGTCTTTTTGTTGGTTTTCTCTATCGGCAATGTCCACGACGTCAAACCCCAGATTGTTAACAATGTGATTTACCGTCTGATCACCTCCGTTAAACTGATCATGAGGTAGTGGACCACGTTCGGGAAACTGGACGCCATGCGCTGCGCCTAAAATGGCCTTGGAGTCGTAGTGCATTCCATTGAGCCGGAGAAAAAACCTGCGTGACGGCCCGAAACCGTATTTCGCCAGAAACGCATTTCGCCCAAGCTGATCAAATTCGCGCAATGCAGCTACAACCGCATTGCGGTCGGTTAAATCTGATAATGCCACCGTTGTCACTGCTCCGCAATCAACCAACTTCGCAGTGAGTGATGAACAAGCAGCTGAGCTGGCCATGCTCATGCCTGAAGATGACCTGAAAACGATCCCAACAAGTGAAATCCCTCGGGTATGGCTTTATGCGCCGGGTGGCCTGACGGATGTTTTGTACCAGCGGGATAGAGAGCTAATCGTGTCGGCGTGGCCCAACGCGATGAGACCGAACATGGGAAATCTTGACAGGGTAGTTCGAGTTGCCCTTGGCCTCGCCCTGCTCGCCTATGCGCTCAGGCTTGGCTTTCCAGAAACGGGGTGGAATTGGGTGGGCTGGATCGGCGTGGTGCCGATCCTGACAGCCGTGGTGCGATTTTGCCCGGCCTATACGCTGATCGGCCTCAAGACCGGCAGATAATTCCGTCGTCGCATCTTAGCGATGACAGGAGAGATGCCCGCTAACAGGGATATATGCCCGCTTGGCGGGCGCGTTCGCGCACTAGGGTCAGCACGCTCTTCTGCACGCCAATATTCTGCGTGCAGAGATCGTTCAGCCGAAGCGGTGACAATCGTACCGGACGGAGGGCCGATCTAAAGACACAAGAACAAGCCCGGAATTCTGACGGAGAAGGCCAGCGATAACCGGCACTGCGGGAACTTTTGCGTTGGCGGTGCGTTAGAGCCTTACGGCGAGGATCATTTAAAAGTGGGGCGGGCGTTTTTGCCCTGAACGGTATTGCATATTGAGTTATCGCGAACACTGGATCTGCCTATTCGTTCTGAGTTATTCAGTGTCGAGCGGCTCGAACAGCATGCCAAGAGTCTTGCGGAAGCGCAGCCGGTTGGCCGGGCCGCCAGGGCAGAAAAATCGCTGCGGCGCCGCCTCAAGGAAAATTCGGACAGGCTGATCGCCAATTTTCGCGTGCTGGCCAAGGCGGCCAAATCCGGCAGCCAGATCACCTCCGCCGGCGAATGGTTCCTCGACAATTTCCACATCGTGGACGAGCAGATACGGGAGGTCCGCAAGGACCTTCCTGCCGATTATTACAATGAGCTTCCCAAAATCTCCAAGGGGCCGCTGGCCGGCTATCCGCGCGTCTATGGCATTGCCTGGGCGCTGATCGCCCATACCGACGGCGCCTTCGATATGGATCGGCTGGAGCGCTTCGCGCACGCCTATCAGGATGTCGATCCGCTCAAGATCGGCGAGCTGTGGGCCATCGCCATTACCTTGCGCATCACGCTGGTGGAAAATCTGCGGCGGCTGACCGACATCGTGGTCGCACGGCTTGGCGATGCGGAGCGCGCCGACAGCGTTGCCCGGAAAATCCTGACTGTCCCCACGGACACCAACCGCAATGGTTCCGCCGATGGCGTGCTCGCAGGTGTCCCTGTCACGGCCACATTGATTGCGCGGCTGGCGCAGCAGCTTCGCAACCACAATGTTTTTGCCGACCAGGTGCTGCAGGATGTCGAGGCCGAGCTGCAGGACATGGGGACCAGCAGCGATGCGTTGATCCAGAACGAATATCACCTTCAGGGCGCTGACGATATTTCGGTCCGCAACGTCATCCACGCGATGCGGTTGATATCCGCTACGGACTGGGCCGACTTTGTGGAGCATGTCGGCCTGGTCGATCGTGCCTTGCGCAACAATACCAATTTCGGGGACATGGATTTTGCCACCCGCGACCGCTATCGCCGCGCCGTGGAACGGATCGCACGCCGTTCGCCCCTGGATGAGATCACGGTCGCCGCTGCGGCCGTGAAACAGGCCTTGCGGGCGGCGGGAAAATCGCCGGGCGAGCGCGATCCCGGCTTCTATCTGATCGGCGGGGGCGAGCGTGCCTTCGAAAAGTCGGTGCGCTATCGCGCGCCCTTGGGGCAAAGATTCTGGCGGGGCGCCGCCGCCACCGGCCTGGTGGGCTACCTGGGCTTCATCGCCCTCGTCACCGCCATGGTTGTCGCCCTGATCCTGGCGGGAGAATTCTATGCCGGCGTCACGGGGCAAGAGCTCGTGATCCTGGGGTTCCTGGCATTGTTGCCGGCCTCCGATCTGGCGGTGGCGACGGTGAACCGCAACGTCACCAACCGCTGGGGTCCCAAATGCCTTCCCGCGCTGTCGCTGAAGCAAGGCGTCCCGGATTCCCTTCGGACCCTGTTGGTGGTGCCGATCCTGATTGCACGCGGGGAGGATATAGCCGAGCAGGTCGCGCGCCTGGAAGTTCATTATCTTTCTAACGCGGACGCCCGCCTGCGTTTTGTCCTGCTGTCCGACTGGGCGGACAGCGACAGCGAAATCACGCCATCCGACCAGCCGCTTCTGGATCGGGCGCGCGGCGGCATCCGCGACCTCAACGCGCGCTATGCCGGCAATGGACCGCCGCTTTTCATGCTGCTGCACCGCAGGCGGCTATGGAACGCCGCGCAGGGCAAGTGGATGGGTTGGGAGCGCAAGCGCGGCAAGCTGCATGAATTAAACCGACTGCTGCGCGGCGCGGAGGATACAAGTTTCCTGGACGTGGACGGCGTGTTCGGGCATCTGCCCAGGGATGTGCACTATGTCATTACCCTGGACGCCGACACCAGGCTTCCGCGCGGCGCGGCCAAGCGGCTTATCGGCAAGATGGCGCATCCTCTCAACCTGCCGCAATTCGATCCGCAGCGGGGCAGGGTGGTGTGCGGCCACGCGATCCTGCAGCCGCGCGTCACACCGTCCCTGCCTATCGGCTCGGAAAGCTCGCTGTTTCAGTGGGCATTTTCAGGGCCCAATGGCCTGGATCCCTACGCCTTTGCCGTTTCGGACGTCTATCAGGACCTGTTCGAGGAAGGCTCGTTTGTCGGCAAGGGCATCTATGACCTGGATGTGGTTGAGCAGGCGTTGCAGCAGTGCATTCCGCAAAATTCGGTTCTCAGCCACGACCTGCTGGAGGGCATCTTCGCCCGGGCGGCGTTGATTTCCGACGTGGAGCTGGTGGAGGAATTTCCCTCCCGCTACGACGTCGAGCTTGCGCGGCAACACCGCTGGGTCCGGGGCGACTGGCAATTGTTGCCGTTCATCCTGGGTTTTGGCAGTGGCCGCAGCATCCCGGCGCTTGGCCGCTGGAAGATGCTGGACAATTTGCGGCGGTCACTGTCGGCGCCTGCGCTTCTGCTGGCCTTGCTGGTCGGCTGGCAGCAACCGCTGCCGGCATCCGTGTTCTGGACCGTGATCCTGGGCGTTACGATTGTCTTGCCGCCGCTGCTGCCCATTCTCTCCAGTGTCCTGCCGCGGCACTGGGGTTTTTCCCTTCGTGGACATCTGCGCAATCTTGTTCGAGACGTCATCCTGGCCGGCACACAGATCCTGTTCAACGCCGCCTTTTTGGCGCGGGTCGCCTATTTGTCGCTGGACGCCATCTTGCGAACGGTATTCCGGCTGGTCGTCAGCAAGAAGCATCTGCTGGAATGGGTGACCTTCGCGCAGAGCGCCTATAGCCGGCGGGGCAGTTGGCGCGGCCTGGCATTGCAGCTCACGGGCAGCGTTGCGTTTGCAGGCGCGGCGACCCTTTATCTGGCGCTGGGCGCGCGTGAAAGTCTCTGGACCGCCTTTCCGCTGCTGCTGCTATGGGGGCTTTCACCGCTCATTGCGCGATGGGCCAGTGCCGCGCCGCAGGTGGAGCCGCATCTTGATATTTCGCAAGACGATACACTTGCGCTACGCCTGGCGGCCCGCCGCACCTGGACCTTCTTCGAAAAATTCGTCACGGCGGAAGACAATTGCCTTCCGCCGGACAATTTCCAGGAGAGGCCCAAGGGAGAAGTTGCGCACCGCACCTCGCCCACCAATATCGGGCTTTACCTCAACGTGGTGCTTGCGGCCCATGATTTCGGCTGGATTGGGCGGCTGGAGACAATCGAACGCCTTGAGGCGACGCTGGCAACGCTTCACAAACTGGAGCGGTATCGCGGACATCTCCTCAACTGGTACGACACAAGAACCCTGATGGCGATGACGCCGCGTTACGTCTCGACGGTGGACAGTGGAAATCTGGCGGGCAACCTCTTAGTTGTGAAGCTCGCTTGCCAGGAGTTCATGCACGCCGCCAGCGCGCCGCGGATCGCGTGCGGGCTCGCCGATACGCTGGCGATGATTGGCGATAACATACAAAGCGCAAAGCCGGATGGGGCATTCGGGCAGACGCTGGATCAGTTGAAGGTTCTGCTGGGCAGTTGCGACCTGACCGGTTCCGCGCGGACCCAGTCTTTCGACCGGCTGGAACAGCAGGCTGTGGTTTTGACCCAGGCCGCCGATGCCGCCGAGCCTTTGCGCGCCGGCGCCGCGACCTTCCTGGCGGCCATCCTCAGCCACAGGCGCGACTTGTACCCCGACGCGCTGCCGGACGAACTGAAAGCGCGGCTGACGCGCATCGCGGCGCAATGCGATGATTTTGCGCAGGCCATGGAGTTCGGATTCCTGTTCGATGAAGCCCGTCAGCTTTTGGTGATCGGCTACCGGGTTGACGACCAGGGGCGGGACGCAAATGCCTATGATCTGCTGGCGTCGGAAGCGCGGCTGGCGAGCTTCTTTGCCATCGCAAAGGGCGATGTTCCCACGCGGCACTGGTTTCACCTTGGCCGCACCCTGACCCCGTTGGGCCGTTCCTCGGCGCTGCAATCCTGGTCGGGATCGATGTTCGAATATCTCATGCCGTCTCTCATCATGCATGAGCCCGGCGGCAGTCTGCTGGCGCTGAGCAACAAGGCGGCGGTGAGGCGCCAAATAAACTATGCCGCGCGGCGGCGCATTCCCTGGGGCATCTCGGAATCCCAATATTACGCGCTGGACCGCGAACAGAATTATCAATATTCGGGCTTTGGCGTTCCGGATCTCGGCATCAAGCGGGGCTTGAGCGAAAACACCGTCATCGCGCCTTATGCCAGCGGACTGGCGGCGATGATCGTTCCAGCGGCGGCCCGCAAGAATCTGGACCGGCTGGCGCGGATGGGCGCGCGCGGCGCTTACGGCTGGTATGAGGCGGTGGACTATACCCGCGCACGGCTGCCCGAGGGCGTCCATGAGGTCGTGATACAGACCTACATGGCCCATCACCAGGCGATGATGATCAT
>JBBQBL010000177.1:0-5396 GCA_038317805.1 Micropepsales bacterium
TTGCCGTCATTGTCGAACGACAGCCCTTCTTGGCTGCGCCCGCCGATGGCCCAGATCTCGGGATAGGCGCCCTCCTGGCCGGTGAAGGGATTTCCGGGCGCAGGCTTGCCGTCCTGGGTGATGCGCAGGATCTTACCTAGATGGGTGTCGAGCGTCTGCGCCACAAGCCAGGGATAGGAGCCGCCGGTGTCGCGGTCGCCGATGGTGATGTAGAGATAGCCGTCCTTGCCCATCACCATGCGGCCGCCGCTGCGTGAGCCGACGCCGGAGCGGTTGTCGTTCGGGGTCTGGGGGCGGGCCTTGAAGATCACCTTCACATCGCTGAGCGCGTTGGCGGCCTGGTTGAAGGTGGCGCGCGCCACCTGGATGCCGCTGATCATGCCGCGATCGAAGCCGAAGAAGGTGAAGTAGAGGCGATGATTGCTGGCGAAGTTCGGGTCCACGACAAGATCGAACAGGCCGGTCTCGCGCCAGCCTTTGGCCAGCCCGTCAACGCCGGAGACCGGCGGGGCGATGGCGCCATCGGGCGACACCACCCGCAGGGCGCCGGGCAGTTTTTCGGTGACCAGGAATTTGCCGTCGGGCAGGAAACCCAGCGCCCAGGGGGCATGCAGGCCGCTGGTGATCTCGGTCAGCTTGTAGGGCGCGGTCTTGTGATAGGGCGCACGGGTCTGGCCGGCAAAAGCCGGCTTGTCCTTGACGTTCTCGTTCAGGCGGCCGTCGACCGGCTTGCCTTCCATCAGCGCCGAATAATCGGGATTGTTGGGGACGACCGGAGCATCCTGAGCGGGCGGGGTCTGGGCCATAGCGGCGGTGGCGAGCAGGCAGGCCGCGAGAGCGGCAAGGCGGCGGGTCATGGCGTTTCCTTGTTCTTGTTTCAGCGTGGCTTGTTCAGCACGGCCAGCAAAGGTTCGGCATTTTCGTTGGCCGGGTTGGCGGCGAAGGCATCCTTGGTCTTTTGATCCTTCGCCACGCCAATGATCATCAGTTCCAGCGGGGTAGCGCCGGCCTTGAAGCTTTTGGCCTGGCCCAGATCGACCGGGATGGCGTCGCCCTTCTTGATGGCGGCGGTTTCGCCGTTCACCGTGACGCTGCCTTCGCCGGAGATGACGTAATAGGCTTCGCTGAGATCGGCGAGGCTGGTGGTGCCGGTGTCGCCGCCCGGCTGGATCAGTTCATGATCGACATAGGCCCAGGGGGTGAAGAAGACGCTGGGGCTGAGGGCGCGGCGGCGCTGAACTTTGCCGCCGTCACGGGCGGGCTTCAGCAGCGACTTTTCCAGATGCATGGTGACGAATTGGGGGATCGCATCCTTGGGCGCGCCGACGCGGTCGTCGCCCAGGTTGAAGGCATCATAGACCTTGGACGTGCCGACATTGATGTTCATCCACTCCACGTCATGGTCGGTGGAATTGTAGATGGCGTGCGAGGAGCCCATGCGGTTGGGGGCGCCGACGGTGCCCTTGAGCAGGGATGTGCGGCCATTGACGGTGAATTCGGCCTGGTCGTCGAAGATGACGAACATCTCTTCGCAGTGATTGTGGAAATGCTGGCCGATGCCGCCGCCGGGGTGCAGCACGCCGCGGTGCAGGAAGATGAAGTTGGTGGACAGGGTCTTGTCGGTCATCAGGGGACCGAAATTCATGGTGCCGGCGCCGTCATGCACCGCCTTGAGGGTGGCGGTTTTCTTGACGTCGTAGTGGGTGATCTTCGAGGCCAGCTGGGCCTGGACGGAGGTGGAGGCCAGCAAAAGGGTGGCCGTCAGCAGCAAGCGTTTCATGGTGTCTCCCCCGGGGCTTTCTGATTTTCTGCGCGCCCCGTGACCGCGAGTGTAAGTCCTTGGGGACCGGCCACAAGGCCCCGCGCACGGGAAAATCGCCGGTCCCCGGGCGATACGGGCCGGGCAAAGCATGTTAGGGTGGGGCATGGCAGATACAAGAAAAGCACCACCCGGCGCACGGGCCCAGGCCGCCAGCACGGCATCGGACCAGCGTACCCGCATGGTCCTGGACCAGGTCGAAAAGGAGCGGGTGGCGAGCGACGCCAAGACCGCGCGGCTGAAGGCATTGCGCCTGGCCAAGGAAGCGGAAGAAGAGGCGGCCAAGGCCGCGGCGCCGCCGAAAGCCAAGGCGAAGGCCAAGAAGAAGACTTAGCGAAGCGCGCGGCCTCAAGTCGCCTGACGTTATGCCAGCCCCCGGGCGTCTGTAAGCTCCGCCCGGTAAGGTAGGCTGAACATCCTGGTGCAATGGGACGACGCCATGAAGGCGATATCGTCTGTGCAATTTAAAAGGAAATGAAAAATGGCGGACAAAAGTTCGGAAGAGATCGAACTGGACAAGCGCGCGGCGGAACGTGCAGCAGCCCACAAGGAAATGAAGCTCGCCGTGGGTACATCCGCGCATCATGCAGCGGTCAAGAAGCATACCTTGGCCAGTGAGGCCCATGCAAAGGCCGTCAGAATTGCGCAAAAGGCTGCGACCCGCTCACGCGGATAGATTTCGGATCGCTGTCGTGCGCGGGCTTGCGATTTTTTTCGATACCGGTGCCCTGACGCGCGGGCCTCAAGTCGCTGACGCGCGGCCCGCTTGTCATTCATGTGGCCCGCGTTGCGGGCCACATGAATGGTGCCGGCTACAGGACTCGAACCTGTGACCCCCTGATTACAAATCAGGTGCTCTACCAACTGAGCTAAGCCGGCAACAGCGCAGGAATTACCACAGCCCCTGTTAATGGCAAGAAAATCAAATCCGCTTGTTCCAGCGTGCCCAGGCGCTGTTCAAATCAGTTGCGCTAACTTGCGGGTTGGCGGCGCAGCTGTCGTTTTCGCACCCTACGATGAAGCGGCCGGCGATCTGAGTGGCCAGTGGGGGATTTTCGCCGCAGAAGGGGCAGGGCAGGCTCCGCCGGGCGACCGCGCCGCGCTGGATGACCTGCAACATGTTCATGGCCCCAGCATACAAGTACGCTTGCAGGTGTCAACAAGCGGCGGGCTTCCGTCAGGCTTCGCCTGAACCGACCACGCGATGGATGGAGACGATTTCGTCGTTGCGAATCTCGAAGGTGCGGGGCGGGTTGAACTGTTCCAGCACCGTCTTGGCGCCAGAGCGTTTCGCCAGCCGCTTGATCACCGCCAGCGGCACGTCGCCGTCATTCTTCGGTTTGCGCTGGACCAGGACATAGGCGCCGATGGTCAGTGGTTTGCCGGGATGGACGTGCACCAGCTCGCCGGGGTGATAGCGCGGCTCCATGCTGGCGCCCACGACATAGACGGCATAGGCGTTGGGAATGCCGACCAAAGCGGCGGGGCGGTCGATCATGTCGATGACATCGCCGTTCCACAGCGACCAGCCATCGGCGCCGCATTCGGCCATGCCCAGCACCTTGAGCTTGTCGGCGCTGCCGAGGCGCGGCGAGGGACTGTGGCGGGCGGGGGCGGGACCTTGGCCGTCCTGCAGCCATTCGGCGGTGACACCCAAAGCGCGGGCGATGCCGACCAGATGCTTGGTGCCGCCGCCAGCTTCCAGTTGCTGGATCGCCTGGTAGGTGATGCCGCCGACCTTCTTGGCCAGTTGCGGCTGGCTGAGGCCCAAGGCGGCGCGGCGTTCGCGGACGCGGTCTCCAACAGTGAGATTGGTCTTCATACGGAGCACCCTACAAGAAGAACCGGGGTGTATACAAGATGTCTTGTAAATGCGAACAATGCAAGAACACTTGTTGACAGTCTACAAGCATGCTTGTTACGGTTTGCGCATGGAAAACGGGATCGGGGCACTGAAGACGGCGGTTTCCCAGCTGGGGAGCCAAGTGGCGGTGGCCAGAGTGGCCGGGGTTTCGCCGCAGGCTGTGAGCGAGATCGTGCGGCGGGGCAAACGTGTGCCGGCGGAATGGTGCCTGCCGATCCAGGAGGCCACCGGCGGGGCGGTCAGCGCCCATGACCTGCGGCCCGATCTTTATCCCCCACAGGAGACGCGATGACCCAGTTTGCATTGAACGTAGAAAAGACGCGCCGGCGCGAGTCCGAGCTACCGGTGGAAAAGCGGCTGCTGGCGGATCTGCGGGCACTGCTGCCCAAGGAGGCGATGGCGCTGGCGGCGCCTGGTGTTCCCGGAATCCTGATCTGTCACCGGGGGCGGGCGCTGGGGCTGCATCTGCTCGCACGGGGCGACCGGCTGAGTTACGCCCAGACCAACCAGTTCGTGGCGCTGCGCGATGCGGGGATGCGGATCGAGGTGGCGCGGGATGTGCCGCAGGCCATGGCCATGGTGCGGGAAATGGGCGTGCCGCTGAAAGAGGAAGCGCGGCACACCTTGCGCGACGTGTTCCGGCAGGAGACACGCAAGCGCAAATGAAGAAGCCGGCGAAGATTGAAGAGCGGGTGGAGCGGCCGGCGGTGATCCAGACCGACCATGTGCAGGGGCGCGTGGTGTCGGGGCGGGCGGGCGCCAAGGCGGGATGGTCGCGGCTGACCGTCTATGAGCGGGAATTCCGGCTGGGGCATCTGATTTGCAAGGAGGCGGCGGCGCAGATGCCGCGCGAAGAGGAGGGGCGGGCGCTGAACCGGCTGTCGGCGGCACGGGCGTTCGATGAGGGCTGGCAAGTCTGCCACGCATCCTTTCCCGGCGGGGTGGATTTTGACCGTGTACGGGCCAGCGGCGGGGTGCCGGGGGCCTTTGTCGATCACCAGCGCGATGCCAAGGATTTCTGGCGGCGGGTGGAGCAGGCGATGGGAAGCAATGACTGGATGATCTGCCGGCGGGTGTGCGGAGAGAATTATGCGGTGGCGGCGGCGGTGCAGGCGATCAGTCCGGGATACAAGTTTTCGACCTTGGCGCGATTTCGCGAGGCGCTGGATGCGCTGGTTGAGGCCATGAAGCGGGCGCGGCGCAAAGCGGCGTGAAGTAAGGCAGGGTGCTGCCCAATTGGTGCACTGCAGCTAAACCGTCATCATGATGTGCGTATAATGTCGTTATAATGATCATTATCTGCGCTGAATGGAAATGCTGCACTGCGACATAAGTGCGCGCGGGCGGATTTTGGATTGTATGCGCGCCGCATCGGCCGCAGGATTTTTCCACGATGTCGAATGACTCGAACGATTTCAAAACACGCATCTGCCAGGGCGGCACCAGGATTGATCAACCCCAACCAAGGAGATCACCATGTTGCGTACCCTCACCGCCGCCGCCCTTCTCGCCCTGACCGTCAGCGCCGCCCAGGCTGAAAGCCTCAGCGAGCGCATCCACATTGCCGCCGTAAAAGCCTGCGCCGCCGAAAGCAGCAAGGCGTTGCCGCTGTCGCACTACAGCGCCATCACCGCGGCCTGCGTCCAGCGCATCAGCGCTTCCGCCGAGGCCAAGTACCAGGCCATGGCCGAAGCCAAGACGATGGCGTCGACC
>JBBQBL010000178.1:0-5389 GCA_038317805.1 Micropepsales bacterium
GGGCGCCCCCGACAGCTCCGCCGCAAAGGCCTTCAGGTCGTCCGTCGTCTCTACTATCCGCATGGCCCGGTGATAGCCGGATTCGGAGGGCTTTGGGCGCTTTTGTGCAGCTTACGGAGGATTTAGACCCACCGTCTTGCCCAAGGTCCCAGCCGCGTCGAAATAGCGGGCCTGGCCGACCTCCTGCAGGTTCAGGATGGTGCGCATCCCGTTTGCTGCGGGCGCGGACTGCAGGGTCCGCTGGGTCGGTTTTACCTCGCCGCCGCCTGCCAGGGCCTCGGAAATCACCCGGCCCCTCAGCTTGCCCTTGGGCGCCAGGGTGATGCCGGCGATGTGGGCCAGGGTGGGGGTGATGTCGGCGTTGGAGATGGGCGCGGGATCGGCAAAGCCGGATTTGAAGCTGGGCCCGACCGCCGCCATGAAGTTGCGGGTCTCGGCACGCGACAGTGAGCCGTGGCTGCCCTGTCCGGTGCCCAGCCCGGTATCGTGTACGCCCACGGCGCATTGCAGCTTGTTCTCGCAGTCGCGGGCGAAGCTGCGGAAGCTGATATAGATCGACGGCACCGGTGTCTTGGCGCTGCCGATCAAATTCACCGCACTCATCGGCAAGGTGCCGGGGATCTTGCCCAGGCTGTCATGCACGAAAATGGCGCTGACATAATCCTGGGTGGTGAGAAACTTGACGACATTGCCCGCCAGTTTTTTCGCATTCTTTTGCGGCAGATAGATCAGGTCGGCGCCGCCATTGCCCACCACGATGGCTTCGGGATTTTTCGGATCGGCGCCCAGCATGTTGCCGCTTTGGGACAGGCCCAACCCCTTGGCCAGATCGGCGGCCAGGAAACCCTGCTTGATCTGGCCGTTCACCGCAGAGGGGCTGGTGTCGCTGGCATGGCTGATGGTGAGAAAACCGTGATCGGCGGTGACGAAGATATCGGTGGTCGCATCCAGGCCCTGCGCCTTCAGCGCCGCGCGCAATTCGCCCAGCGCGGTGTCCGCATCGCGGGTGCCCGCTTTTCCGGACGGCCCGTTGATGCCGGGCTCATATTCACCCAGGCTGTCCCTGGTGCCGTGCTGGCTGGCGTCGGGATCGCGCGACCAGAACAGCATGGCGAAGGGCTTTCCGGCTTCCTTGAAATGCGGCAGCACGATGCGCGTCGTGGCCTTCATCAGATAGACTTCCTGCGCGATGTTCGGCACCTGGGTGGCGGGCGCTTCGGGGCCTACAAAGGCGGCCTTCATTTTGCTGGTGAACCATTGGGGCAGGCCGATGCCGCCGGGATGACCGGTATTGTCGTCCAGGATCAGGGTTTCGCTGCCGTCGGGGGCTGCGGTGGAATCGGCGATGCGGGTCGGGCCCAGCTTGCCGATCACGGCGGTTGAAAATCCTTGCGCGCGGGCGCGGGCGAACAGGGTTTCCTCGTTCAGGTAATTGCCGCCGAACTTCCGGTTCATCTCCGCCAGCACATCGTCATTTTCCAGTGCCGCGATGGGTTCGCCCTTCATCGTATCCATGGGCGTCGCCGTATAGAGCGTGTTGCCGAAATTTCCGGTGTCGCCGATGTAATGGCCGGTGGTGATGGCGCTGGCATTGACGGTGGTGATGGTGGGAAACAGCGAATGGCTGTTGGTGAAATCCACACCTTCGCTTTTCAGCTGGAACATGTTGGGCATGTTGTTCGGCTCGACGCTGCCATAGCGCAACCCGTCCGCCACGAAGATGATGATGTTGTGCGGCTTCGCCGGCGCCTGGGCCAGGGTAGGGGCGGCGAACAGGGCCAAAACCAGGCCGGCGGCGGATGCGAATTTCATGCGTGATTCCCTCATCTGTGGGCCACGTTAGCCGGGCTTTGTGACGGGAAAAACCAGTCATTTCCGCATCCCCGCCTCTCCCTTGACCTCCCCCCCATAAACCGCCAAAAACCCTGCCATTCCTTGGGATTTTGAGCATGCACGCCTATCGCACCCATACCTGCGGCGCCCTGCGCAAGAGCGATGTCGGACAGACGGTCCGCCTGTCGGGCTGGGTCAATCGGCGGCGCGACCATGGCGGGCTGATCTTCATCGACCTGCGCGACCATTACGGCATCACCCAGTGCGTGATCGAGCCCGATGCGGCCGCCTTCGCGCTGGTGGACACAGCGCGCTCGGAATGGGTGCTGACCCTGACGGGCAAAGTCGTGGCCCGCAGCGACGAGACCATCAACAAGGACCTGGCCACCGGCGAGGTCGAACTGCGCATCGAGCAGGCCGCGGTCCAGGGCCAGGCCCAGGAATTGCCGCTGCCGGTGTTCGGCGATCACGACTATCCCGAAGACACGCGCCTGACCTATCGCTTTCTGGATCTGCGCCGCGAGCGGCTGCACAAAAACATCATGCTGCGGTCGAACATCGTCACGTCCTTGCGCCGCCGCATGATCGATCAGGGTTTCACCGAATTCCAGACCCCGATCCTGACCGCGTCCTCGCCCGAAGGCGCGCGTGACTTCCTGGTGCCGTCGCGCCGCTATCCCGGCCAGTTCTATGCGTTGCCGCAGGCGCCGCAGCAGTTCAAGCAGCTGATCATGGTGGCGGGCTTCGACCGCTACTTCCAGATCGCGCCCTGTTTCCGCGACGAGGACGGCCGCGCCGACCGCTCGCCCGGCGAGTTCTACCAGCTCGATCTGGAAATGAGCTTCGTCACTCAGGACGATGTCTTCGCCGCGGTGGCCCCCGTGCTGGCCGGTGTGTTCGAGGAGTTCGGCGAAGGCAAGGCGGTGACGCCGCACGACAAGTTTCCGCGCATTCCCTATGCCGAGGCGATGCTGAAATACGGCACCGACAAGCCGGACCTGCGCAACCCGATCGAGATCGTGGATGTGTCGGAAATCTTCGGCCGTGCCGAAGTCGAGTTCAAGGCGTTCAAGAACAAGACGGTGCGCGCCATTCCCGCGCCCGGCGCCGGGCCGCAGCCGCGCAGCTTCTTCGACAAGCTGAATGAATGGGCGCGCGGCGAAGGTGCGGCGGGCCTGGGTTATATCCAGTTCGAGGACGAGGGCGGCGCGCTGGTGGGCAAGGGCCCCATCGCCAAGTTCATCACCGGCACGGCGCTGACCGACATGGCAAGCAAAGCCGGCGTGAAGGCGGGGGACGCGCTGTTCTTCAGTGCCGATGCCAAGGCCGACCGCGCCGCAACCATCGCCGGCATGGCGCGCACCCGCATCGGGCGCGAGCTGAACCTGATCCCGGAGACCGAGTTCAAGTTCTGCTGGATCGTGGACTTCCCCATGTATGAGTGGAACGAGGACGACAAGAAGATCGACTTCTCCCACAATCCCTTCTCGATGCCGCAGTTCGACCGCGAGAAGTTCCTGGCGCTCGACAAGAACGACAACGAAACCATCCTGGGGCTCAAGGCCTACCAGTACGACATCGTCTGCAACGGCTATGAATTGTCGTCAGGCGCGATCCGCAACCATGACCCGGATGTGATGCTCAAGGCCTTCGAGATCGCCGGCTATGCCCGCGAGGAGACCGAGGAAAAATTCAAGGGCATGATCAACGCCTTCCGCCACGGCGCCCCGCCGCATGGCGGCACCGCGCCGGGCATCGACCGCATCGTCATGCTGCTGGCCGGCGAGGAAAACCTGCGCGAGGTCACCATGTTCCCCATGACCCAGTCGGCGCAGGACCTGCTGATGAATGCGCCCAGCCCGGCGAACCCCAAGCAGCTCAAAGAGCTGCACCTGCGGGTCGTGTATCCGGAAAAATCCTAGCCCCATTGTCATGGCCCGCCGGAGTGCGGGCCATCCAGTTGGGTTGAGCGTGGCTGTTGAAGATTAGGCGTCGGCGCGTGCTTGGAGAAAGTGCGCTTATGTCACCTGGATGGTCCGCAGTCGCGGGCCATGACAGTGGTGCAGACATTAAAAAAGGCGGCCAGTGGCCGCCTTTTTTTCGGGTCTATCGCCCCACCAAATTAATTCAGCTTTTCGCCCACGCCCTTGATGCTATCGGCGATCAGGCTGCTCGCGCGCGTCTCATTCAGGCGGGCGGCGATCAGCTTCTGGGCCGCGTTGACGGCGCTGTCGGCAGCCAGGGCGCGGATCTCGTTCAGGGCCGTGGCTTCGGCCTGGGCGATCTTGTCCTGGGCGGCGGCGGCGCGGCGGGCGATCTGGGCTTCCAGCGCGATGCGGGAATCCTTCTGGAACTGCTCGGCTTCCGCGGTGGCGGCCGCGACGATGCTGCGGGCTTCGGCTTCGGCGCCGGCGGCGCGCTTCTGGTAATCGGCCAGCAGGGCGGCAGCTTCGGTGCGCAGGCGGCGGGCTTCGTCCAGTTCGGCGGCGATCACCGCGGCGCGCTGGTCCAGCATTTTGGCGACCATGCCGGGCACGCCCTTCCAGACGAGCAGGGCGATGACCAGCACAAAGCCGACGGCAACCCAGAATTCCGGTTCGTGCAGCATTTCCATCTTAGTTCCCCAACGCCGCGTTGGCGTCTTCGGCCGAGACCTTGTCGCCCGTCAGCCGTTCGACGATGGCGATGGCGGCATCGCGCGCCGCCGTCTTCACATGACCCTTGGCGGTTTCCCGCGTCTGGGCGATGCGCGCTTCGGCGGCGGCCATGGCGTCCGACGCCTTGGCGTCGGCTTCCGCCTTGGCCTTGGCGATTTCCGCGTTCAGCTTCTGGCGGGTTTCCTCGGCCAGGGCATTGCCGCGGCTTCGGGCGCCTGCCAGCGCCGTTTCATAACCGGCCTGGGCCGCTTCGGCTTCTGCGCGGGCCTTGGTCGCCTCGGCAATGGCGCCGTTAATGGTGCCCCTGCGGTTGGTTATGGCCGCGTTGATCTTGGGACCCGCCAGCCGCCACATCACCGTAAACAGAAACGCGAACGTCACCACCAGCCAGAAGAACTGGGTGGGGAACGTCGTCGTGTCGAACGGCGGAAAGCCACCCTCTTTCTCGGGGGCTTCCGTCATTTCGGTGGTGGCGGCGTGTTCCTGCACGGCTTAGCCGAACAGGATGATCAGGGCGACGACCAGGCCGAACAGGCCGGTCGCTTCGCAGAGCGCGAAGCCCAGCAGCAGGTTGGTGGTCTGGGTCGCGGCGGCGCCCGGATTGCGCAGCGCGCCCGACAGGTAGCTGCCGAACACGTTGCCGATGCCGATACCGGCGCCGACCAGGGCGATACAGGCAATGCCCGCACCAATCATTTTTGCAGCTGCAACTTCCATTTTTTCAGGTCCTTTTTGAGTTAGTGATGATCGTGGAGATGAAGGGCTTCGTTGAGATAGATGCAGGTCAGGATCGCGAAGACATAGGCCTGCAGGAACGCCACCAGGAATTCCAGCAGCATGATCGCCACGATGAGGAGCATGGGTGCGATCGACAGCGCCGAGAGAATGCCGCCGGCGCC
>JBBQBL010000179.1:0-5389 GCA_038317805.1 Micropepsales bacterium
CGCTTTCGCAGGTCCACTGGACCTGCTCACATGCTTCGCATGACGCGGCTCACCCCAGCCAGCTTGCCAGCAGGAAGGCCAGCGCGATCAGCGCGCCGGCCTCGCGGTTGGAGCGGAACACGGCAAGGCAATTGTCGGCGCTGTTGATATCCAGCCGTTTGACCTGCCACAGTAGGTGCGCGCCGGCCGCCAGCATCAGGAAGGCAAAACTCCAGCCGGTGTGTTCGGTGAAGCCGGCCGCCAGTATCAAGGTGAAGGCGATGGCATAGAAGCGCAGCACCCATTTGCGCGTATCATTGCCGAGCAGCCGCGCGGTGGATTTGACGCCGATCAGCTCGTCATCATCCTTGTCCTGGTGGGCATAGATGGTGTCATAGCCCAGGGTCCAGAAGATCAGGCCGGCGTAGAGCATGGCATCGCCCACATCCAGCCGGCCGGTCTGGGCGGCAAAGCCCAGCAGCGCGCCCCAGTTGAAGGTCAGGCCCAGCCAGGCCTGCGGCCACCAGGTGATACGCTTCATGAAGGGATAGGCGGCGACCAGCAGCAGCGAAGCAGCACCCAGCGCCACCGCGAACCAGTTGAACTGCAGCAGTATCGCCAGCCCGACCAGGCACTGTGCCGCCAGGAACAGCGCGGCGCCGCGCACGCTGATGGCGCCGGACGGGATCGGGCGGCCGGCGGTGCGCGCCACCGCCGCGTCGATGTCGCGGTCGATGATGTCGTTGAAGGTGCAGCCCGCGCCGCGCATCACCAGCGCGCCCACGGCGAACAGGATCACATAATAAAGGTCGCGCCAGTCCAGAAAGCGGCGCTCATCGGCCGCTGCGCCCAGCAGCAGCCCGAAGATGCAGGGCCACAGCAGCAGCCAGGTGCCGATCGGCCGGTCCAGCCGCGCCAGCCGCGCCCAGGGCTGCAGCCAGGTCGGCGCATGTTCCACCCAGCTGGTGGGCACGGCATCCAGGGGAATGGCTTGCGATTTTGTGGGCATCGGGGTGAATTGTGACATGAGCGATGAACTGACGGAAGCCGGTGGCAAAACCCGGCTCTATATGACCGCCGATCTGGGCGAAGGCATGGCGGTAACCCTGGACGAGGGGCAAACGCATTATCTTCTGCACGTATTGCGGGCCAAGACCGGGAACCTGGTGTCGCTGTTCAATGGCCGCGATGGCGAATGGCTGGCTGAGATTACCGAGTCCGGCAAGCGTGGCGTGACCGTGACGTGCCGCAAGCGGACACAGGCCCAGTATGGGGTGCCGGACATCTGGCTGGCCTTCGCGCCGGTGAAGAAGACCCCGTCCGATTATCTGGTGCAGAAGGCGGTGGAGCTGGGCGTGTCTGTGCTGCAACCGGTCTTCACCCGCCGCACTATCGTGGGCCGCATCAATGAAGAGCGCATGGCCGCCAATGCGGTGGAGGCGGCGGAACAGTCGGAGCGGCTGACGGTGCCGGAGATTCGCACCGGTGTCAGCTTCGACAAGCTGCTGGCCTCTTGGCCCACCGAGCGCCGCCTGCTGTTCTGCGACGAGGGCGGCGATGCCAAGGCGATGACGCAAGCGGCGCGCGAAAGCCGCGGTGGTCCGACCGGCATTCTCATCGGGCCGGAAGGCGGCTTCGATCCAACGGAACGGGCGGCGTTGCGGGCCTTGCCGTTCGTGGTGCCGGTGAGTTTGGGGCCACGCATCCTGCGCGCCGACACCGCGGCGCTGGCGGCGCTGGCGATCTGGCAGTCAATCGCCGGCGATTGGAGCTAGGCCGTCGTCTTCGGTCAGCTTGCGGTAGGCATGGGCTTGCGCGGCGCAGCCGGCGCCCAGCTGGAACAGCATCACCAATCCCATGATGGGCAGGGTGACAAACCAGCGGTCCGCCATCGCATTCATCTGAGTGATCTGCCAGGCCGCCTCGGCCGCATCCTGCGCCGCCTTGGCCGTGCCGGGCGGAAGCGTGGGCGGAAGTCCCGCCAGCGCATAGCTGAGCATCCGGTTCGCGATTCCCACGGGTATGGTGATGGACAGCGTGATCAGGAACGCCCGCCAGAAATTGCTCTTCGACAGTTGCCAGCTGCGCGCAAGGCCCAGCCCCGTTTCGGAAACCGTGACCGGTGCCAGCAAAAACAGGAATCGCAGGGCGATAAAGAAAATCACACAGAAACAGGCGAAGACCACCAGACCGGCCGCGATGGCGCTTATAGGCCGGGTGCCCGGGGCAACCTTGATCATCAGGTCCAGGCCCAGGGCCAGCACATAGGAAATGATAATTGTTATGATGGTGATGATCGCGATGACGCCTGCCGCGGCCAGGAAGCCTCCCAGCACCCGCCACATGGTCCGGTCAAAATGCAGGGCGACCCAGGACTTTGGTGGACGGCCCAGCGCCGTCTCGGTGATGGCGGTGAACTGCGCAAAAAAGAAGACCAGGATCAGGACGATGAGCAAAAGCAGCGAACCGAACAGGCTGACCGCTGCGGGGTCGTGCGCCTGTGCCGCGGTCAGGAACAGTGCCATGCGCCGGAAGAACAGGAACATCAGCACCAGCGACGCCAGCAATGGCAGCCATGCGGCCTTGAAGATCGCGAGCGGCTGGGTGAAGACAAAGCGGTAGGCGTGCGCGATTGCTCCGCCGACGGGTATTTTCTTTTTCATTGTTCCGATCCAGACCGCGCGCAAAGCCTAGCAGCTTGCGGCGCAGGGTGGAACGGCGCCGTCAGGGCTTGTCGTAAATCTTTCGCGCATCACGCCACACATCCCAGAAGGCCGGCGGCGTGGTGCCTTCGGTGCGGGACTGCAGGATGTCCAGGTGGCTGTGCCAGCCGACTGAAACGCCGTCGGCATAATCGTCGGTGGGAATCTTGCTGTGGGTCAGGGTCAACCGCACCTTGTCTCCCTCTTCCGTCAGCCGGAATTCCACTTCCGAGACATTGGCCGGATTCTTTTCTCCGCCGAAGGTAAAGGCCAGCCGGTGGGGTGGCTCGAAAGCCAGGAGGACGTTGCTGGAGGTGTGACCATTCTTGTCCATCTCGGCCATTTGCGGCGGCGGCGCGGCGGTATGCGGCGACAGGTCGGAATGCTTGAAGCGCATCTCGAACCGCTCGCCGACCTTGGCGGGCAGGGGGCCGGAGGCAAACCATTCGCCGCGCTTTTTGGCATCGGTCAGGTAATCCCAGACCTTCTCGATCGGTCCGGGCAGGATGCGCACGAACTGCAAAGTGGAATCGTTGATCTTTGTTGCCTTGCTACCCATCGCATCACCCTTTGAGTTTGTTGATATCGACGCCGTATCGTTCGGCGTTCTTGGGAAAAAGATCGCTGCGTTTTGGAAAATCGCCAGCGAGACCCGATTCGATCAGGTCCAGCATGGTGTGCCAGCCCATCATGGTCTGGTTCTGCATCGCCTGCGGGATGGGGCGGTGGATCAGGGTGAGCTTCGAGCCCTCCAGCGTGAATTCAAGATACGAGATCGGAAAGCGCGATTGCGTTTCGCCCGGCGAGAACACATTCCAGGTGTAGGCAAGGAACTGGTTCGGCCGCCAGCCGGTGACCACGCCGCGCACATGCCCGCCCATCAGCGATACGGCGCCGCCTTCACGTGGTTCGATCGCGCCTTCGCCATACCATTCCGGCAGCTTTTCGCTGTCGGTCAGGAAGGCCCAGATTTTCTCTGCGGGCGCATCGAAGGTGCGGACAAAGCGTACGGCGCCTTCGGCAAGGACTTCGCCCTTCATGACTTGTCCTTCTTCAAAGCCGCTTCCAGCGCATCCAGCTTCGGATTCCAGAAGGCAGTGATGCGCGCCACCCAGTCGGAAATTTCGCCGACGCCTTCGGGATCCAGGGAATAGATGCGCTTCTGCCGGTCGGTCCGCACCGTCACCAGCTTTGCCGTCTTGAGGGTCTTGAGGTGCTGGGAAATGGCGGGCGGGGACAGTTTGAAGCGGCCGGCGATCTCGCCCGAGGACAGGGCGCCGGCGGCCAGCATCTCGACGATGCGCTGGCGGGTGGGGTCAGCGAGGGCTTGTAAAGCGGTCATGGAGCTATAAATTGCGTATCCACTTAATTAAGTCAAGACGAAAATGAATCTATCTTGCGCCCATGCGGCCTGCTGCCTAAGTACGGGCACCCCAAGGTTTGGGGACCAAGGGTTCTTCATTCATGTCCATTCCGCAGTCCGCCAGCGGCCCGATCCAAAGCCGCGATGACCTTGTGCGCCACCTGTCGAAGGGATGCCGGCCCAAGGCCGACTGGTCCATCGGCACCGAGCACGAAAAGTTCGTCTACGACCTCGCGACCCATAAGCCGGTCGCCTATGACGGCAGACCCGGCATCCGTCAGCTGCTGGAAGGCATGCAGCGTTTCGGCTGGCAGCCGGTACGCGAAGGCGACAACATCATCGGCCTGACGCAGAACGGCGCCTCGCTCAGCCTGGAGCCGGGCGGGCAGTTCGAATTGTCGGGCGCGGCGGTCAAGACCATTCACGAGACCTGCGCCGAGACCAACCTGCACCTGGAGCAGACACGCGAGATCGCCGATGAGATCGGCGTCGGCGTGCTGGGTTTCGGCTTTGCGCCCAACTGGCGGCTGGACGAAGTGCCGGTGATGCCCAAGGGCCGTTACAAGATCATGCGCGAATACATGCCCAAGGTCGGGGCTTACGGCCTGGACATGATGTTCCGGACCTGCACCGTGCAGGTGAACCTGGATTTCGAATCCGAAGCCGACATGGTGAAGAAATTCCGCGTCGGCCTGGCGTTGCAACCCATCACCACCGCCCTGTTCGCCAACTCGCCCTTCCGCGAAGGTCGCCCCAGCGGCTTCCTGTCATACCGTGCGCAGGTCTGGACCGATGTCGACAATGCGCGCGCCGGCATGTTGCCCTTTGTGTTCGAGGACGGCATGTCGTTCGAGCGCTATGTCGATTACGCCCTCGATGTGCCGATGTATTTCCTCTACCGCGACGGAAAATACATCGACATGGCGGGGAAGAGTTTCCGCAAATTTCTGGTCCGCGAAATTCCGGAAGTCGCCCACATCACGCCGATGATGAACGACTGGGCCGATCACCTCACCACGATCTTCCCCGAAGTGCGCCTCAAGAAATATCTCGAGATGCGCGGCACCGACTCTGGTCCCTGGCGCAGGCTCTGCGCGCTGCCCGCCTTCTGGACCGGCATCTTCTACGATCAGACGGCACTTGATGGCGCATGGGATATCGTGAAGGACTGGACGGCTGAAGAACGCCAGAAACTGCGCGACGACGTGCCCACGCAGGCGCTCAACGCAATGATCCGTGGGCGGAGCGTTCGTGACCTTGCAGGCGACGTGCTAAAGCTGTCACGCGCCGGACTGGAAGCGCGCGGCGAGCACGGCTGCAAGGGCAAGTCGGAATCAGCCTTCCT
>JBBQBL010000180.1:0-5389 GCA_038317805.1 Micropepsales bacterium
GCCGGATTCAGCGGCAGAAGCGCGGCGCCGGTCCAGCGCGCCCAGGCGCCGAACACGGCCAACCAGAAGGACGCCGCGATCCAGGCGAACAGGATGGCGAACAGAAAGAGGATGGCGGCTTCGAGGAATGTCACGCCGTCAATCTGCAGCACACCCACCATCTGGGTGCTGGCTGCAACCGTGGAGGCCAGTACCAGGAACAGGTACAGCCAGCGCCGCGGCGCCATGTCAGGCACGGCGGCGGCTTACGGCAGGCGTCAACTGGGCGTGCGGCGAGACCAAGCTTGTCACCAGCGCGGCGGCGACGCCGGCCGGGGTCCAAGCCTGGAGCGATTGGGCGCGCATGGGACGCGGACAGCGCAGCGGGGTTCCCGCCACGGCCGCTTCCACCGGTGCCTCAAATGCGCGAGACTGAGAATCCATTGTCATCAATTCCAAAATTGCCGCCCGTCCGACAGTCTGCAATTAAACGTTACAATGCGGCGAAATGATGGATCGTTCGGTACATTTCCTTGGCGCGCCAGCGCCTTAACTTCTCCATGATTGCCGCTTTCAGTGGCAATCTTCAGCCATGAGTTCTGTATGCAGAAGCCGGATAGACGTCTGATCCTGGCCACCTTGTCAGCAAGCCTCTTGCCTCGGTGCGCCTATGCCGCGGCTTTGGCGCCCGCCATTCGTCTGGGACCGCCGCGCGATTTCAGCTTTGGGCTCCTGGTGGCGCGCGCCAAAAAAAACGCCAGCCAGCCTTATAAAGCACCAGAGTCGCGCGCCTCCCATCTCATCAAGGAAATCGATTTCGACGCCGTCCAGAAAATCCGTTTTCGTCCAGACCATCTGCTGGCGCCCGGCGCAACCTATCCGGCCGCCTTTTTCCATCTCAGCCGCTATTCCGCCGACCCGGTGATTCTGCATGCGGTAGAGGGCGGACAGGCACGCGAGATTTTTTATGGTTCCGATTATTTTGATTATGGCGCTTCAGGCCTGAATCCCAGGGCGCTGGCCGGACTGGGTTTTTCGGGGTTCCGCTTCCTGGAGGCCAAGCCGGCGCAGGGTGACTGGCTGGCTTTCCAGGGCGCCAGCTATTTCCGCTCCAGCGGCCAGGACAATCAATACGGCATCTCGGCTCGCGGCATCGCCATCAACACGGCCGGCCCGGCGCCGGAAGAATTTCCCCGCTTCTCGGAATTCTGGCTGGAGACACATGGGACCACGGTGATCGTGCATGCCCTGCTGGACGGTCCATCGATCACCGGCGCCTACACATTCGAGTGCGTGCAGAACCCCAACGGTATCGTGGTGATGAATGTCCATTGCGAGCTGTTCTTTCGGGCCGGCATTTCGCGGCTGGGCGTGGCGCCGCTGACCAGCATGTACTGGTATGGGGAAAATGAGCGGCGCAAAGCCGCCGACTGGCGCCCGGAAATCCATGACAGCGATGGGCTGGCAATCTGGACGGGCAAGGGCGAACGCATCTGGCGACCGCTGGTCAATCCGCCCCAGGTGATGACCAACAGTTTTATGGATGAAAATCCCAAAGGCTTCGGCCTGATGCAGCGCGACCGCGACTTCGCCGACTATCAGGACGATGGCGCCTATTACAACAAGCGGCCCGGCCTGTGGGTGGAGCCCAAGGGCAACTGGGGCAAGGGCGCGGTGCAGCTGGTGGAAATCCCCACCGAGGACGAGACCCTGGACAATATCGTCGCCTGTTGGCGGCCCGATGGCGATGTGGCGGCGGGCGGCAGCCGCAGCTTTGATTATCGCCTGTACTGGCAGGACAGCGAGCCGGCCTATCCCGGCGATATCGCGCGCATCGTGGCGACACGGCTGGGACGCGGCGGCATTCCGGGACAAAATCCCTGGCCTCGCGACAAGCAGAAGTTCGTGGTGGATTTCACAGGCGGTCCGCTGGGCCCGATGCAGCCGCGGTTCGACATCACGCCGGTGGTCACCACCTCACGCGGCAAGATCGACGGCGCCTACGTTCTGAAAGTGGTGGGCACCGACCGTTGGCGCGCTGGCTTCGACCTGCAGATCGACAGCAAGGCGCCGGTCGACCTGCGGATGTTCCTGAAGCTGGGCGACAAGACGCTCAGCGAAACCTGGCTCTACCAGTATTTCCCCTAGGAGGGTCCGCGCGAGCGGGAGCGACCAAAGAGATCAGTTTCCGCCCGGAAGCATGCTGGTCAGGGTTTGGAACGACAGCGACTTCTGGTCCACGCCCGGCGGGACCACATCACCGGTCGCCCAGGAGAAGAACAGCAGCACCGTGTGATTGGTGTTGTGGGCAAAGCCATAGCGCGGATCGGTCGTGGCCAGCAGCTTGCCGGTCTTGGCGTCGTAGCCGGTGGCGACAAACTTGGCGACGCCCTTTTCCTCGGCCTGCTTGAATAGCGCGATTTCCGGCACCGTCACCGAATTGCCCACCGGAATATAGGGAACCGTGAGCTGCGGCAGCCCGATCAGCAGGGATTTCTGGTCGGTGGACAGGGCCCCCGAAGACACCATCACCACCGCTTCGGCCTGGGGGCGGTCATCCACCACCATCAGCCCGTTTTTCAGCATTTGGGTGCGGATAGCGACGATGGCATAGCCGTCGTCATAGCCCTGGAAATAGCGGGTATCGACAAAGACGCGCGTGCCCTTGGGAATGCCCAGGGAAAGCTGGGCGGCGGCCCGGTCGGCGGCGGCGGAGATCAGCAGCTGCTCGCTGGCGGTGCGCAAGGGCGCGGTGGAACGGGCGGTGGTGCAGCCCGCCAGGACAGCGGACAACAGGAGAGCGGAAAGGATGTAAGGTTTGCGCATAGGAACTCATTAAATCAGCCCCTGCCCGCCGCAACCCTATTTATCCTTCAAATTATTGCAATGCGGAACTCGGCGCGAGATTACCGACCAGCAACCCCACAAGAAAACAGGCCCAGCCGGATTACCGACGGGACCTGCTTTGCTCTTGTATCCGACATCAGGCCGGACTGTTTTGATATGGGCTCTCACCCATTGTTCAGTTTCGCTTTGTGGCGGAGGCCCGGAGTTTTAACCCGGACCTTGGCTTCGCGTTTTCAGGCGAAGCCCGGCCTACTTTCCGGTGGAGTGTCTTGCATGCAGGAACCTCCTGTTACAGGTTTCAATCCGCCGGGATCCAAGACAGGTCTCGCGCTACCGTCCGGCGCCAATAAATCCGGTCTCCACCGGATCGATCACGATGCTGTTTCGATGCGTTCGCATCATGACATCGCGCATTTGGGCGCCTTAAGGACGTAACTGCGGCAACCGCAATCTTTTCTCTCAGCCTCAGAAGCGTGCGCCTGAAACACCGCGCGGTCAACACGAAACCGTCATCGAAATACTTTGTGAAGTTGGAACCGTTCGAAGCCTGCGCGCGAAGAAAACATGGCAGCGCAATTCTCGTTTTCCCAAAACACTTTACGATAACAGCCGCATTTGCATCTGCCCGATGACTGCTCTATCGGTCGGAAAAAGGGGAACTTCCTTGCCGCGCATCGTGCTTCTGGGCGCCTTTTCGCTCATTGCTGCTGCCATGCCTGTAGCGGCCCAGACCAGCAGGACCGAGCATGTCGTGGTGTATGGCGCCCTGCCGGATTCCGACATCGGCGTTGCCGCCGACAAGGTCCCGGGCCAGCTGCAAAGCTTCAGCGCCGGCCAGCTCACTGCCCAGCATGGCGCGACCGTGCTGGACGCGCTGGGATCACAAGCTGCCGGCGTTTCGCTCAGCGACACCCAGGGCAATGTCCTGTTCCAGGATCTGCGCTTACATGGCTTTGAAGCGTCCCCCTTGCAGGGGGTGCCGCAAGGCATCGCCGTCTATCAGAATGGCATGCGCCTGAACGAGGTTTTCGGCGACACGGTCAACTGGGACGCGATCCCGCAAGTCGCGGTGGACCGGCTTGATGTGTGGAGCGCCAATCCGGTGTTTGGCCTGAACGCGCTGGGCGGGTCAGTCAGCATGATCATGAAGAACGGCTTTAGCTGGCAAGGCCTGGAAGGCTCGCTGCAAGGCGGCTCCTACGGTCATGGCATGGCCAGCGGTCAGTGGGGCATGACCGATGGCGATTTCAGTTTCTATGGCGCGGCCGAAGGCGTCACCGACGAAGGCTGGCGCTTTCATTCCCAGTCCAACCTGGCGCGGCTGTATGCCGATGCCGGCTGGCGCATCGGCGGCACCGAACTGCACCTGGTGGCCACCGGCGCTGCATCCAGCCTGGGCGTGGTCGGCCCCACCCCCTTTGGCCTGATCCAGCGCAATGCCAAGTCGGTCTTCACCTTTCCCCAGACCACCCGCAACACCATCGGCAGCCTGGCGCTGAACGCCAAAAGCCGGCTGGCCGAGTATTGGCAGTTCGAAGGCGCGGTCTATATGCGCGCGCTGACGCAGCGCCGTGTCGATGGCAATGACGGCGATTTCGAGCGCTGCTCCAATTCGTCGTCCTTCATCAATCAACTCTGTCTGGAAGATGATGCCTTCCCGCGTCCCACACCCTTCACGGGCGCTGCGGCACTTAACTTTCGCAACCAGTTCGCCATTCTGAACCAGGGCAACACGACCATCCCGTTCACCGCCGCCACCATCTACGGCACGATAGACCGCACCTTCACGGACAGCACCACCCATGGCGGCACCGTGCAGGTTACCGGCAATGCGCCGTTGCTGGGCCTGCCAAACGTGCTGACGGTCGGCGGCAGCGTAGATGCCAGCGCCATCGGTTTCCGCTCCACCAGCACCCTGGGACGCATCTTCCCCGACTTCAACGTGGCGGTGGACCAGAGCCTCATCGGCTCGGGCAGCGTCATTCACAGCAACGGCAACCTGGGCTATGCGCCGGTCACCTTGGGGGCCACCACCAGCTATTACGGCCTCTATGCCGCGGACGCGCTCGATCTGACCGACACCCTGACCGTAACGGCGGGCCTGCGCATCAATGCCGCCGACATTGTCACCCGCGACCGCAGCGGGCTGGCCACCGAACTGAACGGCGTCCATGGCTATGGCCATGTCAATCCGCTGGCCGGCCTGGCGTGGAAGGCTTTGCACAACGTCACCCTCTTCGGGGGCTATTCCGAAGCCAATCGCGCGCCCACGCCGCTGGAACTGGACTGCGCCAATCCCAATCTTCCCTGCCTGCTGGAAGGCTCGCTGGTTTCCGATCCGCCGCTGGCCCAGGTTGTGTCCCACACCGCCAATGCCGGCCTGCGCGGACAGCAGCCCTTGGGCGCCGGCACCCTGGACTGTAGCATCAGCCTGTTCCGCACCGACAGCGATAACGACATTGTAGCGCTGGCATCGGTGATCGCTGGGCGTGGCTATTTCACCAATGTGCCATCCACCCAGCGCCAGGGCATGGACCTGACCACCCGCTATACCGCGCCCCGC
>JBBQBL010000181.1:0-5374 GCA_038317805.1 Micropepsales bacterium
GGCGGTGGGGCGGCTGCCATTGATCAGGATATTGCCGGCGGTGCCGGCAAAGCCGCGTGCCGATGCACCAGTGTCCAGGGAGAAGCCGGGCAGGCGCGAAACCATGTCGTTGGCGGTGTTGGGATGCAGGTCGGCAAAGAACCCGGCCGGGTAGCTGGAGCTGCCCTGAGAGGGCTGGGAGGCCGCCGGGACCAAGGTGCCCAAAAGAAAAATCCCGCAGAAACCAAGGGTTTTCAGGGCCGACATGGGCAATCCTTGCATTACTTTGTTCCGTGTATTGCATTATACCTTGCATAGCATGGTACTGGTGTCTATAAGGATTTTGCGAAGGCGCGAAAAATTCGAAGGAGAGATCCCCATGACCAAGACATCGCTGGCCAAATTGGCCTGCATTATTTCTCTGCTCACGATCACGGCCTTGCCCGCATCGGCGCAGCGCTTCTGGGACAACACCCATTATCGCGATCCGGCGGTGACCCAGCCGGGACGGATGGAATGGGCCTGGGACGGCGGCAAGAAACTGGCGCTCGGTGCGCCGGCCACCCTGCATTACAGCGAAGGTGGCACGCCGCGCGTGGTGATCACCGGTCCCGACGAGATGCTGCGCCGTGTGCGCTTTGGCGAGGGCACCATCGTGATAGACTCTGATGGCGGTTTCTTTTCCTGGAATCAGGAAAGGCTGGAAATCACCGTCACCGGCGTGGCGCTGAATGATTTCGTGATATCGGGCAGCGGCAAGATGCTGCTGGGCAAGCTGAAGCGCGACCAGCTTTCGGTCCTTGTCAGCGGCAGCGGCTCGGCCGAACTGGACGCGACGGTGAACGGCGATGCCAATCTGCAGGTGTCCGGTTCCGGCCATATCCTGTTTGGCGCCCTGGAAGCGCGGACCCTGACGGCCAAGATTTCCGGATCGGGCCGGATCGACGGCCGCGGCCATGCCGATACGCTGGATTTGAACATGTCCGGCTCGGGGCGCTTCGCCGACATCGCGGCCAACAGGGCCAATGTCACCATGTCGGGCAGCGGCCGCGCCACCATCGCGGCGCGCCAGGAAGCCCATGTGCGCATTTCCGGTTCCGCCACAGTGCACATGCCCACCAAGCCGCCGCAGCTGGATGTGAGCGTTTCCGGTTCAGGCCATGTCGTCACCGCATCGGCCGACTGAAGGTGATCTGATTCGCACGGGCCGGGACGTTGCGCCCGGCCCGCGCACTCTTCATCATGAGGCGCTCATAATCACCGGACCGGATTCGTTGCCCGAAAGCATCCAGATTCAGCTCAAGAAGGGCGTGCTTGAAATGTGCGTCCTCACCTTGCTGGCGCGCGGGGATTCCTATGGCTATGAGATTTTCAGCAAGCTTTTGGCGGCGATCGGCATGGGGGAAGGCACCATCTATCCCCTGATGCGCCGCATGCAGAATGACGGGCTGGTGGCGACCTATCTGGTGGAATCCACCGGCGGCGCGCCGCGCAAATATTACAAGATCACCGAACAGGGGCGCGCCACACTGGTGGCGCAGCGCGCGGAGTGGAAGGATTTCCGCGGCTCGGTGGACAATATCCTGGGGGATGACCGATGACGCGGGAAGGATTTCTGGGCGATCTGCGCGCCGGGCTGCGCGGCCTGCCCGACAGCGAGATAGACGACATCGTTTCGGACTATGCCGCCCATTTCGCCGACGCCATGGAGGCGGGGCGCAGTGAGGCGGAAATCGCCGCTTCGCTGGGTGAGCCGTCGCAGCTGGCGAACGAGCTGGGCGCCGAAGCCAAGCTGCAGCGCTGGGAAACCAGCCGCAATCCGCGCAATTTCCTGCGCGCCGGCGCGGCGGTGATCGGGCTGCAGGCTTTCAATCTCTTTATTTTGCTGCCGGTGCTGGCGTTCCTGATTTTCTGCGCCGGTGTCGCCGCCTATGTCCTTTACCTGGTGGGCGGCACGGGCCTGCACTTGATGGCGGGGCTGCTGTCCGGCGGCGGCAACGCCGCGATCCCGGCGCTGATCGGCGGTGGCATGATCTGCGGCGTGGTGGGGGTTGGGGCGCTGCTGGCGCTGCTGCTGGATGCCGCGCTGCGGCAGCTGGCGCGCTATGCGCGGCTCAACTACCGCCTGCTCAAGCCATCCGACGAAGACGAAGGGAGTCTGTGATGTCCAAAACCCTCGCTCTGATCGCCATTATCAGCCTCGTCCTCTGCGCCACGCTGTTCGGGCTGGCGCGGACCATCGGCGGCGATGCCATTTTCCATGACAGCCGGAACTTCGCCGGCATCCAGCCCTTGATCGACATGGCCACCCACAAGGAATGGAAATGGGACGGCGGCGACAGCCTGGCGCTGGAGGCGCCGGTCAATGTCGTTTACCGCCAGGGTGGGCAGCCGCGCATCACCGTCACCGGCGATGCGGTCCAGCTGGAGCATGTGAAGGTTGGCGGCGGACGTATCGTCAGCGATAACGCGCCGGCCGCCCGGAAAGACCAGCCCAGGTTGACTGCGGTGGTCGGCGGCATGGCCCTGCGCAGATTCAGCGTCAATGGCGGGGAAAATCTCGACCTGGGAAAGATCGACCAGGACGAGCTGGAGCTGCATCTCAACGGCCATGGCTCGATCACCGGCACCGGCCGCGTGGGCCGGCTGGACCTGACCATTGCCGGGTCGGGCAAAGCCGCGCTGGGCGGATTGTCGGCCGGTGACGCCAACGTTTCGATCTATGGCAGCGGCAAAGGCATTATTGCCCCGCACGGCACCTTGAACCTGTTCGTCACCGGCAGCGGCAAAATTGCCCTGGCGTCCAAGCCCGCGAAAATCGAGCAGAATGTGCTGGGCTCGGGCGGCATCGTCGATGTCGGCGAGATCGTGAACAAGGTCATGGAGGCGGTGCGCGTGACCGTGCCTGTGGCCGCACCGATGACCATGAATGTGCCGATACCGGTGGTGGTGCCGCAGCCGCCGATGCCGCCAGGGGCGGACAATGGCGATGAGCGCAATTACCTGGTGAAGGGCAACCAGAATGTGGATTTGGGTCACCTCGACCAGAAGACCCTCAGCGTCACCATCCCCGGTTCGGGAAAAATTCGCGCCGAAGGCAAGGTGGAAAACCTGACTGTGAACGTGTTCGGGTCGGGCAAGGCCGATTTCGGCAAGCTCGCCGCCGGCAATGTCGCGGTTCATGTCTTCGGCAGCGGCGCGGCCATCGTGGCGCCCTCGGGCGCGCTGGAGGTCAGCATCACCGGTTCTGGTGCAGTGCACCTGACGACCCGGCCCAAGACCATCACCCGTTCCATCACGGGTTCCGGTCAAGTGGTTGAGGATTACTAGGCGCCGCACGCAACACATTTCGCACCTGCAACCGCGCTGGACAGAGCCCCCGGCGGCGGCACTATGATGCCGCGCGGAATTATAAAAACGGGGTCGAAATGAACATCGCAGTCAGCTCCACGATTGAACGGGTCCCGGCCTCCTTGCGCGGCTGGCTGGCCAAGCCGCGGCCCATGCTGATCAACGGCAAGTGGGTCATGGCCAAGTCCGGCAAGACCTTCGACGTGAACGATCCGGCCACCGAGATGAAGCTTACCAGCGTCGCCGAAGGCGATGCCGCCGACATTGATGAAGCGGTGCGCGCCGCGCGCCGCGCCCTGGAAGAGGGCCCGTGGAGCCGCATGTCGCCATCGGCGCGGGGCCGGCTGATCCACCGGATCGGCGACCTGATCCTGGCCAACCTGGATGAGCTGTCGCAGCTGGAGAGCCTGGACAATGGCAAGCCCTTCAGTGTGGCGCGCGTCGCCGATGTGCCGCTGTCGGCCGACATGTTCCATTACATGTCCGGCTGGTGCACCAAGATTGAAGGCAAGCATATTCCGCTCAGCGCGTTGGCGGCGGGCGGACAGTACCTGTCCTTCACCCGGCCCGAACCGATCGGCGTGGTGGGCCAGATCATCCCCTGGAATTTCCCGCTGCTGATGGCGGCGTGGAAGCTGGCGCCGGCGCTGGCGACGGGCTGCACCGTGGTGCTGAAGGTGGCGGAAGAAACCCCCCTGTCGGCGCTGCGGCTGGGCGAACTGCTGATGGAAGCCGGCCTGCCCGACGGCGTGGTCAATATCGTGACCGGCTTTGGTGAAACCGCCGGCGCGGCGCTGGCGGCGCATCCGGGCGTTGACAAGGTCGCCTTCACCGGCTCCACCGAAGTGGGCAAGCTGATCGTGCGCGCCGCGTCGAACGACCTGAAGAAAGTCAGCCTGGAACTGGGCGGCAAGTCACCCAACATCATCCTGGGCGATGCCGACGTGGATGCGGCGATTGCGGGTGCGACCGCTGGCATCTTCTTCAACCATGGCCAATGCTGCAACGCCGGCTCGCGCCTGTTCGTGCAGGAAAAGATCTTCGACAAGGTGACGGCGGGCATCGCCGCCAATGCCGCGAAGATCAAGATCGGCGTGGGCATGGATGCGGATACCGAAATGGGCCCGCTTGTTTCAGAAGTCCAGCATGGCCGCGTCACCGGCTATCTCAAGGCCGGCCTGGAAGAGGGCGCGCGCGCCCTGACCGGCGGCAGCGCAGTGGGCAATCGCGGCTACTTCGTGCAGCCCACCGTGCTGGTGGACACCAGGCCGGACATGAAGGTGGTGCGGGAGGAGATTTTCGGACCCGTCCTGGTGGCGACACCGTTCAAGGAAGCCGATGACAAGCTGATCGCCGCGGCCAATGACACGGTCTATGGCCTGGCGGCCGGGGTGTGGACAAAGGACATCGCCAAGGCCAACCAGATCGCCAACCGGCTGAAGGCCGGCACGGTGTGGATCAACTGTTACCATGTGTTCGACTCGGCGCTGCCGTTCGGCGGCTACAAGCAGTCGGGCTGGGGCCGCGAGATGGGCCAGGCGGTGTTGTCCAATTACCTGGAGACCAAGGCGATCACCACCAGCATCAGCTGATTGCCTGCCGTGCCAAAGCTATCTACGTTCCGGCGGCAAGCTGGCCGGGAGGCAATGTGAAGCTCGTTTGTCTTGTGGCGCTGGGGCTTTGCGCCGTGCCGGCTTTCGCTGCCGACATGTTCGAAACCCGGCTGGCTCCGTCGCCGCTGACCGATGGTACGCGGATCAACATCACCGGCGAGGGCCGCGCCAGCGCCACGCTGGACGGCAACAAGCTGATTCTTGCGGGCAATTTCCAGGGACTGGCGACCAACGCCACAACCGCCGAACTGTACGGCGGCATGGGCATCGCCATGCTGGGCCCCAAGGCCTTCGACCTGACAGTGACGCAAGGCACATCCGGCACCGTGTCGGGCACCGTTACCCTGACCGCCAAGCAGGCATCGGCCCTGCGCGCCGGACATTTCTATGTTCAGGTCAACAGCCAGAAGGCGCCGGACGGCAATCTCACC
>JBBQBL010000182.1:0-5351 GCA_038317805.1 Micropepsales bacterium
CTGCCTGGTGCTGCTTCAATATCCCGATAATCTGTTCTTCGGTGTATCGGCTGCTCTTCATCGTCCGTCTCCTTCAATATTCGATTGATGACAGAAGTCTTTCCCACTTTACGTATACCCAAACAGGATCGAATTTGGCCCTTCTGAAGCTTCCGGGCTAGATCAATCGCCTCTTCCCGACGACCATAAAAATTTGAGTCATCAGAGACTGGCCCAGTCACGTCGAAAGGGTCGTGCGAATAAAGCTCTGCGCAAAGAATGCGCTCGAGCTCCTCGGGGGTTTTTGCTCGCTCGATGCCAAATATAGGAAGAATTGCCACACCGATATCACTGCCCCATCCCTTTAGCTTCTCACTGCCTTCCGGGTCATTATGAATTACGACCGCGATGGTACTCTCAATGCGACCAGAGGATTTTTCTATTTCCTTTTTCAGAAATTTAATTGTGCGCTGCTGTTGTTCAGTGAACGTCGAAATGACCACCAGAACCTCTCGGGTGACGCCCAATGCCAAGCGCATTCTTTTCGAGGGCTTCGCGAGTAAACAGCCATATATCCCCTGTTCATATGCAGTTCTATATTTGCTGGTAATCTCAAAAAGTCCTGAGGCCTGAAGGGAAAAGCTCTCAGCTATGGCTTCAATCTGATTTTCTATCGACATTTCAAATTTTCCGAACCCAGTAGGCCAAGCTCTTTCGGCGCGCTTGGAATTCGCCTTGCCTAATAGCAAAGTAACCTTGCGCGTTTTTTACATGGGTTGCAAAAAATAATGACCGCGCTGACAGTTGGTCAGGCTAACAGACACCGGCCACAGCGCGTGCGTCAGACGTGCTGGCCGCCGTTGATCATTAGCTCCGCGCCGGTGACGTAAGACGATTGATCCGTACACAGATAATATATCGCCTTGGCGACTTCCGCCGGCTGGCCCAGCCGCCGCAGCGGAATGGTCTCCACGATCTTCTCGGTGCCCGGCGACAGGATGGCGGTGTCGATCTCGCCCGGCGCGATGGCGTTGACCCGCACGCCCCAGGGGCCGAAGTCCGCCGCCATTTCGCGCGTCAGCGCGGCGGCCGCCGCCTTGGAGATGGAATAGGCCGCGCCCGCGAAGGGATGGACGCGACTGCCGGCGATGGAGGTGACGTTGACGATCGAGCCCTTGGCCGCGGCCAGCTCGTTCTTCAGGCCCTGCGCCAGCCAGATGGTGGAGAACAGGTTCACTTCGAACACCTGGCGCCACAGGTCATGGCTGGATTCCAGGGTGCCCAGCCGCTCGCCCTTGGGGCCCTTGGGCGAGATGGCGGCATTGTTCACAAGCGCGTGCAGCTTGCCCTCGGTCAGGCGGGAGCGCATTTCCTCGGCGGCGCGCATCGTATCCTTGGGATCGGAAAGATCGACCTGGATATGGTCCTCGGGACCCGCCGCCCAGGGGCAGTTTTCCGGGAAGGCGTGGCGCGAACAGGTGATCACCCGCCAGCCGGCGCTGGAAAAGCGTTTGACCGTGGCATGGCCGATGCCGCGCGAGGCCCCGGTCAGGATCAGGGTGCGCTTTTCGTCGTCAATGTGGTTGGGTTCTGCCATGAATCTCTATTTGGGGTCGCTATGGCTCTCGCCAACGCTCCTACCCTATCATTCCGCTTGATCCCTGATCCACCCTGTTAGAAACAAGGTCATGCACGAACAGCAGTCCCTGTCCGCCCTTGCCCTGCTCCTGGCTGCCGCCGTGGGCTGCGGCCTGGTGATGAACCGGCTGCGGATGCCCGCCGCCGCGGGCTTTATCCTGGTGGGCATGGTGCTGGGCCCGACCGGCATGGGCCTGATCCAGACCGATGACAGTATCGAGACCCTGGCCGAACTGGGGGTCCTGATGCTGCTGTTCATCATCGGGATGGAGATGCGGCTGGCGGCTTTTTCCAAGTCCTTGCCATTGGCGCTTGGGGTCACCGCCGTGACCTGCGCCATCATTCCCACCTCGGTGGCGCTGTTTGCCTATGCCGTGCACGGCGAAGTGCTGGGCGGGGTGGTGATCGGCTTCATGCTGTCCATTTCCTCCACCGCCGTGGCGATGAAGATGATCGAGGACAGCCAGGAAAAAGACACGCCGGCCGGCCGGCTGGCGGTGGCGATATTGGTGGCCCAGGATTTGGCGGTGGTGCCGCTGCTGCTGATCACCAACACGCTGGGCGGCGAGCTGACGCAAAAGGCGATGTGGGGCGTGGGCACCAAGCTGGCCCTGGCCTTCGCGCTGCTGGCCGCCTTCATCCACGTGCTGACCAAGATCAAGAGTTTCCGTTTTCCGGCGTCGGAATATCTGCTGAAGAATTTTGATGTCGGCACATTGGGCGTGCTGGGCATCTGCTTTGCCGCCGCCGCCGCGTCGGGCCTTCTGGGGCTGTCGCCGGCGCTGGGCGCGTTCCTGGGCGGGCTTGCGGTGGGCCATTCCACCTTAAGGCGCGGCGCGCTTACCATGGCCCAGCCGGTGCAGAGCATCCTGCTGTTCGTCTTCTTCCTGTCGGTGGGCCTGTTGATCGACCTGCATTACCTGGTCCAGCAGGTCTGGGTGATCGCCGCCGCGCTGCTGGTGGTGACGGGCGGCAAGACGGTGCTGAACTTTATCCTGCTGAGCCTGGCGGGCAAGAATTTCGACACCGCTTTCGCCGCTTCGCTGTTCCTGTCGCCGGTGGGGGAATTCTCCTTCGTCATCGCCGCGGCGGGGCTGGCGGCCCACACGCTCAGTCCGGGCGGCCACAAGCTGGCCATCGCGGTGATCGCCATGTCGCTGCTGGTCAGCCCGATCTTCTTCCTGGGGGCGCGGTTCGCGCACAAGCTGGCGATGAAGCATCTGGGCCTGGCCGCGGAAAAGAACCAGCCCGTCTACTTCGCGGCCGGCGCCGACATCTGACCGCTATCGGTGAAACAGGCCGCTGTCGCCGTTCAGGTCGCTGGACAGGATCAGCTTGGCCGCCAGCTTGTCGCTGCCTTGTGTCAGGCCAAAGCCCAGGCCCGCCTCAATGGATATGGGCCCGGCATCATGGTCCACCACCGCATAAAGCTGATGCGATTGCTGATCGTTCGGCAGAAAGCCGCGCAGCTCGCCGAAATCGTCATATTCTTCCGCCGCCACGGACCAGCCCTTGGCGATCGTGTAGTCCAGGCGGGTGTCCGGCGCGAAATCCAGCCGCGACAGGCCATGATAGGAATTGTCGAGAATGGGATTGAAGGTCAAGCTCCAATTGTCGCCGCGATAGCCCAGAATCGGGCGTATCTCGCCGGTCATGCGATCCTGGTCCCAATGGCGCGAATTGTAGCTGAACTCGAAATTGACACCGTAATAAAAATTGCTGGTGGCATTGTCCGGGTTCACGAACAGCGTACGCAGCTTGAAGCCGTTGAGCTGGGCGCCGCGATTGCTGGAAACCGCGTAGAGCGGCAGGTAAAGCCCCGCCTCGAACCAGGGCGTCACGCCATACGCCCATTCGGTGACGCCGCTGAGAGAGCGGTTGTCCGCAACGCCGGCCGGGAAATCCGGGTCCTTCAATCCATCGAACGTGTAATTGTTGTGCCAGGTGAGATTGAAAACACCCGGCGCGGCGGCATCGCCGGTATAGACCTGGATTTCGTCACTGAGGGCCCAGGCACTCCCGGCAGAAGCCGCCAGCAGCAGCGCGGCCGGAAGGACGGCCTTCATTGCCGCGCCATCAGCATGCGCTGGAGAATTTGATCGCGCTTGATGAAATAATGATACAGCGCGCCGGCGACATGCAGGGCGATGAAGGCCAGCAGCACATAGACCAGGATATTGTGGATGTCGCCCGCTTCGTGTCCCCAGGCCGAACCCTTTGGGCACAAGGGCGGCAAGGTGATGACGCCCAGCAGCTTGACGTCCCAGCCGCGCGAATTGGCCGCTGCCCAGCCCAGCACCGTCATGATGAACACCAGTGCGTACAGCGACAAATGCGTAACGCGCGACAGCCACAGCTCCCAGCCCGTCAGGCCATCCGCCATCGCCACGGGATGAAACAGCCGCCAGGCGAAGCGCGCGACGATCACCGCAAAAATCGCGGCGCCGACCAGCAGGTGCCAGTGCACCCAGCCCTCGTCCAGCGTGTTGCGCCCGATATGCGGCATGATCGAGCCGATGGCATATTGCGCCGCCAGCAGCAGGAAGATCAGCCAGTGAAACGATTTTGCGACGGGGCCATAGCCACCGCGTGCGAGACTGCCAACCATGTCGTCTCCTGTTTTGCCAAGCATACGCGGCAGCGGAGGCGATGATACTATCTTTTCGCCAATGTTTTTTTGCAACTAATACGCATCTTCGGCCGGCAATGGTTCAAGCCCCGCTGGATCCTGATGGATTATCACGTCGGCGCCAGGAAAGGCCTGCAGCAGCGCATGTTCGACCGCATCGCTGATCGCGTGCGCTTCGGCCAGCGGCATGCTGGGATCAAGACCCAGGTGCAACTGGATGAAGGTCGAAAGGCCCGCCGACCGGGTCTTGAGGTCATGGACATTCTTCACAGCCGGATGGCTGCGGGCGATGCGGTCGATGCGGGCGCGCTCGGCCTCCGGCAATTCACGGTCCATCAACTGGTGAAAGGCGGCGCGGCCCACGCCGAAGGCGGTGTAAGCCATGATGCCGGCAACCGCGATGGCAATGAGGGGATCTGCCAGGGTCCAGCCCAGCAGACTGGAGAACAGCAGCGCCAGCACCACGCCGATATTGGTGACCAGATCGCCAAAATAATGGGTCTGGTCGGCCTCGACCGCGACGCTGCCGGTTTTCGCCACCACCCGGCGCTGGTACAGGATCAGCACGATGGATATGGCGATGGCGATGCACATCACGATCAGCGCCTGGATGCTGTGATCGATCGGCTCGGGCGCCATGATGCGGCTGATACCCTGGATCACCAGGAACAGCGCCGAGGCGCAGATGAAGGCGCCCTGCGCCAGGCCCGCCAGCGGCTCGGCCTTGCCATGGCCAAAGCGGTGCTCGGCATCGGCCGGGGTCAGCGCCGAGCGGATGGCGATGAGGTTCAGCCATGACGTGAAAAGGTCCAGCGCCGAATCCGCCAGGCTGGCCAGCATCGCCACCGAATGGGAGGCGAAATAGGCAAAGGTCTTTATCGCCACCAGGAACAGCGATACCGACACCGACGCGATGGCGGCGCGCCGCATCAACGCGCCCGCCCTTTCCTTCCTGCTCACGGAAACAGTCTTTCGGTGCGCCAGGGCTCGCCGGCGCCATCGCGTTCATAGACCAGCCGGTCATGCAGCCGGAAAGGGCGGTCGCGCCAGAACTCGATACGCAGCGGCGTCAGCCGCCAGCCGGTCCAGTGCGGCGGACGTGGCA
>JBBQBL010000183.1:0-5332 GCA_038317805.1 Micropepsales bacterium
GGGCGATGCGCCCCTTCTCCACCGTCTTGTCCGGCAGGCTGCCGGTCTGGCGCAGATGAAAGGTGGTGCCGATGCCGATCAGAAGATCGGCCTTGTACATCGCCATGTTGGCATACTGGCTGCCGGCATAACCGCACAGGCCCAACGACAGCTCGCCGGTGGACGGATAGGCGCCCATGCCCGGCATGCTCATAGTCACGGGAATGCGATGGCGGTCCGCCAGAGCGCGCAGTTCGTCCCAGGCGCCCGACGCGATCACCCCGCCGCCGGCCAGGATCACCGGGCGCTGCGCTGCGCCGATCCATTGCGCCAAGGTCTCGATCTTGTCGGCCGGCACGAAGGGCACGACCTCAGTCCGCTTTTCGATAACGGCAGGCGCGGACACGGCGCCGCGCTGGATGTTCATCGGCAGGTCCACCACCACCGGGCCCTGACGGCCGCTGCGCGCCAGGAAGAAAGCCTGTTCCATCACTTCTGCCAGATCGGCGATGTCCTTGACCAGGAACGCCGCCTTGGTCACCGGCTTCATCAGGTCGACCGTGTCCACTTCCTGGAAGCCGCGCTGCTTGATGGGCAGGTTACCGCGCATGTCGCCGGTGCCGACCTGGCCGGTGATCACCACCATGGGGACATTGTCGTAATAGGCATCGGCGATCGGCGTCACCGCATTGGTTACGCCGGGACCCGACGTCACCATGAACACTGCCGTCTGACCGGTGATGCGGCCAAAGCCCAGCGCGGCATAGCCGGCGCCCTGTTCGGTGCGCGGGCAGACGATCTCGATCCTGGAGCGCTTTTCGATCCGGTCCAGGATCGGCGCGATGGTGCCGCCCGGATAGATGAACACATGGCTGACCTGGTGACGCAGGAAAGCGTCCAGCACCAGATCGGCGCCCAGCACATCGGGCGCAGGCCGCGCCACGGGAATAGCGGCGGATTCAACTACTGACATAGGGCTACCATTTTCTGGCCGGTTTCGCATTCGCTGAGACGGCCGCCGGACTTGGAGGAGAGGATTTTCACGCTGCCGAAATGGCGCTCCAGAATGGCGCGCAGTTCGGGCGCGGAATATTCGCGCACATGCCAGGGCACGACGGGAATCTCGCCATGGCTGTTCTGGGGGGTGGAGCAGATGAAGGCGCCGCCCGGTTTCACTACGCGGCGCACTTCTTTCACGAACGTGTCCACCTGGTCGACCGGCAGATGTTCGATCAGCTCCATCGCGGTGCAGCCCGACACCGAGCCGTCACCCAGCGACAGGCCGAAGGCATTGTCCACGGCATAGCGGATATTGCCGTGATCGTTGCGCTGGTTGTTGTTAGCGATCAGGCTCTCGTTGATGTCGATGCCGATCACCTGCCCGACATTGGGCGACAGGATGCGGCAGCCATAGCCGTCGCCGCAGGCGACATCCAGCACATGGTCGTTTGCGCCGAACTGGCCACGCGCGAACTCATAGCTTTCGAACAGCGGATTGGAAATCTTGCTGGCCTCGCCGGCATCCACATGCATGCGGTCGTCGGAAAATATCTGCTGCGCCAGCTCGCGCACCTTCAACAGATAGTCGCGGTCATAGTCGGGCAGCTTTTCATAGACCAAAGCACGGAACTGATCGCGGTGGTGTTCGATAAAGCCGGGATAGCGGGCATAATGGACGGCCTGGTCGTCCGGCAAGGCCGCAATTGCCGCGGCCACCTTGTCCAAAAGGACACGGGTGTAAACCTTGCCGGCGAAATTGGGATGGAAGGCGTCGGGCAACGAAACAAACCCGGCATTTTTCTCCTGCAGGAAGCCCAGCATGTCGCCCAGCAGGGCGGTATCGATAAAGCAATGCTGGCCCATGACATGGACGGCGATATCGCCGCCGATCTCGTCCAGCGCGCCGGTCATGCGTTCCAGCACATTTTCGCGAGAGCCAAAATGACAGGTCACGCCATGTTCGGCCGCAATGTCGCGGAAGATCTGGTTGCCAGGATCGTCCGGCACCGCGATGGTTACATCTGAAACCTGCTCCATGCCCTGCAGTTTTCCGATCACCTCTTCCACGGCATACTTGCCATCGATGCGGGCAAGCGAAAAATCCCGCGCTCCAGCCCAGCCGCAATGATGCGCTTGTATCAGTCCGACGATCTTCATGGCTTCTGGCCCAGGATGATGAATTCGCGGCCGATACCCTGCGCGGACCAGGACGCCGCCAGAGCCTTAATCTGCGCCTTGTCATGGCGGAACAGCGCGGTCTCGAACGCCTTGCGCTCGGCATGGCACTGCCGGCCCACCGTGTCATTGCCGACATAGTTGCGGCCTGCCAGCAGGAAATTCTCCAGCGGATAGCTGGCTTCCTGATGCAGGGTTTTCAGGCCCCGCGCGGTGAAAAAGCGCTTTGCCGACTCGTGGTCGAAGTAGTTCAAGTGATGCTTGGGCACCACCCACCAGGGCGCAAAGCCCATCTTCCGCCACAGCACCATCTGCAGCGGGTTGAAATCGTTGGGCGAAGAGACGAACAGCAGCCCTCCGGGGGCCAGCACGCTCTTTGCCTGTTCGACCAGTCCGATGGGATCGCGCAGATGCTCCAGCACCAGGTTCATGGAAATTACGTCGAACGGCCCTTGCGCCTTGTCGGCGCTGAAAAAGCCGTTGACCACGGCGATGCCGCGCCCGGCCGTATACTCCGCAGCGATGCGCGAGGGCTCAAACCCCAGCACACCCCAGCCGCGCATGCGGCCGGCTTCCAGGAAATAGCCGGGCCCCGAACCGATATCCAGAATCCTGCGCCCCGGCGCATGCGCCTCCAACAGTTCGTAGTAATGGTGATAGCGCAGCATCCACCATTCCTTGTCGGCTTCGGCGCGCGCGAAATAATCCGGCCGTTCCTTTTCATAGAACTCGCCGTCGTAGAATTTTTGCAGCTCTTCATCGCTAAGCAGCGGGTCGATGTGGCGAAAACCACAGGCCCGGCAGTCGATCACGTCGTAGCCATCCACCGTGGCCAGCACGGGGCCGAAATGTTCAGCGGTCTCAACCAGGCGTTCCGCGAGATTCATGGTGGGTCCCAGCATTGTATTTCTGTTACCGAAAGTGCAACACCCCGGCGAACACCCCATTTTTGAACAGTTTCGTTCATGAGTGATTAACGATAACCGGCTTTGATGAAGGCTGATTTTCAAGACCGGATTTCCAGATGGCCAAGGCCCTGCCCCAGCCGACCCTGAACATGCGTGCCGGCGTGGATGCGCGCCTGGAGGCCATCGACAAGCTGGAAGCCCTGGTTAACGAGGTGGTGAAGGAAAAGGCGCGCCACCGCTCCAATGTCTTCCTCAAGCGCGGTATCCGCACCTGGCGCCAGGGCGACATCGTCAAGGCCGGCCAGTGGGCCCTGAAAGCCACCGAGGCCGATGGCACCAATTCCAAGGCTTTCCACGTCCTGGCCATGGCGCTTGAGCGCATGGGCCATCTGCACAAGGCGCTGGTAACCTATGAACGCGCCTTCGAGCTGGACCCCGAAGACCCCGAGCTGCTGATCAATCTGGGCCTGACCGCCTGGAACCTGAAGCTGACCGACGGCGCGGCCAAGATGTTCAAGCTCTACATCGCCTCCTGCCCGGACTCCCCGCTCGGCTACAACAATCTGGGCAGCGTCCAGGGCGATATGGGCAATGTGGACGAAGCCATCGAGACCTTGCGCGCCGCGCTGTACCGCATGCCCGAAGAAGCCATGCTGTGGAATTCGCTGGCCACCGTTCTGGCCGAGAACAGCCGCGCCGATGAAAGCCTGGTGTTCTACGAGGAAGCCGCGCGCCTGGCGCCCAGCTTCGCCCGCGCCTATCACAATCTGGGTTTCGCCTACCAACATCTGTCGCAGATGGATAAGGCGCTGGTGTCCTATGACCGGGCGCTGGAGCTGGTGACCGATCCGGCCGAGCGCATTGAGACACTCCACTCGCGCAGCATCTGCCTGATCGGGCTGGGCAAGATCGAGGAAGGCTTTCGCGAATACGAAATCCGCAACAACGAGCGTTTCCGCTGCTATTTCCACCACATCATCAACGCGCCCCGCTGGAACGGCGAAGACGTGCGCGGCAAGAAGCTGCTGCTGGTCGGCGAACAGGGGCTGGGCGACGAAATCATGTTTTCCACCATCCTGCCTGACGCGTACAAGGCGGTGGGCGAGACGGGCAAGCTGCAGATCTGCGTCGATCCGCGCATGATCCCGCTCTACCAGCGCTCCTTCCCCAATGCCGAGGTCGGCACCTATGACGATCGCACGCTGATCGACGACAATGGCAACAAGGCGCTGCGCCTCATCCCGTTCGCCTCCAAGGACAACCTGCCCGACTATTGGGCGCCGATGGGCAGCGCCCTGCAATATTACCGCAAGTCGCTGTCCGATTTTCCGCACAAGCAGTTCCTGTTCCCCGACGACAAGCGCGTGGCGGAATCCAAGGAAAAGCTCGCCGCCCTGCCCGGCAAGAAGGTCGGCATCTGCTGGCGCTCCATGTTGATGACCGGCAAGCGCGCCAAGTATTTCTCGCCCATCGACGCCTGGGGCGACCTGCTCAAAACCCCCGGCATCACCTTCATCAACCTGCAATATGGCGACAGCGCGCCGGACATCGCCCGCGCCGAGGAAAAGTTCGGCGTCAAGGTCCATTCCGTGGAAGGCCTGGATTTGAAGGACGATATCGACGGCACCGCCGCGCTGTGCCGCGCGCTGGACCTCGTCATCTCCGCCCCCACCGCCGCGGCCCATACCGCCGCCAGCGTCGGCGCCGAAGTCTGGTATCTGTCGGTCGGCCTGGGCTGGCCGCAGCTGGGCACCGCGCAATATCCCTGGTACGCCAACACCCGCGTCTACTGGCCGGAAAAGTTCGGCGACTGGGATGCGGTGATGCCGCGCTTCGCCGGCGACCTGGCGGCCTTCGCCGCGTCCTGACATGCCCACTTCCGACATGGAAGTTTGCGCGCTGTGCAAGAGCGGCGACCGGGACGTCATCCAGACACAATCCCTGGCGCTGCTGAATCGCGACACGCCGTGTGACATCAGCTTTTGCGTCTGCAAGGCCTGCGGTCATTTGCAGCAATGGCCGCCGGTGTCTCCCACAGTCATGGCCCATCACTATCAGAGCATCGCCACGTATGAACTGTTCGGCGCGCCCGCCGCCTTGCGCGCCGCCCCGCCCGCGCGCCATGCCAAACGCTTTCTGTCTCTGGTGTCCGATATCGGGCTTGCGCCCGGCAGCGCCTATGAAATCGGCTGTGCCTCGGGCGAGATGCTACACCAGTTCCGCCGGCAGGGCTGGCAGGTTGCCGGCTGCGATCCCTCCCCCTCCGCCGT
>JBBQBL010000184.1:0-5329 GCA_038317805.1 Micropepsales bacterium
CCTATGTCGATCCGGCGTCGGGCGGCATCACCGGGGTGTTCTTCCTCTCCCAGGCCGACAAGTTGGGTGTGGGCCAGGAGGTGCGCGCCAAGGCGGTGCTCAAGCCCAATGGAACCGGCGTGGCCGACGCGGTGGCGCGCGGGCAAGCCCAATACGGCGTCACCCTGATCAGCGAGATGCTGCCCAACCCCGGTGTGACGGTCTGGCCGCTGCCGGACGAACTGCAAATGACCACCATCTATACCGCTGCCATCACCAACGATGCGCAGAATGCAATGGACGCGCAGGCGATGCTGGACGACCTTCGCGGCACCAGGGGACACGACGCCAGTATCAAAGCCGGGCTGAAACCGGTTTCGCACTAGACCAACCAGGAGACGCTTCAATGGATCGCCGCAAATTCTTTTCTGTTACCGGCGCAGGTGCCGCCGCCGTTGCCGCGGGCAGCGTGCCCGCCGCCGATGCCGCGCCTAAGAAGGCCGGCGGCAAGCTGCCGCCGCTGAAGGCGCGGCTGGGTCACCAGTTCGGCGCCCTGACCGACCGCACTGCCGCCTGGGTGGCGCGGTTCGGCGTGGACGCCATCTGCACCAGCCCCAAGATCGCCGATCCCACCCGCCTGTATCCCACACCCGACGAGATGAAGGTGATGCTGGACATCGCCGACAAGCACAAGGTGAAGGTGGAGCTGGTGGACAGTGTGCTGCTGACCTCCTCGCTGATCGACCGGGAGAAGAATCCCGGCATCATGCTGGGCAAGGAACCGGAACGGTCGCGCGAGATCGAGGCGTTCCAGAACCATATCCGCACCTGCGCCGCGACCGGCATTCGCACCCTGAAATACAATATGTCCATCCTGGGCGTGGTGCGGTCCGAGGAAGTGCCGGGCCGCGGCGACACCGTCTACAACAAGTGGAATTTCAAGGACGCCCAGGCCAAGAACCCGCCGCTGACCAAGGCGGGCGTCGTCAATGAAGACGCCTTCTGGGAGCGCATCCATTACTTCCTGGATCACATCGTGCCGGTGGCCAATGAGTACAAGGTGCGCATCGCCTGCCATCCCAACGATCCGGGCATGCCGCCGGAAGGGTATCGCGGCATTCACACCGTGCTGGGCACCATTGACGGGCTGAAGCAGTTCGTCAGCTACAAGGAGAGCCCCTATCACGGCCTGAACTTCTGCCAGGGTACCGTGTCGGAAGACCTGCAGAACCCCAATGCCGAGATCGGCGATGTGATCCGCTGGTTTGGCAGCCGCAAGAAGATCTTCAACGTCCATTTCCGCAACATCCGCGGCCACCGCGACGATTTCGTCGCCGAGATGTTCCCGGACGAAGGCGATGTCGATTTCGTCAAGGCGCTGAAGGTCTATCGCGAAGTCGGCTATGAAGACCTCTTGATGCCCGACCATGCCCCCAAGGTGGTGGGCGAGAATGCCGAATGGGGCACCAACGAAAACTTTGCCTTCGAGTTCGGCTATATCCGCGGATTGATCCAGGCCGAGCAGCACGTGGTCTGATTTCTGCGGCATGCAATCACAAGAGCGCCGCCAACGTGCGGCGCTCTTTTTTTGTCCCGCATTCGCGCCCAGGCGGGTCATCTGGATGAACCTCAGATGAACGACGCGGAACCTGTTCAGGTAGATGAACCCCAGATGAACAGTTCGATGAACGGCGCGTTCGATTTGGCACCGAAAAAACGGGCATTTCTCTGGGTGCGTGGACTTTCATTTCAGATGTAAAGGACTCGTTTGCCGGTTTGCGCCAGCGCGCTTGAATAGAAAAATATTCGGCGCAGCCTGTGTTGTAAGAGCGCGGCGTGGGGCTGGGCTCATCGGAACAGAGAAAAACGATGTCGGGGATCGCGAAGGCCGCGCTGGCCGCCGCCTTGCTGAACTGCGGCCTGCTGGCCGCTTCGGCGGACGAAAGTTCCACGGGACAATGGCTGAAGGACGGCGCCTGTTCGCTGTACAGCGCCGGTGCAGCGGCCGGCGACACGGTGAGCTGGACCGGGCCGTGCGTGGATGGCTATGCCGAAGGGCTGGGCACCGCCACCTTCACCCATGACGGGCAGAGCCAAAGCTTCACCGCCAATTTCCAGCACGGCGTGATCCCCGATGGTCATGTCATCACCCGCTGGGGGGCGGGCTGGAGCTATGACGGCGAAACCGTGGGCGGACGTTTCCAGGGCGCGGGCATCCTCACCACCGACACATCCGACCGCTTCGAAGGCCAGTGGGCCGACGGCAAGATGATCGGCTTCGGCGTCCTGCGCCGCGCCAATGGCGAGCGCTATGCCGGCGACTGGAGGGACGACAAGCCCAACGGCATGGGCGAGCTGTTTCATCCCGATGGCACCAAGCTTGCCGGCACTTTCGCCGACGGCAAGCTGATCAAGGCGGCCGACACCAAAGCCCCGGCCAAGATCGATACCTCCAAGGCGCCGTTCGGCAGCGTGGCCGGAAAAACCCTGACCGGGGTGGATGGTTCTTCCATCGCCCTGAACCTGATCGAAGGCGGCATGGAGTTGCAGGTGGTTCCGGTCGAAGGCACCGCGCGCAAGACCACCTTCACCTTCATGACCGACCGCATGGGCACGGTGGTGGAAGACAGCGACGCCACCGCCGCAGGCTCCAGTGTCACCGGCTTTTTCCGCCTGACAGGCAAGGGTGTGGAGATCCGCTATTCCGATGGCCGCTCCGCCATGCTGGCGGCCAGTGCCGAGGGCGGCGTGCAGATGGCGCTGGATGGGGATGCGGGACCGTCATGCCGCGCCTGGTATCCCGCCGGCCATACCTTCAGCGACGGCGAAAAGAAATCAGCGCTGAATGCCTATGCCAGCAAGCTGGGCCTGCCGGTGGCGGCCAGCGATGCCAGCGAAGGCTGCGCCGCCGCGCCCAAGCCGCAAGCGGCGAACATCGCGCCATCCGCGCCGGTCATTCCACCCGTGGCATCGGCGGCGCCGACCGCGCCGTCCGGCAAGGCCAAGCCGGAACGCCGTGCCGCCGCGAAAGTGCCGGCGCGCATGGCCAAGGCGTCCTACCGCATCGGTGATTACCAGCCCTCTTCTTCTGTTAAGGGGGGCCTGGAGACGGTGTCTGTGAAGTCGTCCGAGGTCCACACCATCGACAGCGGAATCGCCGTGCCCAGCACGACGGTGGCGATGGTCGCGCCGCCTGCGCCGTCCGGTGACAAGAAGGACGCGGGCAACTGCCTGAAAGTGGACAGCGACGGCAGCCATTGGGGCTTTCGCAATTCCTGCGGTTTTGCGGTGCAGTTCGCCTATTGCATGGCGGGCGGCAGCGACAATCTCAGCGCCTGCGGCAGCAATGACACCGTCACCACCAGTGTGGCGGGCAGCGTCGCGGCCGGCGGCTTCGGCGCCCTGATGGCGGACATGAGCCTCAAGGACAAGGACGCCACCCACAGCTTCCGCTGGATCGCCTGTGGCGGCGGCGCGGGCGAAGTGGTGGCGCATCTGGATCATTTCGAACCCCCCGCCGGGCGCTGCGAACGCACCCGCACGGCATCCAACTGAGGAAAACACCCATGTGGAAAACCGCTTCGGCAACAATCGCACTTTTGGCTTTGGAGCTTTCGCTGGCGGGGCCCGCCTTGGCCGCCGGCTGCGCTTCGCGCAGCGATGCTGGCGCCCTCAAAACCGCGGTGATGCAGCAGGAACTGATGGTCGCCGCCCTGCAATGTCATGAAGCCAGCGCCTATAACCGCTTCGTGATGGCCTATCGCAGCGAGCTGCAATCCTCGGACGCCACGTTGAAGGCGTTCTTTGTGCGGCGCGGCGGCGAGCATGGCGAAGCCGGCTATGACACCTTCAAGACCAAGGCGGCCAATCTGTCGGCCCTGGAGCAGGCGCGCGATGCCAAATCCTTCTGCGCCGACGCCCATGCCCTGTTCACCGGCGTGCTGGCCCATCGCGGCAGCCTGATGAGCTTTGTCGATGCCAAGTCGGCCGATACCGGCCTTGGCAATATCTGCATTGAATCCAGGCCCCAGCCGGTGATGGCCAAGGCAGACGTGAAGCCGCCGGTGGACGTGGCGGCCAGGCCCGTAGCAGCCATGAAGGTTGCCGATGCGCGGCCGGCGGAAATCGGCGGTGTGCCCGCCCACAGCCTGCCGGCCATTCCGTACCGGTATGAGGAACGCAGCGCGCCACCGGCGGACCGGGTGATGGATGCTCGCGATCGGGAAGAGGCGCGCGATGACGACGAGGATGATGCCGCGCCATCCTATGCCACCGAAGTGGAAGAGGCCCCGCCGCCGCCGCGTCCGCGCTATACCCAGATCCGCAACCGCGATTATGACGACCGCGACTATTACGCGCCGCGCAGCTATGGCCCGCCGCCCGGCTGGAGAGATCAGGCTTGGCGCGAATATCCCGCGCCCCGTTATGGCTGGCAGCCGCCGCGCGATCCTTATTATCGTTGGTAGCTCGGAGCGACCGGCGACCCGTAGCGAAGCGAAGGGGTCGTTAGCGGCAGCGTAGGCGACGCGCGACCATTAAAAACTACTCGACGCGTTCCAGCTTGCCGATGACCAGGATGTAAGACAGCGCGCCGATAACCGCGATGGTGGAGACATAGACAAATCCCACCGCGATGTGACCTGTTTGCGCGAGGTATCCGAACACCAGCGGCGTTGAGATGCCCGACAGGTTGGAGATGCAGTTGAAGGTGCCGCCGGTCAGGCCGATCAGGTGGCGCGGCGCCACATGGCTTATCAACGACCAGCCAATGCTGGCCAGGCCATTACCGAAGAACGCCAGCGCCATGAAGGCGATCACCGCTTCGGGGCTGTCGACGAAATTGGCGCCCACAATGCTGGCCGACAGGAACAGCCCGATAATGATCGGTGTCTTGCGGGCCACGCCAAGGCTGAGGCCGCTGCGCAACATGCGGTCTGAGGCAAAGCCCGCCAGTTGCACACCGACAAAAGCGGCCAGAAAGGGTATCGCCACATAAAGCGGGGTCTTGGGTACGCTGAGGTGGCGATAGGTGATCAGGTAGGTGGGAAACCAGGTGAGGAAAAACCACTGGCAAGAGGTGACGGCAAACTGGCCGATATAGACGCCCCACAATTTGCGGTACTTGAACACGGTGAACATGTCGTCCCAGCTGAAGGGACGCTTTGTCTTGCTGTCCGAGCCCAGATCGACCAGCCCGCCGCCCGACGAGATCAATTCGACTTCCGCCGCATTGGCGCGGGACTCGCGCGGATTGCGGTAGAAAAGCCACCACACAAAACCCCAAACCAGCCCGCCAATGCCGGTCACGTAAAAGACGGATCGCCAGCCATGCACTGCTTCCAGTTGCAGC
>JBBQBL010000185.1:0-5286 GCA_038317805.1 Micropepsales bacterium
CGTTCCCAACCTGCTGTTCGTGGTCGACACCAACAAGGAAGCCATCGCCATTGCCGAAGCCAAGAAGCTGGGCATCCCGGTCATGGCGGTGCTGGATTCCAACTCCGATCCGGACGGCATCGCCTTCCCGATTCCCGGCAATGACGACGCCGCCCGCGCCATCGCGCTGTATTGCGACCTGGCGGCCCGTGCCGTGATCGACGGCCTGGGCCAGGGTGCGACCGATGCCGGCGTGGACCTGGGCGCGGCCGAGGATATCGTCGACGCCGGCCCGCAGCCGGTCGAAGCCGAACCGGCGACCGCTTAACTTTCATACGATTGACGCCCGCGCGCCCTCAAAAGGCGTGCGGGCCTGAATGGAGACTGCAATGTCGAACATCACCGCTTCCATGGTGAAGGACCTGCGCGACAAGACCGGCGCGGGCATGATGGACTGCAAGAATGCCCTGACCGAAAACAACGGGGACATGGAAGCGGCCATCGACTGGCTGCGCAAGAAGGGCATTTCCAAGGCCGCCAAGAAGGCCGGCCGCGCCGCCGCCGAAGGCCTGGTGGGTGTCGCCGTGGACGCCAATACCGGCGTTCTGCTGGAAGTGAATGCCGAAACCGACTTCGTCGCCAAGAATGACGAGTTCAAGACCTTCGTGAAGGACGCTTCCAAGCTGGCGCTGAAGGAAGGCGGCAACCTGGAAAAGCTGCTGGCGCACCCGATGGGTTCGTCCAATGTGCAGCAGACGCTGACCGAACTGGTCGCCAAGATCGGCGAGAACATGTCGGTGCGCCGCGCCGCCGCGCTGAGCGTCAATCCCGGCGTGGTCGCCGCCTATGTCCACAACGCCTCCTCGCCCGAACTGGGCAATATCGGCGTGCTGGTGGGCCTGAAGTCCACCGCGGACAAGGACAAGCTGTCGGCCCTGGCCAAGCAGCTGGCCATGCATGTCGCGGCCGCCGCCCCTCTGGCGCTGACCAAGGAGCATCTCGACAAGGCGGTCGTCGAACGCGAATACAATGTCCAGAAGGACATCGCGCTGCAATCGGGCAAGCCCGAAGCCGTCGTCGAAAAGATGATGGAAGGCCGCATGCGCAAGTACTACGAAGAAGTGGTACTGCTGCAGCAGATCTACATGCTGGACGGTGAGACCCCGATCGCCAAGCTGATCGAGAAGGCCTCCAAGGATCTTGGCGCGCCGGTCGAGATCGAAGGCTTTGTCCGCTTCAAGGTGGGCGAGGGTATCGAGAAGGCCGACGCCGACTTCGCCGACGAAGTCGCCCAGATGGCAGGCACCCGCTAATCGGAAGGTTCAACGTTATGCCGTCAGCGCCAAAATACCGCCGGATCCTGCTCAAGGTTTCCGGCGAGGCGTTGATGGGGAACGACGCCTTCGGCATCAACATCGATGTGGTCGACCGTATCGCCCGCGATGTGAAGGAGGCCCACGAAGCCGGCACCGAAATCTGCATGGTAGTGGGCGGGGGCAATATCTTCCGCGGCCTGGCCGGGTCGGCCAAGGGCATCGACCGTTCCACCGCCGATTACATGGGCATGCTGGCCACGGTGATGAACGCCCTGGCGCTGCAGGCGGGCATGGAGCGGGTGGGGCTCACTTCCCGCGTCCAGTCGGCCATCGCCATGAACAATGTCTGCGAACCCTATGTCCGCCGCCGGGCCATCCGGCACATGGAAAAGGGCCGGGTGGTGATCTTCGGGGCCGGGACCGGCAACCCCTTCTTCACCACCGACACGGCGGCGGCCCTGCGGGCGGCCGAAATGTCCTGCGACGCCATGCTCAAGGCCACCCAGGTGGACGGGGTCTATAGCGCCGATCCCAAGAAGTTCCCGGATGCCAAGCGATATGATTCTCTGAGTTATCACGAGGTGTTAGCCCAAAATCTTCAGGTTATGGATGCGGCGGCGATCTCGCTTTCGCGCGAAAATCGCATCCCGATCCTGGTGTTTGCCCTGTCCGAACCCGGCGCCCTGGCCAAGGTGCTGCGGGGCGAAGGCCGGGCAACCATTATCGAAGAAAAATGAAGCGGGGCCGGGGTCTTAGGGTAATCTGACTCAATAGCGTTTTTGGGGGGACGGAGCGACGACATGGCTGATGCCTACAACAAGGACGAACTAGACCGCCGCATGAACGGCGCCATCGGCACCCTCAAGACCGAATTGTCGGGTCTGCGCACCGGCCGCGCCAGCGCGGCCCTGCTCGATCCGGTCAAGGTGGAGGCCTATGGCAACTCGGTGCCGATCAGCCAGGTCGGCTCCATCGGCACGCCCGAAGCCCGCATGATCACCGTGCAGGTGTGGGACAAGAGCCTGGCCAAGGCGGTGGACAAGGCGATCCGCGATGCCGGCCTGGGCCTGAATCCGCAGATGGACGGCCAGCTGCTGCGCATCCCGCTGCCGGAACTGAACCAGGAACGCCGCAAGGAACTGTCCAAGCTGGCCGCGAAATATGCCGAAGCCGCCCGCATCGCGGTGCGCAACGTGCGCCGCGACGGCAACGACCTGCTCAAGAAACTGGAGAAGGACGGCAAGATCAGCCAGGACGACCAGCACACCAGGGCCGATGAGCTGCAAAAGCTCACAGATGACCACATAAAAACCATTGATGCAGCGCTCCATAACAAGGAGCAGGAAATCATGCAGGTCTGATCAGAGTGCCGGAGAAAACGCCCTCGCACCTTCCCAAGCATGTCGCCATCATCATGGACGGCAATGGACGCTGGGCGAAGAAGCGCTACCTGCCGCGCGAGGCCGGGCATTATGCCGGCATGAGCGCGGTGCGTGAGACGGTGCGCGCCGGCTGCGACATGGGGCTGGAGAACCTGACCCTGTTCGCCTTCTCTTCCGAGAACTGGAAGCGCCCCAAGACCGAAGTGGGCGCGCTGATGGGGCTGTTTCGCGCCTATTTCCGCAGCGACATGGACGAGCTGGTCGAGCGTAACGTCCGCATGCGGATCATTGGCCATCGCGGCCGTGTCGCCTCCGACATCCAGCAGATGATCCAGGATTCGGAAAGCCGCACCGCCAAGAACACCGGCATGAACCTGACCTTCGCCTTTGATTATGGCGGCAAGGAAGAGATCGTCGCCGCCGTGCAGGAGCTAGCCCGTGCCGCCAAGGACGGGCGGCTGGATCCGGAAACCATCACCCCAGAATTGTTCGCCTCGCGCCTGTTCACCAGCGCATTGCCCGAACCGGACCTGGTGATCCGCACCAGCGGCGAGCACCGGCTGTCCAACTTCCTGCTGTGGCAGTCGGCCTATGCCGAACTGTTGTTCCTGGACACGCTGTGGCCGGATTTCGACCGCGCAGCTTTGACCGCTGCGCTGGAGCAGTTCGCCGCCCGCGACCGCCGCTTCGGTGCGCTGGATTCGGAAGCCGTGGCGTGAGCATGACGCAGTCCCATCCCGGCAATATCCTGCGCAGCGGAAGCGAGACCTTCCTGCGCGTGCTGTTCGGCATCTTCCTGGCGATCGTCGCCATTGCGCTGGTGTTCTACAGCGCCCAGTGGTTTGCCGCCGTCACCGTGGTCGTGGCCCTGCTGGCGGCCCGCGAATGGCATCGGCTGGTGCGCAGTCCCGCCCAACGCGCGGTCGCGGACCATCAGCCCATCCACATCCAGACCATCATCACCGTCGCGTCCATCGCCTGCGCCGTCACTGCCCTGGTGCTGCGGGGGGTGCCGGCGGCCTTCGCGTTTCTCGCCATCGGTACCGCCGCCGCTTATGTGTTGGCGCAGCAGCGCAAGGACAATCCGCTCTGGCATGCGGGCGGGGTGCTTTACATCGGCCTGCCGTCTCTGGCGCTGGTGGGGTTGCGGGTTTTCCCGGCGCAAGGCGCGCTGGTGGTGCTGGGCCTGTTCCTGATCGTGTGGGCCACCGATACCGGCGCGCTGGTGTTCGGCAAGCTGATCGGCGGCAGGAAGATCGCGCCGCGGATATCTCCCGGCAAGACCTGGGCCGGCACGATAGGCGGCAGCATCACCGCGGCGGTGGTGTTCGCAGCCTATATTGCCTTTTTCGGTTTCAACGCGCTGCTGGCGATGGCGTATGCCTTCGTCTTCAGCTTCGCCGCCCATGGCGGCGATCTGTTCGAAAGCCTGGTCAAGCGCCGCTTCGGCACCAAGGATTCCGGCGGACTGATCCCCGGGCATGGCGGCGTGCTGGACCGCATGGATTCCATGTTCGCCGCAAGCTGTGTGCTGGCGCTGCTGGTGTTCGGGCTAAATCTCAATCCGCTGTTCGGGGGCCATGTGTGAAGGCAATTGCGGCCACCAAGATTTTTGACGAATTGCCGCCGATGGAAGACGTCCTGGCGCGCAAGGTCACGGTGCTGGGCTCCACCGGCTCCATCGGCGTCAACACGCTGGATGTGATCGCCCATGTGCGCAGGCTCCATGGCGCCGATTCCATGCCGATCACGGCGCTGACCGCCGGCAACAATGTGAAACTGCTGATCGAGCAGGCCAAGGCGATGAAGCCGAAGCTGGCGGTGATCGGCGACGAAAAATGTCTGGCCGAACTGAAGGCCGGTCTTGCCGGCACCGGCGTGGAACCGGCCGCCGGCCGCGCCGCCGTGATCGAGGCCGCTGGCCGCCCGTCCGATTTTGTGATGGTGGCGATCATGGGCGCGGCGGCGATCGAGCCGGCGCTGGCCGCCATCCGCCGCGGCGTGGTGGTGGCGCTGGCCTACAAGGTATGCGTGGAGGCGGCCGGCGCGGTGTTCCGCGACGCCATGGAAAAGTCCGGCGCCTCCGTGCTGCCGGTGGACAGCGAGCATAATGCCATCTTCCAGGTGCTGGGTTCAGGCGATGCCTCCGAGGCGGACCTGGTCACGATCACCGCCTCGGGCGGGCCGTTCCGCGAATGGAGCCTGGAGCGCATGCGCGCCGCCACGGTGGAAGAGGCGGTCGCCCATCCCAATTGGGCGATGGGCCGCAAGATATCCCTCGACAGCGCTACCTTGATGAACAAGGGGTTGGAACTGATCGAAGCGCATTTCCTCTTTGCCCTGCCGCCGGAAAAGCTGGCGGTGGTGGTGCATCCCCAATCCATCGTGCATTGCCTTGTGTCCTACGAGGACGGCACCACCATGGCGCATCTGTCGGCGCCGGACATGCGCACGCCCATCGCCCATGCGCTGGGCTGGCCGCGCCGCATTCCGTCGCCCTCGCGCCGGCTGGATCTGGCCGCGCTGGGCACCCTGGTCTTCCATCCGCCCGCCCATGACCGTTTCCCCGCGCTCAACCTGGCCATCGATTCCATGCGCTCCGGCGGCAT
>JBBQBL010000186.1:0-5273 GCA_038317805.1 Micropepsales bacterium
CTGGTCGGCGATCAGGGCGCGAGCGGTTTCATCCACCTTGGCCAGCTGCTGGGCCGGCATCATGCCGTCGGCGCTGGCCGTGGTGATACCCTCGCGCACCATGCCCATCAGGCCGGCGACGCGCACCATGTAGAACTCGTCCAGGTTGGACGCTGAGATGGAAAGAAACCGCACCCGCTCGAACAAGGGGTGGCGGCGGTTGAGCGCCTCTTCAATCACGCGGCGGTTGAAGGCCAGCCAGCTCAGTTCGCGATTGACGAAACGGTTCGGCGAGGCCGGGTCAAAGGAATGGTTCTCGCCCTGGCGCGCCAGGGAGACCACGTCTTCGGTAGAGACGGCGGAATCGCCGGGGTCATCCTCGTTGGCCACGGCGAGGGGCTGGATCGGATTGTGGGTGGACATGCCTCAGCCTAGTCCCCCAACCGTGAAATTGTCATGACAAAGAGTGTTAAAGCAGACGCGGCTGGGGCGGGCCTTCCAGCAAGTCCTTGATAAGGCTCAAGTTTACCGGGCGCTTGGTTTCCAGCGCGGCAGCATCCGCCCGGGCCACGAAATCGCGGATGGCGCCCGGCGACCGCTCCAGGCTGCGGATCATGTGGGCCACCACAGCTTCCGGCACGGCCAGCTGGCGGTCGGCGAACAGCTTCACGGCCAAGCCCATCAGCAGGGCATCGTCCGGCGCCCACAAGGCGAAGGCCAGCATTGCACGGGTGCGCGAGACCAGGTCGGGCAGCGTGAAGGGCCAGTCGGGAGGCGGCGCCAGCGAGGTCAGCAGCAACGGCGCGCCCCTTTCCAGCAGCGCGAACAGCGGCGCTTCCGCCGCTCCCGCTCCTACATTCTCCACCACCATGGGACCATCGGGAATCCCGCTCTTCAAATCGGCGGCATCGATCACCGCCGCGCCGGCCTTCTGTGCCCACACCGCGGCGAGATGGGATTTGCCGCTGGCCGCGGGCCCGTACAGCGCTGCTGCCGGCGCCGACCAGTTCGGAAAGGAATCGATGAAAGCGACGGCGCGTTCATTGCCGGGCGCGACAATGAAGTCGGCGCGGCCCTGGGCACTGCGCACTTCCAGCGGAAGAACAAGCTGCGTCACGACATCCTCACGGGGCCACGTGCCTGCCCGAACGCATGGCGCCCAGAAACACGCCGGCATAGGCAATGGCCGACAGGATGGTGGCGCCCGCACAAATCCAGGCCGCCGCCAGCATCAGGCGCGGTGCATCCAGATCGAAGGCCAGCAGGATCAGCGCGGCAAGGATATAGAGAATCTGGAACACGGTGGAGAGTTTGCCCAGGAACAGCGCCTGGGTCCTGAACGGCAGGCCCAGCAGCTTGATCATCAGCCAGCCCGCGGCAATGGCAAAGTCGCGCGTCACGACCAGCACCAGCAGCCAGGGCGGCACCACGCTGACGGCGCACAGCGCGACCAGACACAGCAACATCAAAAGCTTGTCTGCGGCCGGATCCAGCCATGCGCCGAAGTCCGATGTCACGCCCCAGCGCCGGGCGATGAAACCGTCCAGCCCGTCGGAGGCGCCCGCCGCGGTGAACACCAGGAGGGCGACGGTGTCATGGCCGGCATGAATCAGCCAGGCCGCCAAGAGCGCGGCCAGCAGCCGCAATGCCGAAAGCAGGTTCGGCACATGGCGGATCATTGCGATTTGGCGAGCATCCATTGCCCGCCGCGGTTGGTCAGGGTCAGCCCCGCAGCCCCCACAGCCTCACGCAACTGATCGACGCCGCCCATATAGGCGAGATTGATGCGGGCATAATTGATGTTCATCGCGGTCACCGTCACGCCGGTGACATTGCCGATGCCGGACAGTGCGGTCTGGATCTCGCCCCATTGTTCCAGGCTGGCGATGCGCACATCGGCGGTCAGCTTTCCGCGCTGGGAAAAATCGATGGCGCTGCGCGTCTTCCACAAATCTTCCATGGCGCGCACCGCGGCCTGGGCCGCCGCCGGATAGGTGGTACCCACCGTCTGCAACATGGGAACGTCCACGGTGGTCTTGGACGGCTGTTCGCCCGCACCCAGGCGGCGGATATTCACCGTCATCTTGCCGTTGGCATAGAAGGCCTGCACCAGCCCGACTTCGCTGACATGGTTCTTGATCGCCACGGCCGAAACATCATTCCAGGTGGCGGCATCGAAATTCAGCGCCGCCAGAGATGCATCGTCTTCGGGGGCCGACACGGTGAAAGGCACCAGCGAATCCTTGAAGGCAGGTGCCTGCAGCGCGCTGGCCCAGGGGCCATGGCTGACATTGGGCGACATGGGGATCACCAGGATGCGGCGCACCGGCGCCTGGGAATAGGCGATCTGGGCGGCGCGCAGCGCACGCGCCACCGCATCGGGGTTGAACATATAGGTGACGTCGGCGACGTAGCGGGTGGTGGAGCGCCGCTCATTGGCGACGGTATAGCCGCGCCCCATGCGCACCAGGGTCTGGGCATCCAGCGCCGGCTGCTTGGCCCAGTCGGCCTGGCGGGTCAGGCGGCGGAAAAGAATCTGGAACGCCCGGCCGCGGCCCTGGATGATGGCGGCATTGAACGCCTCGGTGGTGGAGGCCGCGCCGGCATCCACATGGACACCGGAAACCGTATAGAGCGAATCCTGGGCTGAAGCGGGAACCGCCAGCAGAAGGGCAGCGGCAAAGAAGAAGAGTGCGCGAACGGTCATGGACAGCCTGTGTTAAGCGGCGTGACTATACCGGCCGATGGTGACCGGAGGAAGGCACCTAAATACATGCCAAGACAGGAAAAATCCCGGTCCTGTGTGCAGCCGCCAGGGCCGTCTTGCGCCTGTCCCACCCTGCCCTTAAACGAAAGCCCATGTCTTCCAACAATTCCGATCCCGAAAAAGGCCTGACCTATAAAGACGCCGGCGTGGATATCGACGCCGGCGAGGCGCTGGTCGACCGCATCGGTCCGGCCGCCAAATCCACCCGCCGCCGCGGCGCCGATGCCGACCTGGGCGGCTTTGGCGGGCTGTTCGACCTGAAAGCGGCCGGCTTCAAGGATCCCATCCTGGTGTCGGGCACCGACGGGGTCGGCACCAAACTGAAACTGGCGATCGATACCAAGCGCTTCGAGAATATCGGCCAGGACCTGGTCGCCATGTGCGTCAACGACATCGTGGTGCAGGGCGCCGAGCCGCTTTTCTTCCTGGACTATTACGCCACCGGCAAGCTGGACGTGGAGGCGGCCGCGGTGACAGTGGAAGGCATCGCGCGCGCCTGCAGGGAATCGGGCTGCGCCCTGATCGGCGGCGAGACCGCCGAGATGCCGGGCCTGTATGCCAAGGGCGATTTCGACCTGGCCGGCTTCGCGGTGGGCGCGGTGGAACGGGACGCCATCCTGCCCAAGCTGGGTGCGATGAAGGCGGGCGACGTGCTGATCGGCGTGGCCTCGTCCGGTGTGCATTCCAACGGCTATTCGCTGGTGCGCAAGGTGGTGGAAAAAAGCGGCCTGTCGCTGGGCGACGCAGCGCCGTTCGCCGCGGGCAAATCTCTGGGCGAAGCGCTGCTGACGCCGACCCGGCTTTATGTGCGCGCCGCCCTGGAAGCCATGCAGACCGGCGGCGTGAAGGGTTTGGCCCACATCACCGGTGGCGGCATCACCGACAATCTGCCGCGCTGCCTGCCCGAAGGGCTGGACGCGGAAGTGGACCTTTCCGCCATCACCGTGCTGCCGGTGTTCCAATGGCTGGCCAAACAGGCCGCCATCTCCGAAAGCGAAATGCTGCGCACCTTCAACTGCGGCATCGGCATGGTGGCGGTGGCCGATGAAAAGAATGCCGGCCATGTCATCGACGCCTTCCAGGAAGCCGGTGATCGCGCGGTGCGGATCGGCAAGCTTGTGCCCGGCAGCGGCGAAGCCAAGGTCGTATATCGCGGGGCCTTGAAGCTTTGAAGCGCGTTGCCGTCCTTATTTCCGGGCGCGGCAGCAACCTTTCCGCCCTGATCGCGGCGCAGGACGGCAGCTATCAAATCGCGCTGGTCATTTCCAACGTCGAAGGCGCCCCCGGACTGGACAAGGCGCGCGCTGCCGGCATTGCCACGCAGGTCATTCCCCACAACGACAAGACCCGCGAAGCCTTTGACGGCGAGATGGATGTGGCGCTGCGCGCAGCCCAGCCCGACATCGTGGTGCTGGCGGGCTTCATGCGCATCCTGTCGGACGGTTTCGTGCGCGGCTGGGAAGGCAAGCTGATCAACATCCATCCGTCCCTGCTGCCTGCCTACAAGGGCACCAAGGTGCATGAGCGGGTGATCGCGGCGCGCGAGGCGCTGTCGGGCGCCAGCGTGCATTTCGTGGTGCCGGAATTGGATGCCGGACCGGTGATCGCGCAGGCGACGGTTCCGGTACATCCCGATGACACGCCGCAGATGCTGGCCGACCGCGTGTTGGCGGTGGAGCTGAAGCTTTATCCCGAAGCGCTGAAACTGCTGGCGTCCGATAAAGTCGCGCTGAAGAACGGCCTCGCCGTCTTCACAGCGTGATGCGATAATTCTTTTCCCGGTAGCGCTTTTCCAGCCACCAGACAAAGGGCGGGACGAAATTGCACGGCCCGACCGCGCCATATTTTCCGGCCGTCACGAAGGTGCAGAAGCGCGGGCCTTCCGGCGGCGGCGGCACGGTGCGGTAGAGCGTGTAGGTCGTGGTCTTGATGACGCCGCTGGGCAAGGTGTCGCGCCAGGAAACGCCGAAGCCGCACAGCATGTAAACCGAGAAAAACAGCAGGACGGCCTGGACCACCTTGTGGCCATGTTCGGTAATCACAGCACCCCCGCGATCGCTTCCGACATTTCCCACAGCCGCTTGGCATCGGCGTCATTGCGCGCTTCGGCCGTCGGCGTGGTGGGCTTGCACTCGAAGAAATATTCGCCCGTCACGCCGGCGACATCCGGCGAAGATGCCAGATAGATGATAGTTTTTGCGCCCTCTTCCGGCGAGATCGCGCCGATCGGCTTGGCCACCTTCAGCACCGTGCGCATCAGCCCGCCCGAATTGTCGCCAAAGCGGGTGGCGACAAAACCGGGATGCAGCGCATTGGCGGTGACGCCTTGCGGGGCGCGCCGCGCCAGTTCGCGGTTGAACAGGATGTTGGCCAGCTTGGATCTGGAATAGACCGGAAAGCCGATATAGCCGCGGCGCGACTGCAGGTCGTCGAAATTCAGCTTGGCGCCGCGATGAGCGTTGGACGCGGTGGTGACGATGCGTGCGCCCGGCGTCAGCTTGCCCATCAAGAGATTGGTGATGACAAA
>JBBQBL010000187.1:0-5142 GCA_038317805.1 Micropepsales bacterium
GCCGACATGCATCTGGCCGCCTGGCTGGACGCGATGGGCATCGCCTGGGACGCTATCACCGACCACAACCTGGAGCGCGAAGGTGTGTCGCTGCTATCGCGCTATGCTTGCGTGCTCACCGGGACACATCCGGAATACCAAAGCCTTGGCACCTTGAACGCAGTGCGCGACTATTTGGGCGAAGGCGGCAGGCTCGCCTATATGGGCGGCAACGGATTTTACTGGCGCGTCGCGGTGTCCAACGTGGTGCCCGATACGCTCGAACTGCGCCGCACCGAAAGCGGTACCCGCGCCTGGGCGGCGGAGCCGGGCGAATATTATCATGCCTTCGATGCCGGATATGGCGGTCTTTGGCGGCGCCAGGACCGCACGCCGCAAAGCCTTGTCGGTGTCGGCTTTACCGCCCAAGGCCGTTTTGAAGGCTCTTACTACCGGCGCATGCCGGACTCCTATGCGCCCGACCTGGCCTGGATATTCGATGGTGTGGACGAAGAGACCATCGGCGGGTTTGGCTTTTCCGGTGGCGGCGCTGCGGGTTTCGAGTTGGACCGCGCCGATCCGGTGTTGGGCACGCCGCCGAACGCGCGCCTTCTCGCCCGTTCCGAAGGCCACCAGGCGCATTTCGGTGTCACATTGGAAGATCTCCTGGTGCCGGTGGCCTACGCCTTGCCCGGCAACGCGCCCGATCCGTTGATCCGCGCCGACATGGTGCATTTCGAAACAGCCAAGGGTGGCGCGGTGTTCTCCACCGGCTCGATCACATTCTGCGGCAGCCTGCCCTGGAACAATTTCGACAACCCGATATCGCGCCTGCTGCGCAACGTGGTGACGCGGTTCATGGCCTAAGGCAGTTTCTCCAGCCCCGTGCTCTTCCACACGGCTTGCGCGTCGGGCCGGGTGATATAGGCGAGGAAAGCGGCGGCTTCGGCAGGCTGGGCGGCATAGCCCGTGACCGCGCCGGTATAGTCGAAGTGCATTTCCACTTCCTTGGGCATCACGCCCACGACCTCGACGCCGGGAACCGTAACCTCTTCCGACATCGGGCCCAGCGCATACTGGACGCCGTCGCGCGCAATGGCCTGTCCGGGCGTGCCGGCGATGGGCACCGGCTTGACGCCGGCAAAGTCGGGACGCGCCAAAAGTTCAGCGACCATCTTGCCGGCGGCGCTGCCGCGCGCGGGATCGGTAAAGCCGACGCCACTGCCGGCGCGCAGTACGGCGATGAATTTCGGCAGGGTCGAGATGTCGGGATGCGGGGCGCCTGCCTTTATCGCCAGGCCGAAATTGGCGCGGCCGATGGATGTGAAGGGGCCGGGCTTCAGATTGGCCGCAACGTCTTTCAGGTCGGGCAGGGGCAGCAGCACCAGATCTCCGGGTGTCTTATCCCTGACATTGTCATGCGCCCTGGTGACGGTGCCGCCGACAATGGTGACATTCTTGCCGGTTTCGGCCGTCCAGGACGCGGCCAAGGTGCGCAGACCCGGATTGGTGCCGCCGGAGGTGAAGACGGTGATATCGGCCTGGGCGGCGGTGGCCGTCAGCAACAAAGCTGCGGCAGCTGCGGTTTTCCGCATTGTGTTTCCTTCCCCTGTTGGCCAACGGATACTGCCCCAAAAGTGGGCACTGCGGGGAATGATTTTGCAGCCCGGTCAGGGCGTAGGATATTTCCGCAAGGCCTTGGGTTTGTCCGCATTGGCGCCCACCAGTCTTTTGTCGCGCGTCACCCAGCTGATCTGCAGGCTGAAGCCGGCGGGCGTGTCGGTGTGATAGCTCTGATAGGCCGCCTGGTAGATGTCGTCATTCACCTTTTGATTGTTCGGCCCGATATGGGCGGTGGCGGTGTCGGTGGCGGTATGCAGCCCGCGCGCCTCCAGCGCCTCGCGCACCTTCTCCACATCCCAGGGCGCGATGCCGTAAGAGACATGATCGATGGTCGCCGCTTCCGTCGGCGGGTTCTGCACAAGAAAGGGATTGGGGCCGCGGCAGATCACATCGCCCGCATCCCCGGCCATCATTTCCACCTGGGTGCCTTCATCAAAGGCGCCTTCCCAGCCCAGGAGGTTGGCATAGAAGGACGCGCTGCGCTTGTAGTTGTTGCCGCGATAGGAGAAGTGATCGAACCACACAGTCTTCCAGCCAGTGGGCGCGAAGGGCGAGGGCAGCGGGTTGACAGCGGCCGGTTTTCGCCGCGCGGCGTAAAGGCCATGCGCATTGCAGATCTGCAGTGGCCAGCCGTCCGGGTCCGAAACCCAGAAACTTTCAAACGCGCCTTTGTTGTCGGGCACGGGCGTCATGCCGCGTGCTTTCAAGGCGGCGGCGACAGCCTTCGCGTCCCACTGGTCGATCACCCAGCCGAAGTTGCGGATGGCGGCGCGCGGCCCACCCGCGGCGAAACTGTCTGCCGGCGCGGCGCGTAAGATGCAGCTGCCGATATCGCCGATATCCATCACCGCGCGTTTGCCGTCATCCTCGCGCAGGGTCCAGCCCAGCAGGGCGGCATAGAAGGCGGCGTCCTTTTTGTAGTCCGCCACGTCAATGGTGAAGCTTTCCAGGCCCAGCGTTTTCCAGCCGGTGGGTGCGAACACCGGTTTGATGGGCGCCAGCGCCTGGGCCATCGGCAACGGGCATTTGGGCTGGCCAAAGCCGTCGCGGCAGCCGCCGCTTTGCGCCCAGACATGGCCACCAAGCCCCGTGGCTCCCAATGCGCCCAGCATGGTGCGGCGCGAGAATGATTTCATGGCGATTTGCCCCTTCCCATGACATGGCAGCATATACGAGTTTTGGTTATAAAGACCGGGTCAAAGACGGCGGGGGTCGGCATGAAAAAGCACACCAGGATCGGGCTTGCGGTCATAAGCCTTTGTCTGTCGGCGGTGGCCGCCGATGCGCAGCTCGCCACGTCAACCTGCAATGACGGCGCAGCCAATCCGCCGGCCTGTGCGGCGCTGCGCGGCGACCGCGCCGATGGCTGGATGGCACAGGGCCGCTCCGAAGTGATGGGCCGCAACGGCATCATCGCCACAAGCCAGCCCTTGGCGGCGCAGGCGGGTCTGGAGATCATGCGCAAGGGCGGCAATGCGGTGGATGCGGCGGTGGCCGCGGCCGCGGTGCTCAATCTGATTGAGCCGATGAATGTCGGGATGGGCGGCGATCTGTTCGCGATTATTTACACCGCCAAGGATCACAAGCTGCATGTGCTGAATGCCAGCGGCAAGGCGCCCAGCGGCGAAACCATTGCCTTCCTGAATTCCAAGGGCTACCGCGCCGATCCCGCCAATTGGGGTCCGGGTTCCGGCATGCCCCTGCGTGGCATTCTAGCCGCCACCGTGCCCGGCGCGGCCTGGGGCTGGCAGGAGGTGCTGGACAAGTACGGCACGCGCACCTTCAAGGACGTTCTGGAACCTGCCGCCACCTATGCCGAGCAGGGCGTGCCGCTGGCCGAGCGCGCAGCGTTCGACTGGCGTTTGCCTGATGCCATCGGCCCGGTGCCGTCGGATCCCGCCAATTGCTGCACGGCGGTCGATCCGGATTCCGTTCGCGCCTGGTATATCGACGGCAAGCAGCCCAAGGCCGGACAGATTTTCCGCAATCCGGATCTGGCTAAGGCCTTCCGCCTGCTGCAGGCGCAAGGACGCGATGCCTTTTATAAGGGCGATATCGCCAAAGCCATTGTCGCCAAGGAAAAGGCGCTGGGCGGCACCATGACCCTGCAGGACCTGGCCGATTACAAAGGCGAGTGGGTCGAGCCGGTCTTGAGCGACTATAAGGGCTTCACGCTGGCCGAACTGCCGCCGCCCAGCCAGGGCTTTGCCGCCAACGAGATGCTGAACATCCTGGCCGCCTGCACCGCCAAGGTTTATCCGGGGCAGACGCTGGCGTCCCTGGGTCCCAAGGATGCGCGCTACTGGCATTTGGTGGTGGAAGCCAAGAAGCTGGCCTATGCCGACATGATCGCCGTCAATGCCGATCCCAATTTCACGCCCGGCCTGAAAGACAAGGTCAAGATGCTGACCTCGGCCAGTCACGCGCAAAGCTTGTGCGGCAAGATCGATCCGGCCAAGGCGTCTGTGACCCGTCCGGGCCGCGCCGACGGCGCCGGCGATACCATCGTGCTGTCCACGGCCGACCGCTGGGGCAATATGGTGTCGTGGGTGAACAGCAATTTCTCCGCCTTCGGATCGGGCGTCACCGTTCCGGGCTATGGCTTCTTCCTGCACAATCGCGGCGGTCTGTTCAGCCTGGACCCCAAAAGCCCCAACGCCATCGTCCCGCACAAGCGGCCGTTCAACACCTTGGCCGCGGCATTCCTGATGCATGATGCTTCCGGCCAGCGGATGGCCTTCCAGCTGATGGGCGGTGACATGCAGGCGCAAGGTCACGCCCAGATGGTGGTGAACATGGTGGATTTGGGCGCAAACCTGCAGGCATCCACCGACATGGCGCGATTCCGCCACGAGCAGGTGCCGAACCTGCTGTCGATGGAATCGCCGCTTTACGAACTGGTTGGCGCCAAGCTGAAGGCCATGGGGCACAAGGTTGTGGCGGTGAACGGCGCGATCGTGGGCGGTTTCCAGGCCATCCTGTTCACCCCCGATCCGAAAGAAGGGGCGCCCGATCCCTCGCCCACATCACAGAAACCGGTCAATGGCATGTACCGGGCGGGCAGTGATCATCGCAAGGATGGCCAAGCGTCTGCCTGGTAAAGCCATCAGCCCGGTAAGGCCAGCCTGCGGCGGATCATCGGTTCCAGCGCGAACAGCACCACGGCACTGATAGCGCCGCCGCCTGCCAGCAACGCGAAGATCAGCCAGCTCGGCGCGTCCGCCAATGTGCCGCCCAGCCAGCCGGCGCAAAGGCTGCCAAAGCCCATGGTGAAGACCCAAAGCCCCATCAGCACGCCGGTGACTTCCTTGGGTGCGCGCTGGCTGATCTCGGCCAGGCCGATGGGAAAGACGCATAATTCGGCCAGGGTGATGACCAGGTAGAAGACCACGATCCAGATCGGCGCCACCGGCGCGCCGCCCGATTGCCAGTCCACCACCAGCATCAACACATAGGACAGCACCATCAGCACCGTGCCGGTGAGTATCTTGGTGATGGCGGGCAGGCGATGGGCGGTAAGATCGTGCTTGGCCCAGTATT
>JBBQBL010000188.1:0-5131 GCA_038317805.1 Micropepsales bacterium
AATTGTACTGGATCAGCGGCTCCAGCGCCTTGCCGAAGGCCTTGCCGACCTGGCCCATGCCGCCCTTGGGCTGGAAGATCGTGCTTTGCATGTCATAGGCAAGGCCCGCGCCGATCGACGACCACAGGCCGGACTTGAGCAAATCGCCCATCTCGATCCGCTTGCCCGCGATGGCCACGCTGTTCAGCCCGCCGCCCGGATCGCTGGCAAAGCCGCGGCGTTCGCCCGCTTCCAGTCCCGTGGCGTATTTGTCATTGGCGTCCAGCGCGCCCCATTCCTTCAGCGCCGAGATCAGGATCGCGCGATCCTCCTTGGTCACATCCTGGTCCAGCGCACCCTGCTTGGTGGTCTTGGACATCAGTTCAGCGACCTGGCCGTAAAAGTCGGCTTGCACCGTGCGATAGCGCTGCGGCTTGCCATCGAAAGCGGTGGTGGAGTGGACATAGGCGTTGTAGTTGACCTGGGTGAAAGGCTCCAGCGCCACGCCTAGACGGTTTACGTAATGCAGGATGCACTGGTGGTGATAGGGCAGGCGCCAGGGACCGGGATTGATGTACTGGCCCGGATCGAATTGCACATGCTGTGTCGCGCCACCCAGCTCGGTATAGGTGTCGCCGCCATAGAGCGACCAGTTCCGGCCGCCGGGGCGGCCATTATATTCCAGCACCGTGACTTTATAACCGGCGTCGCGCAGCTCCATGGCCGCGACCATGCCGGCGATGCCCGCGCCCAGCACCAGCACCGATGCGCCGGCGGGCGGCGCCGACAGTTTGATGGGGCCCTTGAAGGTCGAGGTGTCGGCCAGGGCCATCTGGGTCATGGCGTGGTACATCGCCGTCGTTCCCGCGGCGAGGCCGATCATGTTGAGGAGGGAGCGCCGGCTGGGGGCTATCGGTTGGTCGGTCAAAGAGTGTCTCCCAGACGCTGGTTATATGCTGCAAGCGCAGCACGATTGCCGATCCCGTCCTGGAAAACCCCGTCTTGCGCCTGTTCCGGCGCTTGCGGCGCGCGATTCTTCCCGGGCCGTGGAAGGATTAAAGCGGTGGCACTGTGCAGGTGCAACGTGGCCCCGCGAAAATACTTTTGCCCAAATGCGCGCCAGCATGCCGACTTTAAGGGCGGCAACAGAAATGTCAGGTCTAGCCTCTTTGCAGCTTGTTGGGCCGCATGGCACGGTCGACAGGTCACCTCCGATCAGGATCACGATGTTTACCTCACCGCGCGCCGTTGTCTTCTGCTTCCTGCTGGCGCTGCCGGTACCCGCACTGGCGGCGGATGCCGCGGCGCAATGGTGGGCCGATGTCAGTGCGCTGGCCAATGACGGAATGGAGGGACGGTTGACCGGCTCGCCGGGCTATGACCGCGCCGCGGCCTATGTGATTTCGCGGCTGAAGGAAGAGGGTCTCCAGCCCGCCGGCGTGAACGGCTACTTGCAGCCGGTGTCGTTCGAGCAGCAGCTGGTGGACCAGGATGCCAGCAAGGCCGAACTGGTGGCGGATGGCGTGTCCACGCCGCTGAAGGTGGGCGATGAGATGCTGATCACCGCCGGCGGCGGCCGGCGTCCCGAGACGGTGGACGCACCGCTGGCCTTCATCGGTTATGGCCTGCATTTGCCCAAACAGGGCTACGACGATTTCGCCGGCCAGGACCTGAAAGGCAAGATCGCGGTGGTGATCACCGGCGGTCCGGCCGACATTTCCGGCGCCATCAAGTCCAATGCCCGCTTTGACCGCAACGCAGAGCTGGCCAAGCTGGGCGCCCTGGGCGTCATTGCGCTCACCACGCCCAAGCAGGTGGAAATCACCTGGGAGCGGCAGAAGCTGCTGGCGCGCGGGCCTGGCATGTATCTGGCCGATGCGACGTTGCGGGACACCAAAAGCGCTTTCTTCACCGCCACCTTCGATCCGGGCAAGTCCGAGGCCTTGTTGAAAGGCAGCGGCCACAGCTTTGCCGAACTGGCGGCGCTGGCCGACGCGTCCAAGCCGGTGCCGCGTTTTGTACTGCCCTTGCGGCTCAAGGCCTCGATCGTCGCCAAGCACAGCCTGCTGACCTCGCCCAACATCGTGGCCAAGCTGGAGGGCAGCGACCCGAAACTGAAGTCGGAATATGTCGCGGTGTCGGCGCATCTGGATCACCTGGGCGTCGGTGCGCCGATCAAGGGTGATGCGATCTACAATGGCGCGATGGATGACGCCTCCGGTGTGGCCACCGTGCTGGACATTGCCCATCGCCTCCAGACCGGTCCCAGGCCCAAGCGTTCCATCCTGTTTCTGTTGTTTACCGCTGAAGAAAAAGGCCTGCTCGGCTCCAGCTATTACGCCCGCCGTCCCACGGTGCCAAAGGGCAGTATCGTGGCGGACCTGAATTTCGACATGCCGCTGCCGCTATGGCCGCTCAAGACTGTCTATGCCCCGGGCCAGGATGAAAGCAGTCTGGGTGCTGACATGCGTGCGGTGGCGGTGGAACACGGCGTTGTGACGGTGCCTGGCCCTCTGCCGGACCGCAATGTCTTCATCCGCACCGACCAGTTCAGCTTTGTGCGCCAGGGCGTACCGGCGCTGGTGTTCAAGTTCGGCTTCGCCAAGGACACGCCGGAATTCGCCATCGAACATGACTGGCGCGCCAACCGCTATCATTCCCCGTCCGACGATCTCGAGCAGCCGATCCTGAAGGACGAGGCGGTGAAGCTGGACGCCTTTGTGGCGGCCATCGCCACCCGCGTCGCTGATGCTCAGAACCGTCCGCAATTCCTGCCGGACAGCATCTTCCGCAAATAAAGAAAATCCGCCGCGGGGGTTCCCCGCGGCGGAGTTTTATCCTCGCCCGTTAATCGGACGTTTGCTGTTCAGCCCCGCGATGGGGTCCCGCGCCGAAAGCGCGACAGTTCGCGGCTGGCCGGTGCGAAGTCCGGCTTGATCGCCAGCGCCCTGTTGTAATCGCGATAGGCGGCATTTACATCGCCGCTTTCTTCTTCGATCACGCCACGGCTGTAATAGGCCGCATGCAGGTTGCTGGCGTTCAGCGCCAGGCCTTGCGCGATGTCGCTGCGGGCTTCGTCGTAGCGCTTCATCGCCACCAGCACGCCGGCGCGGCTGACGTAGGCGTCGCCGAGCTGTGCATTCAGCGCGATGGCGTCGTTGTAATCGCTCAGCGCGGCGGCGTTGTCGCCAAGCCGCACCTGAATCACGCCACGGTCAACCATCAGTTCGGCGCGATGGATCATCTGGGGATCGCTGAGGGCGATGTTGCAGGCGGCGAGACCTTCGTTGAGTTCGCCCAATCCGGCGGCGGCATCCGAACACCTGGTCGTGGCGCTGACGTTATAGATGACCTGCTGGATTTCCGGTGCGGCCTGCGCGGAAGATGCCATCAATGCGGCGAGGCCCGCCGCGGCGAAAAGCAGTTTCATGGAACACTCCCTGAGTGGATCCGTCGTGCCGCGGATTTGTTGATGCAGAATCTACACCCGCACCGCCTTGGCGCGCAGAACAAAATGCGCGGCGACAACAAAAAGAATAGCGCTCACCGTTGTTTGCCTCGCAAACAGGCACGCAGCATTCGCTGCCCACAGATGCCCTTACGGTTATGCCGCACTGCACTGCAAAGGCGTCACCAATGCCGCGTTGGCAGGAGCCGGTTCCTTTGTTGGGCGGCAGGATTATAGTGCCGTCCATGAAATGGATTCTCGCTCTCCTGCTGGGCTTGTGGGCTAGCATCGCTGCCGCGGCGCCGGTCAAGGTGATGATCCTGGATGGCGCCAGCGCCGCCGCCTATCACGACTGGAAGCGCACCAGCCAGATCATGAAACGCGAATTGGACGAGACTGGTCTGTTCGCGGTGACGGTGGTGAGCGCGCCGCCCGCCGATGGTGACTTTTCCGGTTTCCATCCCGATTTTGCGGCCTATCAGGCGGTGGTGCTCAACTATGACGCGCAAGACTGGCCCGCGCCGCTGAAGGCGGCATTTGAAGCCTATGTAAAAAATGGCGGCGGGCTTGTGGTGGTGCATGCCGCCGACAATGCCTTTCCGGACTGGACAGCTTTCAACGAAATGACGGGACTTGGCGGCTGGCGTGGCCGTGACGCGCCGGCGGGGCCTAGGTGGTATTTCCAGAACGGAAAACTGACATCGGACAGCGCGCCGGGCGCGGCCGGACAGCACGGCTTGCGCAAGCCCTTCCAGGTCGTGGCCCGCGCCCCGCAGCATCCCATCCTGCGCGGGCTGCCGCCCGCCTGGATGCATGCCGGGGACGAGCTTTATAGCCGGTTGCGCGGGCCGGGGATGAACATGACGGTGCTGGCCACCGCCTATTCTGACCCCGCCAATCGCGGCACCGGCTTAGACGAGCCCATGCTGATGACCATCTCCTGGGGCAAGGGCCACATCTTTCACACCACCATGGGCCATGACGCGGCAGCCCTGGCCTGCGTGGGGTTTGCGGTGACCTTCCAGCGCGGCACCGAATGGGCGGCGACAGGACGCGTCACCCAGCGCGTTCCCGCGAGCTTTCCCACCGCCGATACGGTGAGCTTCCGGCCCGACCTGGCGGATCTGGGGGCGCCGGGCGATTTGCCGCCACCCAAATAACGGCTAGGCTTTCCGCAAAAAGGGGAAGCGCCATGAAATTTCTGCCCATCGCCGCAGCCTTGCTGCTGCCGCTGGCCGCTTTGGCGCAAGCGACTGCCCCTCAACCACAAGGCGTTCCGCATCCCGCCACGGAGTCCGCGCCTTGCGCGCCTTCGATGGGCCTGAACTTTATCTGCGGCTTGGACCAGCCCGAAGATCTGCTGCAGATCGGCGCCAGCAAATGGATCGTCGCCAGCGGCATGGGCGACAAGGGCGGCATTTTCCTGATCGACAGCCAGACCAAGACCGCCAAACGCTTCTTCACCGGCGCGGTCAAAGCCGACCGCAAGACCTATCCGGACTGCACCAGCGCGCCTGCCAGCTTCAACAGCCACGGCCTGGCGCTGCGGCCCGCCGCCGTGGCGGACACCTACACGCTGTATTCGGTTACGCATCTGCCGTTCGAAAGTATCCAGGTCTTTGCCGTGGATGGGCGCGGCCTGATCAGGGCCTGGGCAAAGTCCGGTAAGCCGCGCGGTCCATCTGGAACGAGCTGATCCACAGC
>JBBQBL010000189.1:0-5121 GCA_038317805.1 Micropepsales bacterium
GGTATCGGATCTCATGGGCCTGCAAGTGCAGGTGGGCGTCGTGTGCCCGGGACCACGATCCCAGGCAGGGACAACTCCCGATGAGTACAATTAAGGCCCCTGGGCATCGCAACCTGACGCGCGAGACAGTGACCGTCCGCCTCTAACTTAGGCGTGCGCCAGCCTTGCTGCAATGTCTTCCAGCCGCTTTGCGGCGCCTTCCAGCACATCAGCGGCGGCGCTTTCGGCGGCTTCGGCGCGCAAATGCAGGCTTTGCTTCTCGCTTTCGGCGCCGGCGCCGACCTTGCCGGACATGTCGTGATGTTCATCGGCGATCAGCAGCGCCGCCATCAGCAGCAGCCTGGCATCGCCGACCTGGCCGACGGAACCCAGCACTTCGCGCGCCTTGGCGTCGACATGGGCGGCCAGTTCCTTGAGATGTTCTTCCTCGCCCTCATCGCAAGCGATGGTGTAGGCGCGGCTGTTGACCATGACATTGACCAGCGGCATCGGGTTTCTCCTAGCGGGCCAACGCGGCGCGGATTTCGCCGATAGCGCCATCCAGGCGCCCTTCGACTTCCTCGGTCAGGCCGGACAGCGCGCCGATTTCGTCTTCGAGTTCCGCGATCTTGGCCAGCAGCTGTTCGCGCTCGGCTTCGAGTTCCGCCACCCGCTCGGGCAGCTTGGCGGCGCTGTCCAAGCTTTCGCCCACCGATCCGGCCGCGTTTTCGAGGCTTTCCAGGGCGGCCTGGAAACGCTGGGCGGCCAAATCCAACCGGCTCATGCCTGCCTCATTCTCAAATTGCCCCAAGACCTTAGGCCGCCCTGTCCCGATTCCGCAATCCGCAAGTGTCTGATATCTGGCGTTTGGCGGATTGCGGAATCGGGACGCGCCCAAAATTCATGAACCCCCTTGCCGTTCCGGGTCCGAAATTCGCCCGGTTCCGATATCGGGCACTTGCGAATTTCGGACCCGCGGCAAGGGGTTGGGAAATTGGGTCAACCGATACGCGTTAAGGGCATGCCCCGGCCATTGACGGGGGCGCCGCCCCCTCGCTAAAGCCACCCACCACCCACGCCGGGAACACCAAATGACCCTGCCCGATCAGGCCCATACCCGCCGCCTCGCCAACGCCATCCGGGCCCTTTCCATGGATGGGGTGGAAACCGCCAAGTCCGGCCATCCCGGCCTGCCTTTGGGCATGGCCGATGTCGCCACCGTCCTCTTCCAGCGCTTCCTGAAATTCAACGCCGCCCAGCCGGCCTGGCCCGACCGCGACCGCTTCGTGCTGTCGGCCGGCCATGGTTCGATGCTGCTCTATTCGCTGCTGTGGCTGAACGGCTATCCCAAGGTCACGATCGAGGACCTCAAGCATTTCCGCAAAGTCGGCAGCCCCACCGCCGGCCATCCCGAATATGGCCACCTGCCTGGCATCGAGACCACCACCGGCCCGCTGGGCCAGGGCATCGCCAATGCCGTGGGCATGGCGCTGGCCGAGCGCATTTTGAACGCCCGCTTCGGCGATGAGCTGGTCAACCACAAGACCTATGTCATCGCCAGCGACGGCGACCTGATGGAAGGCATCAGCCACGAGGCCATCGGCCTGGCCGGCAATCTCAAGCTCTCCAACCTGATCGTGCTGTGGGACAACAACAACATCACCATCGACGGCGCGCTGTCGCTATCGTCCTGCACCGACCAGCTGGAGCGCTTCAAGTCCGAAGGCTGGATCGTGGACTCGTGCGACGGCCATGACGCCGCCGACATTTTCCGCGCGCTGGAAAAGGCCCAATCCGCCGACAAACCGGTGATGATCGCCTGCCGCACCATCATCGGTTTTGGTCTCACCGGCCGCCAGGGCACCCAGAAGGCGCACAGCGATGCGCCGGGCGCGGAAGTCGTCGCCGCCGCGCGCAAGGAACTGGCCTGGGAGTTCGAACCCTTCATCGTGCCCGACGATGTGTTGAACCAGTGGCGCGCCATCGGCCAGACCGGCGCGAAAGACTATGACGCCTGGACGGCGCGCAAAGCCGCCAGCAAGCGCGCAAAGGAATTCGACGACACGATCAACGACGTGATCCCGGCCTCTTTGTCCGAGGCGCTGATCGACCTGAAGGCCAAGCTGTCCGCCGAAAAGCCCGCCGCCGGTACGCGCAAGATGTCAGAAAAAGCGCTGGAGGTGATCAATGGCGAGCTGCAGAACACCATCGGCGGCAGCGCCGACCTGACGCCGTCCAACAACACCCGCAGCAAGGGCCTGGCGGAAGTCAGCCCCGGCAATTTCAACGGCCGCTATATCCATTACGGCATTCGCGAGCATGGCATGTGCGCCGCGATGAACGGCATGGCGCTGCATGGCGGCATCATCCCGTATGGCGGCACCTTCATGGTGTTTTCGGATTACTGCCGCCCCTCCATCCGCCTTGCCGCCTTGATGGGTATTCGCGTGGTGTTCGTGATGACCCATGACTCCATCGGCGTGGGCGAAGACGGACCCACCCATCAGCCGGTCGAGCATCTGGCGGCGCTGCGCGCCATTCCCGAGCTTTTGGTCATGCGCCCCGCCGACGGCGTGGAAACCGCCGAATGCTGGGACCTGGCGCTGAAGAACGACAAGCGTCCCAGCCTGATCGCCTTCTCGCGCCAGGACGTGCCGACGGTGCGCGACTATCACACCAGCGAAAATCTCTCTGCCAAGGGCGCATACGAATTGATCGGCGACGCCAATGCCAAGGTCACCTTCCTGGCCACCGGCACCGAAGTCAGCCTGGCGGTGGAAGCCCGCACCAAGCTGGCCGCCGAAGGCATTCCCTCGCGCGTCGTGTCGATGCCCTGCTGGAAACTGTTCGAGGAACAGAGCGAAGGCTATCGCAAGGAAGTATTGGGTCCGGGCACCGTCAAGGTCGCCATCGAGGCTGGCGTGCGCGAAGGCTGGGACCGCTACATCGGCTCCGACCTGCTGGGTGATGGCGGCGCCTTCATCGGCATGAAAAGCTTCGGCGCCAGCGGCCCTTACAAGGACGTCTATGCCAAGTTCGGCATTACCGCCGACGCCGCGGTCGCCGCGGCGAAGAAACTGCTCAAGTAATTCAGGAGAACGACATGGCACTGCGTGTTGCAATCAACGGTTTTGGCCGCATCGGCCGCCTGGTCCTGCGCGCCATCGTGGAATCGGGCCGCCGCGATATCGAAGTCGTGGCCGTCAATGACCTGGGCCCGATCGAAACCAACGCCCATCTGCTGCGCTATGACAGCGTGCATGGCCGCTTCCCCGCCCAGGTGACCGTGGACGGCGAGTTCATGATCGCCGCCGGTCACAAGATGAAGGTGACCGCGATCAAGAACCCGGCCGAGCTTCCGCACAAGGAACTGGACGTGGACATCGCGCTGGAATGCACCGGCATCTTCACCGCCCGCGACAAGGCCGCGCTGCATCTGGATGCCGGCGCCAAGCGGGTGCTGATCTCCGCGCCAGGCGAGAATGCTGACCTGACCGTGGTCTATGGCGTCAACCACGACAAGCTGACCAAGGACATGCTGATCGTTTCGAACGCCAGCTGCACCACCAACTGCCTGGTGCCGGTGGCCAAGGTGCTGAACGATGCCGTCGGCATCGAGCGCGGCATGATGACCACCATCCACAGCTATACCAACGACCAGCCGTCGCTGGACCAGATGCACAAGGACCTCTACCGCGCACGCGCCGCGGCGCTGTCGATGATCCCCACCTCCACCGGCGCTGCCAAGGCTGTCGGCCTGGTGCTGCCCGAGCTGAAGGGCAAGCTGGACGGCGTGTCGGTGCGCGTGCCGACCCCGAATGTCTCACTGGTCGATCTGAAGTTCATCGCCAAAAAGGCGACCAGCGTTCAGGAAATCAATGACGCCATCAAGGGCGCCGCGCTGGGCCCGTTGAAGGGCATCCTGGACGTGGTGCACGACAAGCTGGTGTCGGTGGACTTCAACCACAACCCGGCCTCGTCCAGCTTCGCGCTGGACCAGACCAAGGTGATGGACGGCACCTTCGTGTCGATCATGACCTGGTACGACAATGAATGGGGCTTCTCCAACCGCATGGCCGACACCGCCGTGGCGATGGGTAAGCTGATCTAGATGGCTTTCCGCACGCTCGATGACCTGGATGTAAAGGGCAAGCGCGTCCTGGTGCGCGCCGACCTGAACGTGCCGGTGAAGGACGGTGTCGTCACCGACGCCACCCGTATCGAGCGGCAGGCGCCCACCATCAAGGAACTGGCCGACAAGGGCGCGCATGTCATCGTGCTCAGCCACTTCGACCGGCCCAAGGGCAAGGTCGTGCCGTCCATGTCTTTGAAGGTGCTGGTACAACCGCTATCGGACGCAGTGGGCCGCAAGGTGGCATTTGCCGACGACTGCATTGGGTCCAAGGCCGAAGCCGCCGTCGCCGCACTAAAAGACGGTGACGTGCTGCTCTTGGAAAACACCCGATTCCACAAGGGCGAAGAAGACAATGACGCGGGCATGGCCAAAAAGCTGGCCGCGCTCGGCGACATCTTCGTCAATGACGCCTTCAGCGCCGCGCACCGCGCCCATGCTTCCACCGAAGGCGTAGCGCGGCTTCTTCCCAATGCGGCCGGCCGCTCCATGCAGGCCGAACTCAGCCATCTGCAAAAGGCGCTGGGCAATCCCGAGCGCCCCCTGCTGGCGGTGGTGGGCGGCGCCAAAGTCTCCACCAAGATCGCGCTGCTGGAAAACCTGGTGGCGCGGGTCGAGACGCTGGTGATCGGCGGCGCCATGGCCAACACGTTCCTCGCCGCCGAAGGCGTGAAGGTCGGCAAGTCACTGTACGAGCCCGATCACATGGAAACCGCGCGCAAAATCGTCCATTCCGCCAACGAATCCGGCGCCGCCATCCTGCTGCCCACCGATGTCGTGGTGGCCAAGGAATTCAAGGCCGGCGCCGCCCATCGCACCTGCCCGGTGTCGGACATTGCGGCAGACGAGATGGTGCTGGATGTCGGTCCCGACTCCATCAAGGCGTTTGAAAACCGCCTGGTCGGCACCCGCACCCTGGTATGGAACGGACCCTTCGGCGCCTTCGAGACCCGGCCCTTTGATGTCGGCACGGTCGCCGCAGCCAGGGCCGTGGCCGATGCGACAAAAAA
>JBBQBL010000190.1:0-5109 GCA_038317805.1 Micropepsales bacterium
GCCTTTGACCTCAGTCACCGTCATGCCCTGAACGCCGAGCGCCGAGAGAGACTCGCGCACTTCATCGAGCTTGAAGGGTTTGATGATCGCCGTAATAAGCTTCATCTGCCGTCCTTCCGTGTTATTGCCAGCGCCGGACGAAGGGCCCGGCCTTAACGAATTATCAAGAAGCGGGCCAACTTCCGGGCCGAAAGCCAAGGCATTGGAAAAGAAGGATTTTCGGCCGAAAAACGAGTCATTGTGACTCAAAAACAGGCAGGGCCATTTGCCTGAATATTATGCAGAAAGCGGTTTTTGCATAAATATTATGCAGAGGATGCAGACAGTGAAGCAGGCCGATATTTTGATCAGTGGCGGGGGCATGGTGGGCCTGCCGCTGGGGCTGGCCTTGGCCCAGGGCGGCCTGAAGGTGGTGGTGGTGGACGCTGCGCCCCCCGCTACGGTGCTGGATCCCAAATTCGATGGCCGGGTCTCGGCCCTGGCTTATGCCAGTGTGCGAATGCTGAGGGCGCTGGGGGTGTGGGACAGCCTGAAGCTCCATGCCCAGCCCATCCGCGAAATCCTGGTCACCGACGGACAGGCCGGCAAAGCCGCCTCGCCCTTCTCGCTGCATTTCGACGCGCAGGAAGTGGGGGCGGACGCGCTGGGCCATATCGCGGAAAACCGCCACATCCGCACTGCTCTGCACGAAGCGGTCGCGCGGCAGGCCAACCTGGAAGTGCTGGCGCCGGCCACGATCAAGTCGCTGACGGTGGAGACGGGCCGCGCCGTGGCGCGGCTGGCGAGTGGCGAAGAAATTTCCGCCGCACTGGTAATCGCCGCCGATGGCCGCGAATCGCCGTTGCGCGCGCAGATGGGTGTGCAGGTGATCGGCTGGTCCTATCCGCAAACCGGCATCGTCGCGACCGTGGAACATGAGAAGCCGCACAATGGCGTGGCCTATGAACATTTCCTGCCCTCGGGGCCGTTTGCGATTTTGCCCATGACGGGCAATCGGTCGTCGCTAGTGTGGACCGAAGACAAGAAAAAGGCACCGGGATTGCTGGCGCTGGATGAAGACGGTTTCAACGCGGAATTGTCGCGCCGCTTCGGATCGCATCTGGGCCAGACCAAATCGGCCGGGCCGCGCTGGTCCTATCCGCTGTCATTTCATATCGCGCGCGATTTCGTCCGGCCCCGCTTTGCCCTGGCCGGCGACTGCGCCCATGGCATTCATCCCATTGCCGGGCAGGGGTTGAACCTGGGCCTGAAGGATGCCGCCGCGCTGGCGGAAGTGCTGCTGGATGCGGCGCGGCTGGGCCGCGATATCGGGGCGCTGGATACCTTGAAGCGCTATGAGCGCTGGCGCCGATTCGACTCGGTGGTGATGGGCGGCACCATGGATGCGCTGAACCGCCTGTTCTCCAATGATATCGCGCCGCTGCGGCATCTGCGCGATCTGGGCCTGGGAATCGTGGATTCCATTGGCCCCGCGCGGCGCTTCTTCATGCGCCATGCCGGCGGGGATGTCGGGAAACTGCCAAAACTTATGAAAGGGGAGGCAGCTTAGTTGCTTGTCTTTCGCGTTTTCGGTCATTGTTATCTCAAACCATTATTTTCCGGAGGGCGACATGGCTACCAAAATAATCAAAATTAATGGGCAGACTATAAAAGGTGCCGCAAAGGGAGAACGTATGACTAGCGGCAATGGCTGGCGGATGATTCCCAGCAAGGGGAAGGTTCGTATCTTCAAAGGAACACTGCTTACAACGCTAAATACCGGAAACAGACGGATAGCGATCTTCAGTGTTCCGAAGTAGCAGTTAATTGGCCGTTCGCTTCCAGCGCGCTGAGGCGCGCTCACGCGCCGACATGCGGCCGCGTTCGGCGGCGCCGGCCAGGGCCGCTGGCAAATCCTCATAGAAACGCCGTGCCACGGTGCCGACACGGGATGCGCGCATTTCCTCGGCTTCGTCGCGGCTGGCGAAGATCTGGGCTTCGAACAGGTAATGGGTTGCGGCCCCAACCTTGATTTCCTGGATTTCCTCGACCTGCTCGTTGGCCACGTCCAGGGCATGGCGGATATGGGCATTGGCGTCCGCCTTGTCGCGTTCCTGCTGGGCGATGCGCGCGACATTGGCCTGATCGAAGCGCTTCAGCCAGGGCAGTCCGAAGCGATAAAAAGCAATGCAAACCAGCACAAAAGCACAAGCCCAATAGACGCCCGTCATTGCGACAACCCGTGAATGCCGTGACCGCGCCTGAGATAGTCTTCGCTCTGCATTTCGGCAAGGCGCGAGGCGGTGCGGCGGAAGGCTTCGGCGCCATCGCCCGCGGGATACAGCAGATCGGGCGCTGCGGCGGCCGAACAGACCAGCTTCACGCCCTCGTCATATAAAGTGTCGATCAGCAGGATGAAGCGCCGCGCCTCGTTGCGATTCTCCGGCGACAGTTCGGGAATATGATCCAGCAGCAGGGTGTGAAATTCCTGCGCCACCGCCAGGAAGTCCGCCGCCGCCAAAGGTTGGGCGCACAAGTCGCGGAAGTCGAACCGCGCGACGCCACGCGCCGCCTGTGGCACCGGGACTTTGCGGCCCAGCACTGCCAGGCTGCAGGGCTTTCCGCGCGGGGTATCGGTCAGCCGCCGCCAGGCCGCATCCATCGCGCTATCGGCCTGGGCTCCCAGCGGCGTCCTATAAACGGTGATGCCGGAAATGCGCTGCAGCCGGTAATCGGTGGGGCCGTTCAGCTCCACCACCTCCAGCCGCTGCTTGATCTCGGCAATGAAGGGCAGAAAGAGCTGACGGTTCAGCCCGCCTTCATAAAGACGGTCGGGCGGGGTGTTGGAGGTGGCGACGATGGTGACGCCTTCGGCGAACAACCGATCGAAAAGTCGTCCCAGGATCATGGCGTCGGCGACGTCGGCAACCTGGAATTCGTCAAAGCACAGCAGCCGCGCTTCCGCCGCCAGGTCGCGGGCCACGACGGGGATGGGATCGCTCGATCCGGCGCGCTGGCGAATCGCATGGATGCGGGCATGCACATCCACCATGAAGCGATTGAAATGGGCGCGGCGCTTCTTGGTCACCTTGGCCGCGGTGAAGAACAGGTCCATCAGGAAGGTCTTGCCGCGCCCCACATCGCCCCAGATGTAAAGTCCGCGCGGCGGCGGCGGCTTCTTGCCGAACAGGATGAAGGCCGGCTTTTGCGCCAGCGCCGTGGCCAGTTCGGTCAGGCGGTTTACGGCGTTTTCCTGGGCCGCATCGGGGCGCAGTTCACCGCGCGCACCTAAGTCCCGGTACTGGGTCAGCAGCATCTAGAGCCCTGCGCGCGCCAGGGTGCGCCGCGCGCTGGCGGCATCCAGCGCCTCCAGCATGCGCCGGTCCAGGGTGACCACACTGGCGCCGGGCTGGGCAGCAAAGGCGGCCAGCACCCGGCGGGCATAGGCGATCTCGTCCAATGACGGTGAAAAGGCCGCCTTGGCCGGTGCGATCTGGCCGGGATGGATGACGCTCTTGCCGTCAAAGCCGAAGTCGCGCGCTTCTGCGCAGGCCTTGGCAAAGCCCGTCATGTCGTCCAGCGCGTTGTACACCCCGTCCAGCACGGTGATGTCGGCGGCGCGCGCCGCCAGCACGGTTTGCGACATGGCGGTATGCATATTGATGCGGTCGGGGCGGTGGCGGCCCACCATGGCGCTGACCAGATCATTGACCCCGAAGATCAGGCAATCCACCCGGGCATCGGCGATGGCCAGGGCATTAAACACCGCGCGCGGGGTTTCGATCATCGCCCACAGCGGCACCCCGCCGCATTTGGCTTTGGCGGCCTGGATGTCTTGCGCGCCGGTAATCTTAGGCAGCAGGATGGCGTGAGGCTGCGCCTGCGCCATCGCCGCCATGTCCGCATCATGCCAGGTGGTGGCGGCGGAATTGACGCGCACCACCACTTCGCGCGGCGCAAAACCCTTCAGCGCCGCCGCCGCGGTATCGCGGGCCCGTGCCTTGTCGTCCGCTGCGACCGCATCTTCCAGGTCCAGGATCACCACATCGGCGTCCAGGGTGCGCGCCTTCTCCAGTGCCCTGCTGTTGGCAGCGGGCACGTACAGCGCCGTGCGGCGCGCTTTATACGCCTTCGACAAGAATAAATTCGCCCTGGCCGGCCTTGTCGCGATATTCGCGGGCCTTGGTGTATTCGGGCGAATGGTAGCAATCGTGCGCGTCCTGCAGCGAGGCGAACTCGATCACCACATTGCGGGCCCGGGCCACGCCTTCGAGAACCTCGGTCTTGCCGCCGCGCGCCAGAAAGTTGGCGTTATAGCGGGCGAAGGCCGGCTTGGCGGTCTCCACATAGAGTTTGTAAGTTTCCGGGTCATGCACGTCCACGCGTGCAATCCAATAGGCTTTGGGCATCGGGCAGGTCTCCTCGAAAAGTGCCGTGTTTATGCGGCTTTGAGCAGGTTGCGTTTGACGAGCAATTCGGCGATCTGCACCGCGTTGAGCGCAGCGCCCTTCAGAAGATTGTCCGATACGATCCACATGTTCAGGCCATTCTCGACCGTGGGATCCTTGCGGATGCGGCTGACGAAAGTGGCATCTTCGCCGGCGCATTCGATGGGGGTGACGTAGCCGCCATCCTCGCGCTTATCGACCACCATGATGCCCGGCGCGGCGCGCAGGGCGGCACGGGCCTGTTCGGCGGTGACGGGTTTTTCGAACTCGATGTTCACCGATTCGCTGTGACCCCGGAACACCGGCACCCGCACGCAGGTGGCGGTGAGCTGGATGTCGGGATCAAGTATCTTCTGCGTCTCGGCCGACATCTTCCATTCCTCCTTGGTGACGCCGGAATCCAGGAAGACGTCGATCTGCGGAATGACGTTGAAGGCGATCTGCTTGGTGAAATGCTCGACCACCACCGGATCGGTGACGAACACGGCGCGGGTCTGGCGGAACAGCTCGTCCATCGCATCCTTGCCTGCGCCGGACACCGATTGATAAGTCGACACCACCACGCGCTTGATGGTGAACAGGTCGTGCAGCGGCTTGAGCGCCACCACCATCTGGATGGTGGAGCAGTTCGGGTTGGCGATGATCCGCCTTTTCTTGAAGCGCGCCAGCGCCTGCGGGTTCA
>JBBQBL010000191.1:0-5104 GCA_038317805.1 Micropepsales bacterium
GGAACGGACCTTGCGCAGTTCTCTCAAGCCTACCTCAACAAGATCGCCTTGCGCCTGAACCAGCGCCCCAGAAAGACCTTGGGCTTCGAAAGCCCTGCCGATAGACTAAACTCGGTGTTGCAGTGATCCGTTGAACTCGCCCCCGAAAGCGGTCATTGCCACCTGCAAGCGAAATTTACGCTTTGGGTCGCAGACGGAGATAGGGACTTTCTTATTTCGGTAATTGCAAAGCAGATGCCCCCTTTTGGAAGTGGGACATCTGCGTACAATCCTTATATCCCCCGGATCGCTCCGGGCCTTTTCTTTTTCTTGGATGCTTTTCGCTTAGCGGCGGTTGCCCATGAAGCGCAGCAGGAACAGGAAGATGTTCAGGAAGTCCAGGTACAGCGACAGCGCGCCCATGATGGCGGCCTTGCCGGCCACGGCGGTGTCGCCGCCCACCTGGTAGTAGGTGTTCTTGATCTTCTGGGTGTCCCAGGCGGTCAGGCCAGTGAAGATCACCACGCCCAGCGCGCTCACCGCGAAATCGATCGCCGGAGACTTGAAGAACATGTTGGCAATCATCGCGATGAACAGGCCCCAAACGCCCATCATCAGGAAATGGCCCATGCCGGTCAGGTCGCGGTTGGTGGTATAACCCCACAGGCTCATGCTGCCGAAGGTGGCGGCGGTGACGAAGAAGGTCATCGCCACGCTGGCGCCGGTATAGACGATCAGGATCGAGGCCAGCGAGGCGCCGACCATCGCCGCATAGGCCCAGAAGGTGGCCTGCGCTGCCGCCTGGCTCATCTGCATGATGCGGAAGGACAGGAAGAAGACCAGCGCCAGCGGCGCAAACATGACGACATAGCCAAGGATGGTCGGCGCGATAGCCACGCCGTTGGCGGTCGCCACCTGGTGATAGAACAGGTTCAGCAAGGCGGGGGTGTTGGCGACGAGGTACGCCACGCCGCCGGTCAGCGCCAGCGCACCAACCATGTAGTTGTAGACCCGCAGCATGTGGGCGCGCAGGCCAGCATCCATCGTGTCGGCGACGGTCGTCGCGCCACGTACAATTCGGTTGTCGAAGTCAGCCATTTGGTACTCCCTTTGCCCCCTACTATATCGTGATTTGTTGTGGCCGTATCAAGGCCGCCCAAAACGGGCTTTTTTAAGCTTTTGCAACGGTTAAGCCGACCTGAGCCGCCGCGCCGGCCGCACCGACAGGGCGCCGATCGCGCCCAGCAGGCCGAACAGCAAGGTCGCCGCCGCCCCGCCCACCACCGTGATCAGCACCGCCTGGGCATCGAAGGTGAAGGGCACGTCCAGGATGGCAAAGGCGATCACCCAGCCGGCCAGCGTTCCGGCCAGCAGCGCAATCACGCCCGTCGCCAAGCCCAGGACGCCATATTCGATGGCATAGACCAGGGCAATGCGGGCGCGGGTGGCGCCCAGCACTTTCAGGATGGTGGCGTCATACAGCCGGGCGCGGGTGCCCGCCGCTATCGCGCCGGCCAGCACCAGCAGGCCCGCCAGGATGGTGACCAGGCTGGCGGCGCTGACACCTTGCGCCAGCGACGCCAGCAAAGCCTGCACCTGCTGAATGGCGTCTTTCACGCGGATGGTGGAGATGTTGGGGAAGCGCGTGGTCACCGTCATGTAGAGCGGATTTTCCTGCGCGTCCGCCACCCGCACCGTCGCCAGGAAGGCGTGCGGTGCGCGGGCGATCAGGCCCGGCGACAGCACCAGCACGAAATTCTGCCCGCCGGTGGTGAAGTCTACCTTGCGCAAGGATGCGATGCGGCCCTCGAAGCTGCGGCCCAGCACATTCAACGTCATGCTGTCGCCGATCTTCAGGCCGGTGCCCTTGGCGATGGACTGGTCCAGCGAGATCAGGGTGGGGCCTTGATAGTCGGGCGCCCACCATTTTCCTTCGGTGATGATGGTGCCGTCGGGCGGGGTGGCGGCATAGGTGATGCCGCGGTCGCCGTTCAGCGCCCATTTGGCGTCAGGCGCGACCTTGGCCTGGGCCGACGGCACGCCGTTCAGGGCGGTGATGCGGCCCCGGATCATCGGCGTGCGCTTGTAATCGCTGGCACTGGAAAAACCGGTGATGGTGCGGTCGAACGCAGCGGTTTCGGCCGGCTGGATGTCGATGAAGAAGAAGCTGGGCGCGCGGGCCGGCAGTGCGCCTGCCACCTGCGCGTTGATGGTGGAATTCAAAAGCGTGACGGTGGCCAGCAAGGTCAGGCCCAGGCCCAGCGCCGTGACCACGCCGCCGGTGGCGGCGCCGGGGCGCACCAGATTGGCGAAGGCCAGCCGCACCAGCGGCGATCGGGGACGGGGCATGGCCAGAATCGCGCGGCGCAGGCCCTCTGCCAGCAGGCGCAGCAGCGCCAGCGCGGCGGCGGCGCCCACCAGAAACTGCGCCGCGAAAACCGGCGAGGGCGCCACCACCAATGTAAGAACCGCGACGCCCAATGCCGCGCCGGCGGAAATCGCGCGATACAGATTTTGTCCTTCGACCTTGGCCGGTTCGATCACGTCACGGAACAGGCTGGCGGGCGGCACGGCGCGGGCGCGCGACAAGGGCGGCACCGCGAAGGCCACCGCCGACAGCAGGCCGAAGGCCAGCGCCAGCAGGATCGGTATGGGATAGAAGCCGAAGCTCGGCGGCACCGGCAAGGCATCGCCATAGATCCAGACAATGGCGAAGGGCAGGGCCGCACCCAGCGCAGCGCCCGCTGCTGTCGCCAGCAGCGCCACAGCCATCACCTGCAGGAAGAACACCGTAAAGACAAAGCTGCCGCTGGCGCCCAAGGCCTTCAGAATGGCGATGTCAGCGCGCTTCCTGTCCAGAAACGCCAAGATCGCCTGGCCCGCGCCCACCCCGCCCACGCCCAGCGCCACCAGTCCGACAAGAGTCAGGAACATGGTGAGCTGTTCGACAAAGCGCTTGATGCCGGGCGCGGCATCGCCCCGGTCGCGGATGTTCCAGCCGGCTTCGGGAAAACGCGCCTGCGCGGTGTCGCGGAATTGGTTGATGCGTCCCTTCGCCTGTACCGGATCGGCGGGCGCGCCGCGCAGCGCAATCCGATAGGTGTAGTTCACCAGGCTTTCGGGCGTGACCAGGCCGGTGGCGGGCAGGGATTTCGCAGCCACCAGCATACGGGGCCCGAGCGAAAAGCCGGTGGAGATGCGGTCCGGCTCGCCGTCCAGCGCCGCCATGATGCGGAAGGTGGCGTCACCAAGCTTGATTAGGTCGCCGCGTTTGACATGCAGCCGGTCGAGCAGGGTTTGCTCCGCCGCTACGCCGCAAACCCCGTCATCCTCGCAGGCGATCACATCGTGCAGAGCCTGTGCCGGGCGAAGCTTGGGCGCGCCGAAAAGCGGCCAACGGTCATCCACGCCTTTGAGTTCGACAAGCTGGCGCGCCGCATTATCCCGCGCATAGACCATGGCGCGCATGGACTGGGCGCGGGAGACGCGGCCCTGCGCGTTCAGGAATTTCAGTTCGTCGTCGCTGGCCGCCCGGTGCACCAGATTGACCGAGACATCGCCCCCCAGCAGCACCTGTCCCTGGTCCTGCAAGCCGGTAAGGAACGCGTCGCTGAGCGACTCCACACCGCTGATGGCGGCCGAGCCCAGCAGCAGGCAGAAGAAGAAAATCCGAAAACCGGCAAAGCCGCCGCGCAATTCGCGCCGCGCAAAGCGCAGGGCCAGCCGCCAGTTCATGCCGCCTCACCCTTCGGCAAGCTCAGGGTGAGGATTTGAAAACTCCTCATGCTGAGCCTGTCGAAGCATGAGCAGCGTCGTCTGCAAGCTTGCCGTCCGCCATGCGCAATACCCGCCCGCAACGCCGCGCCAGGCCTTCTTCATGCGTCACCAGGAACAGGGTGGCGCCGCGTTCGGCGTTCAGGGCGAAGATCAGGTCGGCGATGCCGGTGCCGGTGGCGCTGTCCAGGTTGCCGGTGGGTTCGTCGGCGAACAGGATCTGCGGCCCCGGCGCCAGGGCGCGGGCCAGCGCCACGCGCTGCTGCTCGCCGCCCGATAATTGGCCGGGATAATGATCGGTGCGCAGGATCAGGCCCACGGCGCGCAATTCCTTTTCGGCGCGGTCGAAGGCATCAGGCACTCCCATCAGCTCCAGCGGCACCGCGACATTCTCCAATGCCGTCATGGTGGGAATGAGGTGGAAGCTCTGGAACACCACGCCCACCCGGCCCAGCCGGAAGCGCGCCAGCGCGTCTTCGCCCATCTGGGTGATGTCGGTGCCGGTGACTGTGACGCGTCCCGATGTGGGCTTTTCCAGTCCCGCCGCCACCATCAAGAGAGACGACTTGCCCGAACCGGAGGCGCCGGTCAGGGCGACGCTTTCGCCGGCCGCCACGCTCAGCGACACGCCTTTCAGGATGTCCACGGGCCCGGCAAGGCTTTTCAAGGTCAGGCTTACATCTTGAAGCTGAAGGGCGGGCGGGGGATTGTTCATGCTGACTCGGATAAAGTGACGATGGCGCGCGGATTCAAGCTTCTGCTTAGCATAGTTCTGCCCCTGATCGTGGCGGGAGCGGGGCAGGCTGTCGCGGCGCCTGTCAAAATCCTCGCCCTGGGCACTAGCATCACCCAGGGCTATGGCCTGCCGCCGGGCACCGATTTCACCGTGCAGTTGCAAGCAGCACTCAAACGCGACGGGATCGACGCGGTGGTGACCAATGCCGGGGTCAGCGGCGACACCTCCGCCGGCGGGCTGGCGCGGCTGGACTGGTCGCTGGCCGATCATCCGAATGCCGTGATCGTCGAGCTGGGCGGCAATGACATGCTGCGCGGGATTGCGCCGGCCGAAACCGAAAAGAACCTGCGCGCCATCCTGGCCCGGCTGAAAGCGGCACATGTGCCGGTGCTGCTGACCGGCATGCATGCCCAGCGCAACCTGGGCGCCGAGTATGTGCGGGAATTCGACGGCATCTATCCGCGCCTCGCCAAGGATACCAATGTGTTATTCTACCCCTTCTTTCTGGACGGCGTGGCGCTCAATCCCAAGCTCAACCAGGCGGACGGCATGCATCCCAACCCCGCTGGCGTGAAGGTGATCGTGACGCGCATCCTGCCATTGGTGAAGAAGCTG
>JBBQBL010000192.1:0-5094 GCA_038317805.1 Micropepsales bacterium
AATCCAGATGGCAATGGGAGTCGACCAACATCACAGCGCCCCGTTTCGTGCCACAAGCGAAAGATCGCGCGCGGCGCTCAGGATCGTCTGGCGCGGTTCCAGGTGCAGGCCCGTGGCACGGGCAAAGCTTTGTTCCAACCGGTTCAGCAACGCCACCCAGCGTTCCAGGCCCAGCGCACCGGCATGGGCGCGGGCGCGAATGCGGTCGGCCAATGAGGCGGTCAGGAATTCGCCGAACAGCTCCAGCCCATCCTGGGTGCGATACAGCTTTTCGCCCAAGGTCAGCAGGGCCAGCAGGTCGGGACTCTGGGCGTGATCAATCAGCTTGTCGGCTTCCTTCGCCAGGGTGCCGCCATCGCCGGTCGCCAGGGTCAGCGCCGCGCCGATGCTGCCGCCGGCCAGCCGCGCCAGGGCTGCGCGCTCGGCCGCCGTCTCGTCGGGCAGATGCGGCTTCAGGCCAAAGTCCATCGTCGCCTCGTCCAGCGGGCGCAGATCCAGCCGCTGGCAGCGCGAGCGGATGGTGGGCAGCAGCCGGCCGGGCGTGTTGGACAGCAGCAGCAGCATGGCCCGCTCCGGCGGTTCTTCCAGCATCTTGAGCAGCGCATTGGCGGCGTTGTCGTTCATGTCGTCGGCGGTATCGACGATGGCGACGCGCCAGCCGCCGGCACCGCTGGTCATGCCGAAGAAATTGGCCAGCTTCCGGATCTCGTCCACCGCCAGCACCGTCATCAGCTTGCCGGTCTTGGGATTGATGGCGCGCTTGAGGATCAGCAGGCCCGGATGCCCCTGGGATGCGATCTGCCGCGCCGCCGGATTGTCCTGCGGCACGCCCAGGTCTTCGGGTCCCTCGGCGGTGGCGCCATGCGCCAGCAGGTAACGCGCGATCCGGTAGGCCAAGGTCGCCTTGCCCACGCCGGGCGGGCCGGTGATCAGCCAGGCGCTGGGCGGGCGCCCTGCCCGCAGCGCGCGGGCGGCGCGGGACAAGGCCAGGTCCTGTCCGAACAGCACCGAGGTTTCGCGGGGATGGGCAAATCCCTCGATACGGTCGCTGTCATTGGGTTCGGCGGCTTTCTTTGCCATGCCGCTTTATAGATCGAAACGGCGGCTGACAGCGGCCAAAATCGCCTCCGCCACCTCATCCTCGCTGCCCGAAGCATCGATCACCCGGCAGCGGTCGGGGCTGCGACGGGCGATGTCCAGGAACGCCTGGCGCAGCCTTTCATGGAAATCGGCGCCGAATTTTTCAAAGCGGTTTTCGGCACCGGGCCGCGCATTGGCGCGCTTCAAACCCACCGCCACATCCAGGTCCAGGATCAATGTCAGGTCCGGCTGGAAATCATCCAGCACCGCGCTGTCGATCCGGCGGATGGTTTCGCGGTCCAGGCCGCGGCCCACGCCCTGATAGGCGAAGGTAGAGTCATTGAAGCGGTCCGAGATCACCCAGGTTCCTGCCAGCAAGGCCGGGCCGATGGTGCGCGAGACATGATCGGCGCGCGCCGCATAGGCCAGCAGGGTTTCGGTGACGGCGTCCCAGCGGCCGGGCTCGCCTTCCACCATCAGCTTGCGGATCTGTTCGGCGCCGGGGGAACCGCCGGGCTCGCGGGTGGCCTGCACCTTGATGCCGCGTGTATCGAGCGCCGCCGCCAGCCGCTTGATCTGCGTGGACTTGCCGGTGCCCTCGCCGCCTTCCAGGGTGATGAAGCGGCCCGCCATCGAACCGCTATTTCTTCCAGAGACGCGACACGGAATTCCAGGCCTTGCCGATGATGCCGACTTCGGCGACGGCTTGCGCGGCATAGACCGGCACGGTCATGGCGGGAAATTCCGGCGCGGTGATCACCAGCACGCCGACCTTCTGGCCGACAACCACCGGCGCCTTCAGGCCGGGATTGGGCTTCACGACGATTTTCATGCCGGCCTTGGAATCCACCTGCATGGTGACGTTCAGCGCCTTGGCCGCCGTCACCGGCACGGTGGGCTGGACGCCGCCTTCCAGCGGCACGCTGCCCGCCACCTGGTTGGTCTTCAGCACCGGATAGGAGCGGAATTCGCGGAAGGCCAGGTCCATCACCCGGCTGGCTTCCTCGGCGCGCTTGATGTTGGGGAAGTAGTCGTTCTTGTACTGCGGGAAGCGCAGGCCGTTCAGCACCTGGATCAGGCGCTGGTCGCCGCGCTTGGCTGAAATGGTGATGCCGTAACCGGCGGCGTCGGTGTGGCCGGTCTTCAGGCCATCGGCGCCCTCCAGCGAGCCCAGCACCAGGTCGCGGTTGGGCTGGTGGATATTGTGCCAGACAAATTCCCGCTCGCTGAAATAGTGATACAGGTCCGGATAGGTGTTGATGATGTGGCGCGACAGCTTGGCCAGATCGAGCGCACTCATCAGCTGGCCGGGCGGGTCCGGCAGGCCGTCGGGATTGACGAAGGTCGATTGCGCCAGGCCCAGCTCCTTGGCGCGCTTGTTCATCATGTTGACGAAGCCTTCGAAGGTGCCGCCCAGCGCCTCGGCCACCACCACGCAGGCATCGTTGCCCGACTGGATGATGATGCCGCGGATCAGGCTTTCCACCGCGATGCGCGAATTCAGCTCGACGAACATCTTGGAACCCTGGGTGCGCCAGGCGCGCTCGGACACGGGGAAGGTATCGGTCAGCTTGACGCGGCCGTCCTTGATGCGGCTGAACAGCAACTCGATGGTCATCAGCTTGGACATGGATGCCGGCGGCATCGGCGCCAGCCCATCCTTCTGCCACAGCACCTGCCCGGTCTGGGCATCCATGATCAGGCCGTGTTCGGCGCTGGTCTCGATGGCGGCCTGCGCCGGCAGCGCGAAGGCGGCCAGCAAGGACAGGGACAGGAAGAAGCGGCGTAGCATGAAGGGTCCTGACTATTGGTCTACGACAATATGGGCGTCATTGGCGCCGGCGCCGGTGATGCGGGATAGCGCGGCATCGGCATCCGCAACCGAGGAAAGAGGTCCGCTGCGCACTCTATATAGGGTCTGTCCGCCGCGTTGAAGGGTGGATATCCGCAGGTCGCCGCCCACCCGGTTCAGCAGCGCCTTGGCATTCTCCAGCTTGGAGAAGGCGCCCAGTTGCACATACAAATGTGTCACCACCGGGACCGGAACGCGCGTCACCCTGCCCGTCGGCTGGTCGGCGGCGGCAAACATCTGGGACGGGATCGGCTGGGCGGGCGCGGCCGGCTTGGCCGGCGCAGGCGCAACCGTGGCGCCCGGCACGATGCCCAGCGCGGCGGTGTCCACCTTGCCGGACGGCGCGGCGGGCAACGCGCTGGCGATGGCGGGCGGCGTGGAGGACGGCGGCGGCGCGCCATTGATGTCGGCGCGGGCCAGGTAGGTGACGCGCACGCGCGCCGTGCCGGTCTGCACCACGTCCAGCAGTTCGGCGGCGCGCTTGGACAGGTCGATGATGCGGCCGCGCGCAAAGGGGCCCCGGTCATTGACCCGCACGATCAGGGATTTGCCATTGTCCAGGTTGGTGACCCGGACATTGACCGGCATGGGCAAGGTCTTGTGGGCGGCGGTGAGCTGGTTGCCGTCATACATTTCGCCATTGGCGGTGTGCTTGCCGTAGAAGGTCGGCCCGTACCAGGAGGCGATGCCGGTCTCGTCATAGTCCGGCTGCTCGCGCGGGTAGTACCAAATATTCTCCACCTGGTAGGGCTGGCCCACCTTGTAGACCCCGGCATTGGCGGGAACCTGGACGCCGTGATCCTCGACCGGCTTGGGCCGGGGCGCCGGGGGCGTGGAACAGGCAGCGGCCAGCAGGGCCGTTGCGGAAAGGATAGCAAAGCGCAGGGATACCCGCATCGAATCGGCCTGAAGTGACCGCGCCACGCTAGCGGCTGGGGCCCTTCGGCTCAACCGGAGTTGCCGTAACCTTCCGGGAAAGCTAGAGAAACCGCCACGGATGGCTGGCCGGGTCGTTTAAGGCAAAGGTCCGTGGATGGTTGGGTGGCCGAGTGGTTTAAGGCTCCAGTCTTGAAAACTGGCGTAGCGGAAACGCTACCGTGAGTTCGAATCTCACCCCATCCGCCAATACTCCAATGATGCGCTAAAAAAGGCTGTCGAACTTGCCATAGTCGAGCAGGTCAGGAAGATTCTGCCCGTGTACAAGGTCATCAGCAGGCAACAAAATTTCAGTGACGAGAAACCGAGAAGCAAAAGGGAAATTTCTGCAAGAGCACCCACTGTGCTTTGCCTGCGGCGAGCCTTCTGTGGAATGGGATCACCTGCCGTCAAAGGCATGCTTTGATGACAAGGTGTGGCCGGAGGGCTTTGTTTTTCCCGTTTGCTATTCATGCAATCACGCCACATCGAACGACGAGCAAATGATCGCGGCCCTCGCGCGGGCGGACAGTGGCCCCGCTGCGCCCGTAAAGACCAATGAACTTGAAAAGTATCTTACTGGTGGTCGAAATAATGACCCCGCTCTTTTTGCCACGCTGATGACTGGCGTGGTGGGTGAACTCCCTGACGGCAGGGAGCTTGTCCAAATGGGTACCGGGGTCAGGGAGGTTTTCCGCAGGGTGCTTCCGAAGTGGGCGCGCGCATTTCACTATCTCGAAACGCGGGAGATAGTGGCGTTGGATGAGACAATCTATGGCAACCATTTCACAGTCCTGGACGTAGCCAAAGGCAGCATTCCGAAAGGTCTGTTCGACATCTGTCAGCCGAGGGCTATGAAACGCGGGGGCAGAGATCTTGGCGACCAAATCGCGTACGCGCGGGCCGCCTCACCCGATGGAAAATTGTTCGCCTATTGTATCATGTTCCGACGAGCTATCGGTGCTTGGATGATAATCAACAAAGGCAGGCCACATCGCGATGACCCTGCTGCTCAGCACTCGTTACTGCCGCCCCTCCGAAAGCTGGGTGCGTAGATGTGCGACAAGTTCACAGCGATGGCGTCCTGAGCGGCAGATCGGCAAATAAGCTATGGCGCGAAAACGTTTCGACGTGACTTTCTCGGTCATCTGGGATCAACCCAGGCGAGCATTCAGCATTGAGCGTGATGGTGTTCCGACAGGACGTTTTTTTGCGGTAAAACAGAAGGCCGTCGAGGTGGCCAAGAT
>JBBQBL010000193.1:0-5071 GCA_038317805.1 Micropepsales bacterium
TTCTGGCTGGTGAAGGAATATATGGGCATGAACCTGCCCAACATGTTCAAGACCTGGTCGGTGCTGGAGACCATCATCGCGGTGATGGGTCTGATGCTGGCACTGGGTCTGTCCGTCGTTATTTAACCGGACAGACCTTCATCAGGGTGGTGCGTTCGGCCGAAAGGTCGCCGAAGGTAAAGGCGTCGTCGCCCGAGGCGCCCCTGATGCCCACATAATGCACCGAGACATGGCGGGCGGTGGATAGCGCGCGCTGGATGCGGCCCGTATTGTGCACCGTCACCACATCTGTCGTGTCATCGCCAAAGGCATCGCCATCCAGGTTCAGCGGCCTGGCATCGTCGATCTTCAACACCAGCTTGGCGGAGCCTTCCGGCATCAGGTCGCGGTGGGGCATGAACATGACGCGAAAGCCGCTTTCCGTATCGCAGTAAAGCTGCATGCGGGCCGCGCCCTTGTCGGCATCGGCCCAGGCTTCCATCATCACCCGGTCAACGAAACGGTCCGGCTGATGGCGCACGGTCCAGTCCTGATGCGCCGCCAAAGCGGGCGAGGCGGAAAGAAGCAGGGCGGCGGCGAAGCGTTTCATGGCCGCGACAATAGCAGCGGTTTATTTCGCCGCCAGCTTTTTCAGGATGGGCAGCAGGGGCCTCGTGGCCTTGGCGTAATCCTTCCATGCCGCGGATTTTGCGATCAGGGCAGGGACCGTGCGCACCGTGTAGCGCCTGGGGTCCAAACCCTTTTTCACCTGGCTCCACTCCAGCGGCATGGAGACGGTCGCGCCATCGCGGGCGCGCGGGGACAGCGGCGCGACCGCCGTGGCCATTCGGTCGTTGCGCAGATAGTCCAGGAAGATTTTCCCTCGGCGCTTGGCCTTGGACATGTTGACCAGATACTTGTCCGGGCTGTCGGCCGCCATGCGCACGCAAATCTCGCGCGCGATGGCCTTGGCTTCCTTCCAGCCGATGGAGTTTCCCGCATCGAATGGCGTGACCACATGCAGACCCTTGCCGCCGGTGGTCTTGGCGAAGGTGACAAAGCCCAACGCCTCCAGTCGCTCTTTCATCTCTTTCGCCGCAGCGATGCAGTCTTCAAAGTCCAGTCCTTCCGATGGGTCCAGATCGAAGACAAAGCGGCCAGGCTGTTCGGGATGGCCGGGCGCGCAGTTCCACGGATGCAATTCCAGCCCGCCGGACTGGGCCACCGCCGCCAGGGCTTCGACGCGGTCGATCTGCAGATAGGGCTTATGGTCGCCCGAGACTTTGACCTGGTTGAACAGTGACGACTGGCCCGTGCCGGCGTGGCGCTGGAAGAAATTCTGGTCGCCCTTGATGCCATCCGGTGCGCGCACGATGCTGCAGGGACGGCCCTTGATATGCGGCAGCATCCAGTCACCCACCGCTTCATAATAGCGTGCCAGTTCCAGCTTGGTCACCGGCTTGCCGTCACCGGCATCGGGCCACAGCGCCTTGTCCGGATTGGAGATGGGAATGTTCATCACCACGCTGCCGGCTTTTGCCTGTAGGGCCTTCTTCGGCTTGGGCTCGGCCAGCTTCTTGTGCTTCCTGGGCGTCTCGACCTTTACTTCATCGGCCGGCTTGTCGGCGCGCAGGCCCTTGAACGCGGCCTGGCGCACCATGCCGTCGCCCGTCCAGCCGGCGAACTCGATTTCCGCCACCAGGACCGGCTTCAACCAATGGACGCCATGCTCTTTTTTGGGCGCGGTCTTGCCGGTGAAGGGATTGGTGTCGGCTTCCATCTCCTTGAGGCGCGGCAGCAGGCGCTTCACCTTGTCGCCGGAATAGCCGGTGCCGACGCGCCCGACATAGATCAGGTGATCGCCGCGGTTCACGCCCACCAGCAGGGAACGGAATTTGCCAGCCGTGGTGGACCATCCGCCAATCACCACCTCATGGCCGGCGCGGCACTTGGATTTCACCCAGCTGTCGCCGCGTCCGGAGGCATAAGGCGCATCTACGCGCTTGGAGACAATGCCTTCCAGGTGCATGCGGCAGGCCGATTGCAGCACCGCATCGCCCCCGCTGGTGAAATGCTCGACAAAGCGAAGCTGGTCGCTGGTCCTGGCCGCCTTCAGAATTTGCGCCAGACGCGCCTTGCGGTCGGCCAGGGGCAGGTGACGCAGGTCTTCGCCGTCGGCAAACAGCAGATCGAACACGAAATCGACCAGGGCGTCCGGCTTGCCGTCAGACAGAGCGGCCTGCAGGCCTGCGAAATCGGGCGCGCCGTTGTGATCCAGGGCGCAGACCTCGCCATCAATGATGCAGTCCGGCAATTTTGATGCGGCCTTGGCGACGGCGGAAAACTTGTCGGTCCAGTCCAGACCCTTGCGCGTGAACAGCCGGGCTTTGCCGCCCTCGACTCGCAACTGCATCCGGTAGCCGTCGAACTTGACCTCATGCACCCAGCCAGCGCCCGATGGCGGGGCGTCCACCAGCTTGCAAAGCTGTGGCGCCACGAACTTGGGGAGGTGGGCAACCTTTTTGGTCTTGGCCATGGGTTTGGCTTTTATCACACGCGCAGGTTCGCCTTCATCCTTGCGGCTTTTGGAATTCCAGATCGCATCGGCTTTGAACGCCTTCGCACGCATGAAGGGCTTGGGAGTCTTCCCGGTGCCATTTTCAATGGCCGTCATGGCCCGGCCCGACGCCACCGAATGACCCTTGTCCAGGATGGCTTCGCCGCTGCCATCCTTCGCATATTTGTCGCGGTGCTTGATCAGCAGCCAGTTGTTGCGCTTGCCGCCAAACTTGTCGTTCTTCATCCGCACCAGAACCCAGCTGCCATGCAGCTTCTCGCCGTCCAGGCTGAATTTGAGGTCGCCCTTGGCCAGCATTTTTTCGGGATCGCCCTCGGGTGTCCAAAACCCGCGGTCCCACAGCATCACCGTGCCACCGCCATACTGGCCCTTGGGAATGGTGCCCTCGAAGTCGCCATAATCGAGGGGGTGGTCTTCCACTTCCACCGCCAGCCGCTTCTGCGCCGGGTCCAGCGAGGGCCCGCGCGTCACCGCCCAGGAACGAAATGTGCCGTTCAGCTCCAGCCGGAAGTCGTAATGCAGCCGGGTGGCCGCATGCTTCTGGATGACATAGCGCAGCTGGGCCGAGGCCTTTACCGGCTGCTTGCCGCTGGGTTCGGCAGTCACGGCAAAATCCCGCATGGACTGGTATTTCTTCAGCGCCGCCTTGGCGGCGGATTTGGTGTTTTTCTTCCTGGCAACCATGGCGCATCCCGTCCTGTGGAAACATAGTTCCCGCGAGGCGTTTCCGTTCCGGATTTGAGGAAAAAGCCCCATGGCCGCCAGGAAAAAAGCCGCCCCCCGCAAGAAAACCGCCCACGCCAAGGCTGCCACCCGGGGACACCACAAGCCCGCCAATTCCAACGAGCCGCATTTGTCGGCCCGCCCCATGTGGCAGGGCAATCTGCGCCTGTCCTTGGTGTCCTGCCCAGTGGCCCTGTACGGCGCCACCAGCCGGTCCAGCGACATATCCTTTCACCTGCTCAACCCGGAAACCAACAACCGCATCCGCATGATCCCCACCGATCCCGATACCGGTCCGGTGGAGCGCGCCGACCTGGTCAAGGGCTATGAGATTTCCAAGAACCATTATGTCGTGCTCAGCAACGACGAACTGAACGCGGTGAAGCTGGAATCCACCAAGACTATCGAGATCGAGCGCTTCGTGGACGAAAAGGACATCGACCGGCTGTACTGGAACGATCCCTATTACCTGCTGCCCAACGACAAGGCTGGTGTGGAAGCCTATACCGTGATCCGCGATGCGCTGGCCCAAACCGGCCGCATCGCGCTGGGGCGGGTCGTCATGCATACCCGCGAACGTCTGGTGGCGCTGGAAGCCCGCGACAAGGGCATCATCGCTTATACCCTGCGCATGGGCGATGAAGTGGTGCAGCCCAAAGACGCCTTTGCCGACATCCCCGCTTCAAAGCCCAACAAGCAGATGATCGAGATCGCCCGCAAGATCATCGAGCAGCAGGAAGGCGCCTTCGAGCCGGAGAAGTTCGAGGATCATTATGAGAATGCGCTGCGCGAACTGATCCGCCGCAAGGAAAAGGGCGAGAATCTGGTCACCGCCGAGCCGGTGGATGACGACAATGTCATCGACCTGATGGAAGCCCTGAAGAAGAGCCTGAAGGCCAAGGGGGCCGCTGCCCCGGCCAAAAAGCGCAAGGCACACTGATTTCATTGGTTTTTTGGCCGCTGCGTCGTTAAGCATGCCGTATACAGGTTCTTGAACCATGCTTTCCGCCCGCTTAGGGTTACCCGGCCGCGCATTTCCGCGGCGAGGTAGTTGGGGGCAATCATGGAAAACAAGATCGCGGACAATGAATCCGAGGGCACGATTTTCATCGGCGCCGGCGTTCAGTTCAAAGGCGACATGACGGTGCCGGGCTGCGCCTCGGTGGACGGCAAGTTCGAAGGCACCTTGAAGGCCAAGAGCCTCATCGTCGGCCAGACCGGCAATGTCTCGGGCCAGATCAGCGTGGAAACCGCCGAAGTGCGCGGCGCCGTTGGTGACCATCTCATCGTCCAGTCCAAACTGGTGGTGCGTTCCACGGGCAGCATCTCCGGTTCGGTAAGCTACTCCAAGATCATGGTGGAAGAAGGCGGCGAACTGGCGGGCACGATCGAAAAGATCAGCGATCCCAAGGTCGTGGCCCTGAAGACTGGCGCCGAATAACGCGCGTCTCCCGTTCATCCTGATCAATAGGTGCTGCTTCGGTGCCCTACGATTGCACATCCATATACGTGCCGCAGCACGAGGACGAGGTTGCGGAATATGACTGGGAACAGTTTCCCCCCAGCAAGGTCTCGGGCGGCAAAAACGGTTTCACCATCATCGACGAATATTCCGGCATCGAAGGCAAGCTGATCGCCCGCAACGCCTTCATCCACGGCCAGGTCCAGGGCCTGGTGTTCGCCGAAAACGTCACCGTCGAAAAGACCGGCCGCGTCAACGGCGTGATTTTCTGCCGCAACCTGACTGTCTTCGGCAACGTCCAGGGCAACATCATCTGCGACAGTATTTTC
>JBBQBL010000194.1:0-5064 GCA_038317805.1 Micropepsales bacterium
TGTCGAGGTGGAAGCCGAACCCGACGCGGCGGCCCAGCCCGAGATCGATCTTGAGAAGATACCGGCGCCGGATTTGCCGGCGCTTGCGCCGCTGCCGGTGACAACCATCTCCAGGGAAGAGATGGCGGACGTGTTGCAGAATGCGCGGCAAGCGGCGCGCGCCGCCGCCGCGGTGACCGAAGAGGCGCCCGGGCCGGACAGGAATGTCCGGGCGCGGTGGCTGGCGATCGGGGCGCTGTCGCTGGTGGCGCTGTTTCTTTGCATCGGGTTGACCCTGGGCGATACCGCGGGGGCCTCGCAGTTGCAGGGCAATGGCGTCAGCAAGCGGCAGGTGGTCACGACCGGCCTGGCGCGCACCATCGCGCTGGCCGATTACGGCGATGCCAAGGCGCAGGCCAGGCTGGCGCTGGCATATCTGCGCGGGCAGGGCGTGGACAGCGACGCGGGCGCGGCGCTGCGCTGGAGCGCGGCGGCGGCCAAGGCGGGCGAGCCGGTGGCGCAATATCTGATGGGCGCGCTGTACAGCCAGGGCGACAAGTTCAAGCCCGATCCGGCACTGGCCTTTGCCTGGTTCGCCAGCGCCGCCGCCAAGGGCAATCTCAAGGCGATGCACAACCTGGCCATCGCCTATGCGCATGGGCTGGGCACAGATAAGGACGAAGCCAAGGCGGCGGAATGGTTCACCCGCGCCGCCGAGCGCGGTTATGTCGACAGCCAGTTCGACCTGGCGGTGCTGTATGAGCGCGGCACCGGGGTGAAGGAAGATCTGCGCCAGGCCCTGAAATGGTACGCCATCGCCGCGCTTTCGGGCGATGCACCGTCGAAGGAGCGCGCCGAGGTGTTGCGCGGGCAGCTCAAGGCTGCGGATGTGAAGCTGGCGGCCAATGCGGCGCTGGGGTTCTCGCCGCTGCCGGCGCTGGGCGAGGCCAATAACCTTTAAAAGCAACTGGTGCCTTGCCCGGGAACGACCGCTTTTGTAAAGCGGACATTAGCCGCTTCGTTCAGGCGCTCGCCAGTGCGACCACGGGATCAAGACGGGCGGCTTTGCGTGCGGGGAAGTATCCAAATACCAGACCCGTGACGGCAGCACAGCCAAATGCCAGCAGCATGGGAGCCGGGGTGAAGGCTGTCGCCGTACCGAATGCGCGAATGGCCAATCCCACCGCCACCCCACCCAGAACGCCGATGATTCCGCCAATACCCGACACCACCACCGCTTCCAGCAGAAACTGCTGAAGGATGTCCCGCTGGCGCGCGCCCGTCGCCATGCGAATGCCGATCTCGCGGGTTCGCTCTGCGACGGATACCAGCATGATGTTCATCACGCCGATGCCGCCGACAATCAGCGATATCGCCGCAACCGAGCCAAGGAGCACGGTCATCGTGTTTTGCGCCACGGTTGCCGTCTCGATCACATCCGCCATGTTGCGAATCTGGAAATCCTGCTTGCCGCTGTGGCGTTCGGTGAGCAGCGTGGTCACCGCGCCCTGGACTTCGTCCATTCGTGTCAGGTCCGTCACCGCGACGGTGATGGAGCGTACAAAGCGCTGTCCCGAGATGCGCAACATGCCCGTGGTCAGCGGCACAAAAATGACATCGTCGGAATCGTTGCCATTTGCGGATGCCCCCTTGGGCGACATCAGGCCGATCACTTGAAACGGGACATTGTTGATCAGGACATATTGACCGATCGGATCGGTTCCGCCGGGAAAGAGCGTGGATTGGACCGTCTGGCCCAGCACGGCGACTGCCGCATAGCTGGCCTGGTCATCGCTGGAAAAAAACACGCCTTGCGTCACCGGCCAACTGCGCGTGGGCGGCAGGGCATTCGTCGTGGCATCGATCTGGGTCTGGTAGTCGATATCGTTGAAGCGCACCGTTGCATTGGAAGTGGATTCGGGCACCGCCGAGCCGACATAAGCCAGCTTGGCGACCTCGTCCGCATCATTTGCCGTCAGGGTGGCAATCGTCCCGCTATAGCCGCGCCCATTGCGCATTTGCGGGCGCACGACCAGGAGATTGGTGCCCATCTGACCGATTTGGGCGATCAAGCTGTTCTTGGCGCCTTCGCCGATCGCCAGCATGGCCACCACGGAACTGACGCCGATGACGATGCCCAGCAAAGTCAGCACGGTGCGAAAAACATTGGCGCGCAACGCGCGCAGCGCCATGCGCAAGGATTCGCTGGTACCAGCCAGGAGCGGCACCGGCGCGCGGGCATCCTCGATCGGCCCCAGATCAAAGGGTTCTGGCGCGTCAGAGCCGGAAGGATGGCCTGAACCGGTATCCTTCAGGACTTCGCCATCCTGTATCTCGATCACCCGGTTGGCATGCGCCGCCACCTTGGCGTCATGCGTAATCAGTATGACGGTGTGGCCTTTGTCCGCCAGGTCCTTCAGTAGCGCCATGACCTCGGCGCCGCTCTTGCTGTCGAGCGCGCCGGTCGGTTCGTCGGCCAGGATTATCTTGCCGCCATTTATCAGCGCGCGCGCGATGCAGACACGCTGTTGCTGGCCGCCGGACAGCTGGCTGGGGCGGTGAGCGAGCCGTTCGCCCAGACCGAGCGAGGTCAGCAATGCGTCGGCGCGCTTTTTGCGCTCAGCAGGCATCAGCCCTGCATATACTGCCGGGATTTCGACATTTTCCTCCGCGGTAGAGGTCGCCAGGAGGTTGTAGCTTTGGAAGATGAATCCGAAAGCCTCGCGCCGGAGCCATGCCAGCGAATCCGAATCCAGCTTCGAGACATCGTGCCCGGAGAAGCGATAGGAGCCCTCGCTGGGCCGGTCCAGGCAGCCGACGATGTTCATCAAGGTCGACTTGCCCGAGCCGCTGGCGCCCATGAAGGCGACGAATTCCCCGGGATAGATGGTGAGGGATACCCGGCGCAGGGCGTGGACTTCCACGCCGCCGCCCGTCACATAGGTTTTGCGGATGTTTTCCAGTGCGATCAGAGGAACCAGGGCGGTGGCCGCCATCGGAAGAACGGCTTGCTGGTTCACGGGCCGCCCCTGCCGAAGCCGCCGGCGCCAGCCCCGCCGCTAGCGGCGATGGGCCGGGCGGTCTTGACCGAGGTTGCGGCCCGCGTACCGGCAATGACCCTTTCCGCAGGGGCCAGCCCTGAGATTATTTCCGCATCGACGCGGTTGGAGACGCCGACCACGACATTGCGCACTTCGTTGGTCCCAGAGGGCAAGATCACCGTTACTGTCGCCGGTCGCCGGCGCGTTTCCGTGTTGCGTGGCCCACGCGTGCGCCTGGCCCCGCGCGGTTGCGCGGCATCGGCATACTTCAGGGCAGCGACAGGAACGATCACGACATCCTTTGCGGCGCCAAGGACAAAGAATACCTGTGCCGTCATCTGCGACATGAGTTTTCCGTCAAGGTTTTGGACGTCAAACAGCGCAGTATAAAGCACGACATTGTTCACCACGGTTGGCGTCGGAAGTATCTGCCGAAGCTTGCCAGGATAGCGCCGGCCGGCATTTCCCAGCGTGGTAAAATAGGCATCCATGCCCAGCCGCAGTTTGGGGACATCGGCTTCGGACACCTGGGTATAGACGGTCATCGTCGCCAGATCGGAAATGGTCAGGATGGTGGGGGCCTGCTGGTTGGCATTAAGTGTTTGTCCCTCCTTGGCCGGGATCGCCGTCACCGTGCCGGTCATCGGTGCATATATCCGCGCATAGCCCAGCGTTGCCTGATCGGCCTTCAGTGCAGAGTCGGCCTGGGTTATCTGCGCTTGCACCGCCTTGACTTGTGCTTCAGCGGAACCCCGCGCCGATTGTGCAATATCATAGGCATCCTGACTGGTGGCGCCTTCGGCTTTCAGCCGCGTCTGGCGCCCTGCTTGTGCGGCGGCGAGCATATGGGCGGACTGCTTGTCGGAGAGCAGAGCCCGGAAGTTTTGCAGTTGCGCCCTGTCAGCATCGACCTTGGCGGCGGCCACCGTGGAATCGATCTCGGCCACAAGGTCGCCCTTGTGGGTATTGTCGCCGATTTTCACGGAGAGCGTCTTGAGCTGACCGGAAACCTGGGCGCCGACATCGACTGTATTGAGCGGCTGCAAAGTCCCGATCGCGGTGACAATATTCTCGATATCACCGCGCGTTGCAGCAACCACGATGGGCGATCCGGATGTGACGCTGCTCCAGCCATAGGCCATATAGGCAGCAGCAGCCCCCGCAACGACCACCAGGCTGACAGCCAGAATCTTGTGGTGGCGCAGAGAGTTCAAGATGCCCACCGCGAAGCTATCCGCAGGGCGTGGCTTTATATGTGACGCGGTTCGTTGGTCGGGAACGAGAAGTGCATCTTGCGCCGGCATCAAACGTCCTGTTGGTTCCACCGGTCGGGATAACGTCCGTTTTCACAGCCGTTCGGCTCACCCGCCGCCCAGCCTGTCAAAATGACACGGAAATCGCCTGGTCATGTTGATATGGATCAATTGTTCCGGGAAATGGCATTAACGGGGCCAAGCTGGGCTGCTTCGCGCCATCAATCGGGGAACATGTGGTGGAGCTTGGCCAGCTCTCGCGAAAGCATGTTGTTCAGCTGCAAACGCTTGGCTTCGTCGCGCTGGTCCCGCAATTCAACCTGAAAACGGGCGATATTTTCCGTGCAAACCCAGTGCTCGAGATCCCTGTCTGCCATGCTCACCGCTCGCTCAGAAGAGAGGGGAGCACAGGACCAGTCTTCCGGCCTTGTCTCTCAGCCGGCCCTGGAGAGCGTCGATTAATGCAAACGCTGATCCGAGGCGGACGTTCCCAAGAGGCATAACTTGCGTCTCAGGGACGTCGCTTCGTCACTTGTTGGGATGCTCCGGCGGCGATGCATTTCGGAGAGCATGGCGGTCCGCCTTTGGCGAAATGCAGACATTCCAACTGAGATTTTACAGGCCGCCACAAAGACGCTCCCGGCCCGCCGTGGTGATACGAATGCTCCCTAGCACGTTATAGATTAGGCCAAGGCTCCCAAGCTTTTGCGCGTGCGCCCCCGGGATTGCGCGGAAGGGAGCGATGGCGGACGACTTTCGCGGGGTCAGTGCTTGCGGACGAACTCCGCCCG
>JBBQBL010000195.1:0-5058 GCA_038317805.1 Micropepsales bacterium
GTCGAGATGCCATAGGTCAGGCCGCGTTTGACCCGTATTTCATCGGTCAGGCGCGAGGAGAAACCGCCGCCGCCCAGGATGTAATTGGCGACATAGCCGGGAATGAAATCCGGATCATGGCGCATGATGCCCGGCAGGCCGAAGCTGGCCGTGGGCTGCGGCACCGGCAGCGCGATGACATGCACACCCGGCGCGCCCAGCCGCCCGACATTGGGCAGCTGCGGCGCCGCGGCGCCCGACACCGGCTGGAAAGTATCGCCCAGCAGCTTGGCCAGCACCGGCGCGGTGATGTCGCCGGCCACTGCCACCTTCAACCCGTTCTTGACCCAGTGGGTGCGGGCAAAACTTTTGAGATCACTGGCATTGATGGCGGAGATGCTTTCGATCTCGCCATTGACGGGATGGGCATAGGCATGGCCGCCGAAGAACTGGCGCATGAAGCCGCGGGCGGCGATGCGATGCGGCTCGGCCTGTTCCTGCTGCAGGGACTGGATGATCTGGGTGCGCACGCGGCTCAGCGCCTCGCCTTCGAAACGCGGGTGCGTCAGCGCCAGCCGCAACAAACGCAGCGCTTCGGGCGCATTTTCCTTCAGGGTGGAAATGGAGATGGTCAGATAATCGCGTTCGGCCCGTGCGGAAAAGGATATGGCCTTGTTGGCCAGCGCCTCATGAAAGGCCTTGGAATCCAGATTGCCCGCGCCCTCGTCGATCATGGCGCCCGTGAAGGCGGCAAGTCCCGCCTTGCCCGCCGGATCGTAAGCCGACCCGGCCGGCAGCGAGATATTGAACGCGACGATGGGAACGGTGTGGTCTTCGGCGAACCAAACCTCGGCCTTCTTGCCCAGATCGATGTTTTGGATGTTGGCAGCATGCGCGGGCGCGGCCAACAGAGTCAAAGCGAGTGCGGTGAGAAGGCGTTTCACTTGGCGCCTCCCGGAATCAGATACGCGGTGACGGCCTGCTTCTTGGAAAGCAGCTGCGCGGCCTTGCGCACATTCTCCGCGCTGACGGCGCGGATACGGGCGGGCCATTCATTCACATCGTCCACGGTCAGGCCGATGGTCAGTGCCTGGCCGTAAGCGCTCGCCATCGCAAACTGGCTGTCGCGGCGGAAGGTGACGCCGGCGATCAGCTGGGTCTTGGCCCGCGCCAGGTCGGCATCGCGCGGCAGCGCCAATGCACTGACCCCCAGCACCTGGTCCATCGCCTTTTCCAGCACTTCCAAAGTGATGCCGGGGCGCGGCACGGCATAGACCGAGAATTCCGCGGCATCGCGGACAGTGCCGTCGTAGCTGGCGCCCGCATCGCTGGCCAATTTCTTCTGTTCCACCAGCACCCGGTAAAGCACCGAAGTCTGGTCGCCGCCCAGCAGCTGGGCGAAGGTTTCCAGCCCTTCGGCCTGGCCGGGCGTGCCCACCGCATAGGACGGCACGCGATAAATGCGGCTGAACACCGGCACCCGCGCATCGGGGCGGGTGATGGACATGCGGGTTTCGGCAATGCGCGGCGGCTCGGTGAATTCGGCGCGGGGCTGAAGTTCGCGCGCCGCCACCTTGCCATAGGCTTCCTGCGCCATCTTGCGCACTTCATCGGGCGTGACGTCGCCGGCAATCACCAAAATGGCGTTGTTGGGCGCATAATGACGGTCGTAGAAATTCTGCGCCGAAACGCGGTCGATGCGGCGCACTTCCTCGGACCAGCCGATCACCGGGCGCCCGTAAGGGTGGGACAGGTGCAAGGCGGCGCGCATCTGCTCGCCCATCAGGGCCTGAGGCTCGTTCTCCACCCGCATGCGGCGCTCTTCCAGCACCACATCGCGCTCGGGGCCAACACGGGAGTCTGACAGGTCCAGATTGGCAAGACGGTCGGCTTGCAGCTTCATGGCCAGCGGCAACCGGTCCTTGGCGATCTGCTCGTAAAAAGCGGTGTAGTCATGATCGGTGAAGGCGTTGGTCTCGCCGCCATTCTTGGCCACGGTCTGGGAGAACAGATCGCCCGGCACCGACTTGGTGCCGCGGAACATCATATGCTCGAAGAAATGGGCCAGGCCCGAAATGCCCGGCGGATCATCGACTGCTCCGACCTTGAACCACAGCATCTGGGTGGCAACCGGCGCGCGGTGATCGGGGATCACCAGCACCTGCATGCCGTTGGCCAGCGCGAACTGGAAGGTGTTGTTGCCGGTCTGGCGCGGATTGACAGGCGCGGGCTGGGACAGCTTGGCGCGATTGGCGGACTTGTCGGTCTGCGCCGAGGCGCTGACCCCGGCACAGACAATCGCCATCACCCAGGCGGCGCGAAGAAAAACGGCTTTAGAACCAGTCAAACCAGCCGCCGCTCTCTTCTTTTTTCACAGGACGCGCCGAGCCGGGCTTCTTGCTGCCCTTGGCGATTTCGGCATCGGCATTGACCGCCTTGCCCGTGTCGGGCGTGGCGGCGGTGTTCAGCACCCGGTCGGTGAAGCTGCGGTCGGCATTCTGCACCGCAGCGCGCTGGTCGGCGTTCAGGCGGGCGCGGATGGCCGGGTCGGCGCGCTGGCTCTTGGCGTTGGCCAGCAGCATCTTTTCGCCCGGCGTGTAGTTGCCGCGCATGCCATTGGCCACGGTCTGGGGATCGACATTGGTGAACAGGGCCGCTTCCGCGTTGCTGGAAGGGTCCATCTGGTTGGTTGGTGGCGCGCCGGGCATGGGCGGGCGCAGGTTGAAATCGGGCGGGATCACCAGCGGCGCCTTGGTGGTGACGGCGAACTCGTCCGGGGACTTCTTGTTCAGGCCCGCGACTCTGCGGATACCATCGCAGCCGCTCAGCACGACGGTGCAGAGGCCAAGCGCCAAAGCCGCATTCAACAGTTTCATTTCAGACCTCATGGCCATCGGACGATATTCCCTGGTTTCCGGAGGGGTGTTCGGGCTTAAGCACATCATACAGGATGGCCACAGCCCCCAGGGTGATCGCCAGATCGGCTATATTGAAGACATACCAGTAATAGCCGAAGCCGTAAAAGTGGAAAAAATCCGCCACCCGGCCATAGACCAGCCGGTCCACCAGATTGTTCCCCAGCGCGCCCCCGATGATCAGGCCATAACCGATAGCCAGGGACTGGCTGGTAGCGCGCCACAAAAGCCAGCTCAGCACGGCCACGGCGGCGATACTGACCCCTACCAGGGCTGCGGTGCCGGCGGCGCTGGAGGCCGGAAACAGGCCGTAGGAGATGCCAGGGTTCCACACCATCACCAGGTTAAAAAACGGCAAGACCGGCACCGACTGGCCCGGCGCCATATGGGCGAACCCTGCCCCGTAGAGCATGAACAGCTTGGACCCCTGGTCGGCCGCCAACGCGCACGCGGCGGCGATCAATCCGATCTCACGCGGCTGCAGCCTGGTCATGCCGGCTCCAGGGCGCCGACCGCATCGGTGCAGCGGTTGCACAGATGGGTGTCGGCGCGGGTCTCTTCCAGCACGCGCCAGCACCGGGCGCACTTGTCGCCCGACGCCTTTACGAACCGGGCAGCCGCGCCCTTGATCTCAGGCACGGCATAGAGGCCGTCCAGGCTGGCGGCGACTTCAACCGAGGCAATCGAAGTGATGGCGATTTCGGCCAGGTCGATGGAATCGAACAGCGCCTTGTCGGACGCCTCGCTGACCACCAGCACCGGGGCCGCTTCCAGAGAAGAGCCGATGGTCTTGTCGGCGCGCGCCAGTTCCAGCGCCCCGGTGACCACGCGGCGCAACTCGCGAACGCGGGTCCACTTCTTGACCAGTTCAGCATTGGCCCATTCCGCCGGCGCCGGGAAGAAATCCTGCAGATGCACGCTCTGGTCCATGCCAAAGCGCAAGGTCCAGGCTTCTTCCATGGTGAAGCACAGGATGGGCGCGAACCAGGTGACGATGCGGCGGAAGATTTCGTCGGTGACTGTACGCGTGGCGCGGCGGCGCGCGCTGGAAGCGGCATCGCAATACAGCGCGTCCTTGCGGATGTCGAAATAAAAGGCCGACAGGTCGTTGGTGCAGAAGTTGAACAGGGTGGAATTCACCAGCCCGAAGTCAAAATTCTCATAGGCCTTGCGGACGATCGCATCCATTTCGGCCAGACGCGCCAGCATGAAGCGTTCCAGCTCCGGCATCTGGGCATAACCGATGCGTTCCTTCTCGTCGAAGCCCGACAGGTTGGCCAGCATGAAGCGGATGGTGTTGCGCAGGCGGCGATAGGCCTCGACATTGGCCTTGATGATGTCCTCGCCAATACGCAGGTCTTCGGTGAAGTCCGAGGACGCTGCCCACAGGCGCAGGATTTCGGCGCCATTCTTTTCCGCGATGACCTGCGGCGCCAAGGTATTGCCCAGGCTCTTGGACATTTTGCGGCCGTCCTTGTCCAGGACGAAGCCGTGGGTCAGCACGCCACGATAGGGCGCATGGCCGGTGGTGCCGACGCTTTCCAGCAGCGAGGACTGGAACCAGCCGCGATGCTGGTCGGAACCTTCCAGGTACAGGTCGGCCCGGCCGGGACGGCCATCGGAATCAAGTTCGGCCCTGGGCCAGTTGGCGTCAATCGGTTGTTCGACGACAAAGACATGGGTCGAACCGGAATCGAACCACACGTCCAAAATGTCGGTGACCTGTTCGAAATCGTCGGGGTTTCGCCCCTCGCCCAGGAAGCGCGACGGCGGCGAGATGAACCAGGCATCGGCGCCCTCCGCCTCAAAGGCCTGTTCAATGCGCTTGAACACGGCCGGATCGTTCAGAACCTGGCCAGTCTTTTTCTCGACGAAGATCGCAAGCGGCACGCCCCAGGCGCGCTGGCGCGACAGCACCCAGTCGGGGCGGCCTTCCACCATAGAGCCGATGCGGTTGGCGCCGCGCGGCGGATACCATTTGGTCTCGCCTATCGCCTTTAGCGCCAGTTCGCGCAGCGTCTTTCCATCATGAAACGGCTTGTCGATGGCCACGAACCATTGCGGCGTGGCGCGGAAGATCACCGGCGCCTTGGAGCGCCAGCTGTGCGGATAGGAATGGCGCAGGCTGCCCTTGGCCAGCAGCTTACCGTGTTCGATGAGCGCC
>JBBQBL010000196.1:0-5042 GCA_038317805.1 Micropepsales bacterium
GGTGGTCATCCTGGTGGATGGTTTCGATCCGGCCTATCTGGCGCAGGGCCTGAAGGACGGCATCCTGCCCAATTTTGCGCGTTTCAGCGGGCAGGGCTTTGCCGCCACCGCGCGCGGCGTGATGCCCAGCTTCACCAATCCCAACAACACTTCGGTGCTGACCGGCACGGTGCCGTCGGTGCATGGCATCTCGGGGAACTATTATCTCGACCGGCGCACCGGCAAGGAAGTCATGATCACCGATGCCAGCGCCTTGCGATGCGATACCATCCTGGGCGCCGCATCGCAGGCCGGGGTGCGCGTTGCCGGCGTCACCGCCAAGGACAAGCTGCGCGAGATCATCGGCTACCGCATGAAGGACGGCATCGTCTTCTCATCGCAGAAGGCGAAGGACACAACCATGACCAACGCCGGCATCGATAATGTCGAGGCCTTTGTCGGCCGCAAGACCCCGGATCAATACGATCCCGATCTTTCATATTTCGTGCTCGATGCCGGCGCAAAGCTGCTGGAGCACCGCGCCGCCGATCTGATCTACCTGTCGCTGTCAGATGTCATTCAGCACAGCCATGCGCCAGGCGAGCCGGAGGCGAATGCTTTCATGACACAGATCGACAGGCGTATCGGGCGTTTGGTCGGGCTTGGCGCGGTGGTCGGTGTCACCGGGGATCATGGGATGAACGACAAGTCCAATCCCGATGGCTCGCCCAACGTCATCTGGCTGGAAGATGTCCTTAACGCCCGCTTCGGGGCTGGTGCGGCGCGGGTCATTTGCCCGATCAATGATCCCTTTGTACGCCATCATGGCGCGCTTGGGTCTTTCGTCCGCGTGTATCTGAAGGACGATCCCGGCCGGCTGGATGCGACGATGGACGTGACCCGTGCTCTTTCGGGTGTTGAGCTGGTTCTGTCCGGATCTGAAGCGGCAAAGCGATTCCAGACACCCATTGAGTATGAAGGCGATTTTACGGTGGTTTCCGATCGGGGCACGGTGATCGGTTCGGCGGCTGCCCTGCATGATCTTTCGGGGTTGAAAGGCCGCCGGCTTCGTTCGCATGGCGGCCTGTCGGAGCAGCACGTCCCGTTCCTGGTTTCTGCGCCGCTCAATGCGGCATACCGGGCAAAGGCCAGAGGCGGAGACATTCGCAACTTCGACATGTACGACTATGTGTTGAATGGCGTTGATAGCTGAGGCGGCCCGTCTCAGGCCCAGGTCCGGTGATGTCGTTGCCTGATTTTTCCATGCCTGACCTGCCCGTCGTGGAAGCCATCCCGCGCCTGCTGGGCGTGCTGCGCGCGGGTCCCAACGCGGTGCTGGTCGCCCCGCCGGGTGCGGGCAAGACAACCTCGGTGCCGCTCGCGCTTCTCGATTTCACGCCCATGAACAAGGGCCGTATCCTGATGCTGGAACCGCGCCGGCTGGCCGCTCGCGCCGCGGCCACCCGCATGGCAAGCTTGATCGGCGAACCGGTGGGGCAAACCGTCGGCTTTCGCACCCGGCTGGAAAGCGCGGTCAGTGCCGCCACCTGTATCGAAGTGGTCACGACGGGCCTGTTGGTGCGCCGCTTGCTGGGCGATCCCGGTCTGGAGGGCGTTTCCACCATCATCCTGGATGAAATCCATGAGCGTTCGCTGGAAGCCGATCTGGCGCTGGCGCTTTGCCTGGACGCGCAGGCCATGCTGCGGCCCGATCTGCGGCTGCTGGCCATGTCTGCGACTCTGGATGGTGCGCGTCTTTGCGCCATCATGGACGCGCCCCTGGTGGAAAGCGCCGGGCGCATGTATCCGGTGGATATTCGCCATGCCGCGCGCGACATCGCAGATGCTCGCGATCTTCCCGAAGCGATGGCGCGCGCCATCCGCGCCGCGTTGGCGGAGGCGCCGGGTGATATCCTCGCTTTCCTGCCGGGCATGGGCGAAATCCGCCGCACGGAATTCGCGCTGGAAGGGCTGGACGCTTTGGTGCTGCCGCTGCATGGCGATCTGCCAGCGGCGGCGCAGGACCTGGCGCTGCGTCCGGCGCAGGGGCGGCGCGTGGTGCTGTCCACGGCGATTGCCGAAACCTCGCTCACCGTGCCGGGGGTGCGGATCGTCATCGATGGCGGTTTTCGCCGCAGCCCCCGCTTCGATGCGGCCAGCGGCCTCACCCGGCTGGCGACCGAGCGTGTCAGCCGCGCCGCCGCCGACCAGCGCGCCGGCCGCGCGGGGCGCGAGGCGCCGGGCATCGCCATCCGGCTTTGGACCGCCGCGATCCAGCGGGGCCTGCGTGTTCATGATCGTCCGGAAATCCTGGAGGCCGAGCTGTCCAGCCTGGTGCTGGATTGCGCGGCCTGGGGCACGGCACCGGGCAAGCTCGCCTTTCCCGATGCGCCGCCCGAAGGTGCCGTTGCCGCATCCCGCGCATTGCTGGCTGATCTGGGCGCCATGGACGAAGCTGGCGGCATCACGCCGCTGGGCAAACGTATGAGCACTTTGGGCGCCCATCCGCGCCTGGCCGCCATGATGCTGGCGGCGGAAGGCAGCGCCCAGGCGGCGCGAGCCTGCGATATCGCGGCGCTGCTGGAAGGGCGCGATCCTCTGCGCGGAGCCGAGGCGCCAGCCGACATCATGACACGGCTGGAAGTGCTTGCCGATCCGTCCGCGTTTGCCGGCGCCGACCGCAATGCCGTCCATCAAATCCGACAGGCGGCGCGGCAGTATCGCGCGCGGCTTGGCATCGGCGCAGGCCAGGTGGCGGCGGGCGATCCGGCCCCGCTGATCGCCGCGGCATTTCCCGACCGGCTGGCCCAGCGCCGCAGCGAAATCGGCAGTTTTCGTCTTTCGGGCGGCGGGGGCGCCAGACTTGCGGTGACCGACCCGCTCGCCAAGGCAGATCTCCTCGCCGTGGCGGCGCTGGAGATGAAGACATCGCCGCTGATCCGCATGGCCGCGCCGCTGGATGTCGCAGCGCTTCCGGCCGCGCTTACCGCCCGAATAAAGGAGACTGTGGAGACCAGCCTTGATCCGGTCTCCGGCAGCGTGCTGGCGCGGCGGCAAAAGCGCCTGGGGACGCTGGTGCTGCAAGAGCGTGCCGCGCCGCCGGATGCTGCCGATGCGGCGGCGGCGTTGCTGCAAGCGGTGCGGTCCGATCCATCGCATCTGCCCTGGACAGAAGGCGCGCGAAATCTCCAGGCCCGCCTGCGGCTGATGCATGAACTGGAATCAGATATTTGGCCGGCCAGCGATGACGCAAGCCTGATCGCCAGTCTTGAGGATTGGCTGGGCGCGCATCTGCATGGGCTGACGCGGCTTGGCGATGTCGCGGGCCTGGATCTCGGCGCTATTCTGTTGAACCGGCTGGAATGGACTCTCAAGACGCGGCTCGACAAGGAATTGCCCACGCATCTGCCGCTGCCCGGCGGACAGGCGGCGGTGGATTACACCCAGCCGGTGCCCATCGCCGCCGCGCGCGCCCAGCATTTCTATGGGTTGGCTGAAACGCCCAAGCTGGCCGGTGGGCGGATACCCTTGCGCCTTGCGCTTTTGTCGCCGGCGGGGCGGCCGATCGCGCTGACTGCTGATATCGCGGGCTTTTGGCGCGGCGCCTGGGCCGACGCCCGCCGCGACATGCGCGGCCGCTATCCCAGGCACAACTGGCCAGAAAATCCGCTGCTGCCCGGCACGTGAGGGGCGGTGTAAGTGCGGCCTGGGACGATACGGGGAACCTTTGCCAGCCCTCCGCATTGACCGTGGGTCAAACGAGGATGGCGCCATGCACGCTGTTGCCTATGGGGATTTCCTGAAAGGCCTGATCAGCAATCCGCGCGGTGTCTCTGCGCCCACGCCCTCGGGCCCGATCTTGTCTCGCACGATCGCCGCGCAAGTGGATCAGACGCGCCAGGGCCTGGTGGTGGAACTGGGGCCCGGCACCGGTGTGGTAACCCAAGCCCTGCTGGAACGCGGCATCGCGCCGGCGCGATTGATCGCCATCGAACAGACGGCCTGTTTCGCCCAGCTTGTTCGCCGCCGTTTTCCTGCCGTCCGGTCGCACCAGGGCGATGCGCTGTCCTTTGAAAGATATCTTCCAACCGATGCCGAAGTGGCCGCCGTGGTGTCAGGCTTGCCGCTGTTACAATTTCCCGTTGACCAGCGTGTGTCGCTGCTGCGCCGCGCGCTCGCCTGCCAGGGCAAGGGTGGCCGCTTCGTGCAGCTGTCCTATTCATGGCGCCCGCCAGTGCCGCCCGATCCCGGCATGCGGCTGGAAAAGACCATAGTGTGGCGCAATTTTCCGCCGGCGCATGTCTGGACCTATCACAGGCCATGACGTCCCGGTGTGAGGAACCTTGCGCCGGATTTTTCGTTGCATATTCAACGGAGAACAAAAATGCGCGCATCATTCCAGGGCCAAACATCTTCGCGCTGGGCCACGGCATCGCCATGTTGAGGTCGGCATGGACCGAGGCCGAGCCGCCGCAGGCGGCGGAAGAAAGAAACCAAAAGTTGAAAAGCGATGCGGCGGCCTTGGCCAAGGCTACCTTGGGCAACCGGAACTAGCCGCGTGGACCGCATGACGGCTGTTCCATGACGGGTAACCCCGGTCTTTTCTTGCTATCAAGGCTGTGGGCCATCCCGTTATAACAGCGGGGCGGAGGCGGGGCGCTCCCAAACGGGTTCATCCGGCCTCAGGCAAGATTTTCCATGCTCGACCCGCGTCGCCGCAACGCTCCCGACAACGCCACCCTGATCGGATTCACCAACTTGCGCCGGGCCCGCACCAGCCGCCCGCTGGTCATGGAAAAGGGCCGCGGCATTTTCCTGATCGATGAAAATGGGCGCGAATATATAGAGGGTTGTTCATCCTTCTACAGCGCCGCGCTGGGTTTCTCCGAGCCTGAGCTGGTGGAAGCGGCGATCCGCCAGATGCGCCAGTTGCCCGCCTATGCGTCGGGCCTGTACCGCACCGTTCCGGCGGCGCTGGCGCTGGGCGAAAAGCTGGCGGCGATGGCGCCGATGGCCAATGCCCGCGTCTCTTTTGCGTCCACCGGTTCGGAAGCCAACGACTT
>JBBQBL010000197.1:0-5039 GCA_038317805.1 Micropepsales bacterium
CAGGTCGTGACGCACCGCCTGGAAGTGCCACAGATATTTGCCCGTGGCCGCATTCACCGCCACCAGAGAATTGGCGAACAGGGAAGGACCTTTGCGGTCATTGCCCGACTGGTCGAAGGTCGGCGCACCGAACGGCAAATAAGCAATGCCGCGCCTGGCATCCAATGTCAGCCCGACCCAGACATTGACACCAGAGCGACCCACCCAGCTGTCACCTTCCCAGGTATCGTGGAATTTCTCGCCCGGCTGGGGCACGCCATTAAAGTGCCAGACCTCGCGCCCGGTGTGCACGTCGAAGGCGCGCACCTGTCCAGACGCGCCCTTCTGCGGCGTTTCCTGGTTGCGCGAACCGGTGATGATCAAATCTTTGTAGATCACCGGGGCGGACGTGACGCCCAGCGCGGCCTGCGGGAAGCCTTGCATCACCGCGCCGCTGCGCAGGTTGACCACCCCGTCCTTGCCGAACGTTTTGACCGGCGCGCCGCTTTTGGCATCCAGCGCGATCAACAGCCCGCCGCGGGTGCCGAACACGATCTGGGGTTTTGCACCTGGCCAGTAGGACACGCCGCGCGTCGCCGGCTGATCGCCGGCCGGCACTTCATAGGCCCAGCGCTGCCCGCCGGTTTCCGCATCCAGCGCCACCACCCGCCCATAAGGCGTGGAGACAACCATCAACCCGCCCACTACCAAGGGCGTGTTCTCGGACGCGGCAAAGCCCCGGGCTTCGCGGCCGGGCGGGCGCATGTGATAGGTCCAGACGGGTTTCAGGCTGGCGACATTCGCAGGGGTAATCTGGGCCAGCGGCGAATAGCGGCTGTCGCCATAGTCATGGCCATAGGTGGGCCATTCTTCCAGGCCCGAGGCCGGTCCGGCCATCAGTCCAACAACAAGCGCCGCCAATGCCGGTCTGATCATCATCCCCACCCTTTTGCCTGCATCTTGGCTACCTGCAGCGGCTGACCAGATCAAAGGCACTATCTCACTCTTTGAGAGGTGACCAGGCGTCATCTTTTGGTTATACTGGCGGCCGGACAATCATTTGCGCGCACCGTCCGTGGCAATGATCGCGGCAAGCGGCAAAGGGGAAAACGCGGGCGGTGCCACTTCGCGGTGACGCCAGTTAGGGGCAAAGCCGTGGCGACACCAAAAAATCATTCGGTGATGAAGGCTTTCGCCATCCTGAAAGCCTTTCACGACCCGGAAGAATGGGTGACGAGCAGCGAACTCAGCCGCCGCGCCGGCCTGCCCGAAGCCTCCGGCTATCGCCTGATCCAGACCCTGGAAGAGATCGGCGCCCTGGTGCGTGGGCCGCGTGGGCGCTATCGGCCGGGGCTTTTGCTTTTGTCGCTGTCGCACAATGTCACCATCAACGAGCTTCTGCGCGACGCCAGCCAGTCCCTGATGAGCGATCTGGCCAAGCGCCTGCAACTGACGGTGCATCTGGGTGTGCTGGAACAAGGCATGGTGACTTACGTCGCCAAAGTTTCGGTCCCTGGCGCTTTCGCGGTTCACACCCGGGTGGGCGCGCAGCTGGAAGCCTATTGCTCAGGCCTGGGCAAGGTTCTGCTGGCGGCGCTGCCCGAGCAGGAAGTGGACAGCTTCGTGCTGGATGGCGAATTGATCGCACTGACGCCTCATACCATCACCACCAAGGCGGGTCTGCGCGCCGAACTGAAAAAGGTGCGCGCGCAGGGCTACGGCATGGACGATCGTGAGCACAGGGCCAACATGCGCTGCATCGCCGTGCCGGTGCTAGACCGTGAGGGCCGCGCCGTGGCGGCCATGTCAGCCACCGATGATGCCGAACGCATGAACCCGCACCGGCAGATCGAAGTGCGCAATGCTCTATATGAAGTCGCCGCAGCCTTGCGGCAAAAGCTGTATCCGGTGGTCCCGCCCCTGCCTGTGCGCAAGCCGCTGGCAGCGGAATAATCAGACAATCCGGACAGCGACGCGGCCCAGCGGCCCCAGATCGCCTTCGATGGCATCACCCACCGCAATCGCAAGCGGCTTGACGCAGGTGCCGGTGGTGACCACCTGCCCCGCCTTCAAGGTCATACCATGCGCGGACAGTTCATTGACCAGCCAGGTCAGGGCGATGCGCGGATCGCCCAGCACATTGGCGCCGACGCCTTCTTCCGCCAGCGCGCCATTGCGGAACGCCTTGCCGGGATGCGCGGCCAGATCCAGCGCCCGCCAGCTGTCGTCCGCCGCCGGTCCCAGCACGAAATAATGGGCGCAGGCATTGTCGGCGACCAGTTGCGCCAGGCCGGCAGTCTCAAAATGCGCAAAGCGCGAGTCCGGCAGTTCGATGGCTGGGTGCAGGGTGGCGACAGCGGAAAGAACCTCGTCCTGGGTGTAAGAGGACACGCGGGGCGCCAGATCGGCACCCATGCGGAAGGCGAACTCGAGTTCGGCAACCCGCATCAGGCTGGTGCCTAGCTGAAAGGCGCCGCCGTTTTCAATCACCCGTTCCGCCAGGATGCGCCCGGCCAACGGACCATCGACGCCAATATGGCGCTGGCCATTGACGCTGGTGGCGGCGATCTTCCAGCCATAAAGCGGCTGACGGCTGAAATCTTCGATGCAGGTCTGTATGCAATAGCCTTCCGCGCGGGTACCGGGGCGCAGCGCGTCCGGCAACGCTTCAAGCTGTGTGCCAGTCGCCCAATGACGGTAGAGCAATTCGCAAGCTTCCTGTTTCTTGTCCGTCACGCGTAAAGGTCCTTGTATTTGTCGCGCAGCAAATTCTTCTGCACCTTGCCCAGGGCATTGCGCGGAAACGCATCGGTGAACAACACGGCCTTGGGCTGCTTGAATTTTGCCAGCCTGTCCTTGATCGCCAACATGATCTGATCTTGGGTCAGGACGGCGTCCTTGTTCAGCACCACCACGGCGGTGACCCCTTCACCGAAATCCCGGTGCGGCAACCCGATCACCGCGCTTTCCGTCACGCCGGGTAATTCATCGATCAGACTTTCGATTTCCTTCGGGTACACATTAAAGCCGCCACTGATGATCAGGTCCTTGGCCCGGCCCACGATATGGACATAGCCGTCCGCGTCGATCATCCCCATGTCGCCGGTGATGAAAAAGCCGTCGGCGCGGAATTCCGCCGCGGTCTTTTCCGGCATCCGCCAATAACCGGCAAAGACGTTGGGGCCGCGCACTTCGATCATGCCGATCTCGCCCTGCGCCAAGGGTTTGCCATCGCCATCGGCAATACGCAGCTCCGTGCCCGGCAGGGGGAACCCGACGGAGCTCGGCTTGCGCGCGCCATCATAGGGATTGGACGTATTCATATTCGTCTCGGTCATGCCATAGCGTTCGAGGATCGCCTGGCCCGTCTTCGCCGACCATTCCCGATGGGTTTCCGCCAGCAGCGGCGCCGAACCGGATACGAACAGCCGCATATGGCCGGCTGTCTCGCGGCCCAGGCGCGGGTCCTGCAGCAGCCGGACGTAGAAGGTCGGCACCCCCATCATCACCGTGGCGGACGGAAGGCTGCGGAAGATTTCCTCGATGTCGAACTTGGGCAGCAGAATGATCGAGGCCCGCGCCGCCAGACAGATATTGGTCGCCACGAACAGGCCATGAATATGGAAGATCGGCAGGGCGTGGAGCAGCACATCGTCATGACTGAAATGCCAAAGCTGGCGCAGCACTTCGGCATTGGAGCACAGATTGCCGTGGGTCAGCATGGCGCCCTTGGAAACGCCCGTGGTGCCGGAGGTGTAAAGGATGCTAGCCAGATCGTCCTTGCCCAGGACGGCGTCGGGAAAATCCGGCGACTGGCTAGCGGCTTCTTCCAGAAGACTGCCGCTTTTGCCGTCATCACCCAAAGTCAGAAGCGTGCCGCTGAAGATGCCTTTCAGCATCTGCGCATCGCGCGGCGCACAGACGAAGATCGAAGGCTCGGCATTGCCGATGAAGTAACTCAACTCGCTGGCGGTATAACCGGTGTTGAGCGGCAGATAGACCAGCCCGGCGCGCAGGCAGGCCAGATAGAGAAAGATGTTCTCAGCGCTTTTCTCCACCTGCACGGCGACGCGGTCGCCCTTTTTGGCGCCATGCGCCGTCAGCACATGGGCGTAACGCCCCGCCTGGTCGAAGGCCTGTGCGAATGTAACGGTCTCGCGCCCGGGCGGCGCCAGGAATACCTTGTTGCGATGCAGTGCGGGCGCGGAAAAGCGGGTGAAGAGATTGTCGGTCATGTTGCCTGTATCGGACGGCTGCTCTAGCGTTTTGGCAATGCTACAGGACCGGGGCTGAACAGAACAACCGGTGCCGGCGGGGGTGGAATGACAATCTACGGCGTTGCGCTGCTGGCCATCTGCACCCTGATCGGCGTGGGGCTGGGCGATCTTCTGGGCATGGCCCTGCACGTCAAAGCCAATGTCGGCGGCGTCGGCATTGCCATGGTGCTCTTGATCTCGGCGCGGGTCTGGCTGACCCATCGCGGCGCCCTGTCCGCCGGCATCAAGCTGGGCACCGAATTCTGGGCTACCATGTACATCCCCATCGTCGTCGCCATGGCGGCGCAACAGAATGTGCTGTCGGCCGCCAGCGGTGGCCCGATGGTGGTGATCGCCGCCGTCCTGACGGTGGCGGCCTGTGCCGGTGTGGTGGCGCTGATCAGCCGGATCGACAAGGGTGAGCGGCCATGAGCTTCCTGGTCGATCTTCTGACCAAGCAGGGACTGGTCACCGCCTTCGCATTGGTGGGCGTGATCATTTACGTCTCGCACCTGATTTCGAAATACCTGACCCGGGGCCGCATCCATGGTTCGGCCATCGCCATCCTCGCCGGACTGGGGCTGGCCTATGCCGGCGGCGTCATCACCGGCGGCCAGAAGGGCATCGCCCACATTCCCATGTTCGCAGGCATCGGATTACTGGGCGGTGCGCTGCTGCGCGATTTCGCCATCGTCGCTACCGCCTTCGAAGTGGATGTGGTGCAGGCGCGGCGCGCCGGTCTTTTAGGCGCAGTGTCGCTCGGCCTGGGCACCATCATCCCCTTCGGCATCGGCGTCGCGGTGG
>JBBQBL010000198.1:0-4935 GCA_038317805.1 Micropepsales bacterium
CCACCGACCATATCCGCACCATCGCCCTGGTGGAGATCGCGCTGGAAGTGGCGCTGGATGTGCTCAAGCCCGGCGGCACCTTTGTCGGCAAGGTGTTCCAGGGCGGTTCGTCCAGCGATCTTCTGGCGCGGTTGAAGAAAAGCTTCCGCGAGGTCAAGCACGTCAAGCCGCCGGCCTCGCGCCAGGAGTCGGTGGAGCTTTACGTCGTCGCCCTGGGGTTTAAAGGCCCAGTTCGCTGAGACCGGGATGATCGCCGGGACGCGCGCCCAGCGGCCAGTGATACAGCCGCTGGTCTTGCGCGATTCCCAGCACATCGATACTGGCAAAGCGCCGCTGCATCAGACCATTGGCATCGAACTCCCACAGCTCGTTGCCGTAGCTGCGGAACCATTCGTTACCGTCGTTCCGCCACTCCGATGAAAAGCGCACCGCCATGCGGTTTTCGCGAAATCCCCACAGTTCCTTGATCAGTCGATAATCATGCTCACCGCACCATTTGCGGGTCAGGAAATCCACAATCGCGTCGTGACCCTGGAGGAACGCCGTGCTATGCCGCCAGATGCTGTCGGGCGTATAGGCCAGCGCCACGCGCGCCGGATCGCGGCTGTTCCACATATCCTCCGCCGCTCGCACTTTCTGGTGGGCGGTTTCTGTCGTGAAGGGCGGCAGAGGCGGGCGGGCTTGCATGGCAATTCCTTTCAGGCGGTGACGACGGGAAAATCGATGTCGGTCTGGGCCACCTTGTTGAGAAAGTTGGTCAGCACATTCTCGGCCGTCACGGTGATGATTTCCACCACCTGCGCGTCGCTGTAACCGGCGGCTTTCACCGCAGCGAGATCAGCGTCGCTGACCTGACCGCGCGTCTGGGTCACGATCCGCGCGAATTGCACCGCCGCATCGGCACGGGCGTCGGACGAATGGCCCTGGCGCGCCTGCGCGGCATCTTCCGGCGTGATCTTGGCCAGATTGAGCGCCAGATAGGTGTGGGCCGACAGGCAATAATCGCATTCATTGACCTGGGCGACGGCCAGCGCGATGCGCTCGCGGGTCTTGAGGTCCAGGGCCTTGCCCAGCGCGCCGTTCAGGCTGGTATAGCCGGCCAGGGCCGCCGGGCTGAGAGCAAAGACGCGAAACATGTTGGGCACAACGCCAAGCTGCTTCTCGACGGCGTCGAGGATGGGCTTGGAGGCTTCCGGAACGGACTCACGGGCGGGGATGGCGATGCGGGACATGATGTCCTCCTTGGTTGGTTGTTGTTTCAACCAGGTCGAAGTACGCCATTCCAATAAGCACAAGTATCCGGTATTATCGGGAATGAATATTCCATAAAATGGAACAATGGACCGGCTGAAAGCGATGACGGTTTTGACGGCGGCGGTGGAGGCCGGCAGCCTGTCGGCTGCCGGGCGGCGCCTGGGCATGCCGCTGGCAACCGTCAGCCGCACCATTTCCGAGCTGGAAGTCCATCTGAAGACGCGCCTGCTCAATCGCACCACCCGAAGTCTCGGCCTGACGGAAGCGGGTACCGCCTATGTCGCCGCCAGCCGGCGCATCCTGGAGCAGGTGGGTGAGGCCGAGCGCGCCGCCGCTGGCGAATACAGCCAGCCGCGCGGCGAACTGATGATCCCCGCCCCCATGCTGTTTGGGCGCCTGCATGTGTTGCCGGTGATGACGCATTTCCTGCAATCCTTTCCCCAGATCGATGCGCGGCTGCTGCTGATGGATCGCGTGGCGCATCTGATGGACGATCATCTGGACGTCGCGTTCCGGATCGGGGCATTGCCCGATTCCGGCATGGTCGCGACGCGGCTGGGATCGGTGCGGCATGTGGTGTGCGCCAGTCCCACTTACTGGAAGACACATGGCATGCCCAAAACACCCTCCGCCCTGGCGGAACATGACTGCATCAGCTTTGAGGCGCTGGATGCGCCGCAGCGCTGGAATTTTCCGGGTGGTGCGATGACGGTCCATGCCCGGCTCAGCGTCAATACCGCCGAGGCCGCCTTGGATGCGGCGCTGGCGGGGCTGGGCGTGACGCGGCTGCTGTCCTACCAGGCTCAAGAGGCGGTGGAGGCGGGGCGGCTGAAAATAGCACTGGCGGCGTTCGAGCCCGCGCCGATGCCGGTGCACATGCTGCATGGCGGCCAGGGCCTGCTGCCGCTGAAACTGCGAACGTTCCTGGATTTTGCCGCGCCGCGCCTGAAAACACGCCTCGTCCGGCTTGGGGAAGTGACCCGCGAAAAAAAATCCGGCGGGCGGGTATAAAATGCCGCGCCACGCTTGGGCGCGGCGCAAGCAAAAGGCCCCGGCTGATTTCAGCCGGGGCCTTCGTCATTCCAGGATCGCGTTTTAGCGAACGTGCTTCAGGCTGATCTGGCCGATGCCCGCCGCCACATTCAGTCCGGTCGAACCTTCGACGCTGAGCGGCTGCAGGGCGACGGACTTGTCCAGGCCGCCGATCAGCACATTGGCGCCCAGACCGACACCGACATTGGCCTGCGCGCTGGCGCCGGCATATTCGCCTTCGATGGCGCCGGCACGCACGTCAGAGGTCGGCGCGAACACCGCCCAGATCAGCTTGCCCTTGCCGGTATAGCCGATGTCGACACCCCACTTGGAGATCGTACCGGCATAATGCTCCACCGCGGCCTTGGTCGGCTCATAGGAGCAGCGCAAATCCTTGCTCGAGCCGAATACAAAGCCCACGCCGCTGGCGACATTGCAGGTCAGGGTGCCGACCTTCACGCCGGCCGGAGCGGCATTGGCGGAGGCAACGGAAATCGCGGTGACGGCGATCGCCGCACCAAGCATCAGACGAAGCGTTTTCATGGATTACTCCTGGGGAATATGGGGGGACTCGGCTGAATTGCCGGTCGTATGCGGTGTAACGCGCGCGCCGGCCATTGGTTCCGGGTAAAAGTATCAAATCCTTGTTTTACAAGGGTTTAACCATCGCCTTGACCGGCCTCTTGCGCAAATCTGGAGGCGCTGATACAGCCTCGGCGCTCCAAAGGGAGCGTCCCCGCTTATGACCAGCCCCTCTCCTGAAGATAGGGCCATCCGCGAAGCCCTTACCTTCGACGATGTCCTGCTGGTGCCCGGCGCCTCTGAAGTTCTTCCCGGCCAAGTCGATACCCGCACCCGTCTCACCAAGACGGTGGAGCTGGGCATTCCGCTGGTCTCCGCCGCGATGGATACGGTGACGGAGGCGGGTCTCGCCATCGCCATGGCGCAAGCCGGCGGCATGGGCGTGATTCACAAAAATCTGGGCATCGAGGAACAGGCCGAGCATGTGCGCCGCGTCAAGCGGTTCGAAAGCGGCATGGTGGTCAATCCCGTCACCATCGGACCGGGCGCCTCATTGGCCGACGCTCAGGACCTGATGAGAAAACATGGAATCTCAGGCGTGCCGGTGGTGGACGGCGTCGATGCCAAGGGTGCGGGCAAGCTGGTGGGCATTCTCACCAACCGCGACGTGCGCTTTGCCGCCGACCCGCGCCAGAAGGTTGCGGAGCTGATGACCAAGGACAAGCTCATCACGGTGCGCGAAGGCGTCAAGCCCGACGAAGCCAAACGGTTGCTGCATCAGCACCGCATCGAAAAGATCATCGTGGTGGACGACGCCTATCGCTGCGTCGGCCTGATCACGGTCAAGGACATCGAGAAGGCGCAGAACTATCCCAATAGCTGCAAGGACGAGCGCGGCCGCTTGCGCGTTGCCGCCGCCACCGGTGTGGGCGAGGACGGTTATGCCCGTGCCATGGCGCTGATCGAGGCAGAGTGCGACGTCATCATGGTCGATACCGCCCATGGCCATTAAAAGGGCGTGCTGGACGCCATCACCCGCATCAAGAAGGCCAGCAATTATGTCCAGGTCGCGGGCGGCAATATTGCCACCGCCGAAGGCGCTCGCGCTTTGATTGACGCCGGCGCCGATGCGGTGAAGGTCGGCATCGGTCCGGGCTCGATTTGCACCACCCGCATTATCGCGGGCGTGGGCGTGCCGCAGCTGACCGCGATCATGGATGCGGTGAGCGTGGCGCGCGGTGCCGGTGTGCCGGTGATCGGCGATGGCGGCATCAAATATTCCGGCGACCTGGCGAAAGCCTTGGCGGCCGGCGCCGACGTGGCGATGGTCGGCTCGCTGCTGGCGGGCACCGAAGAGTCCCCCGGCGACGTGTTCCTCTATCAGGGCCGTTCCTATAAGGGCTATCGCGGCATGGGCAGCGTGGGCGCCATGGCGCGCGGCTCCGCCGACCGTTATTTCCAGGCCGAAGTGCGTGACGCCCTGAAGCTGGTGCCCGAAGGCGTGGAAGGCCAGGTGCCTTACAAGGGACCGGTCGGCACCGTGGTGCACCAGATCATCGGCGGATTGCGCGCCGCCATGGGTTACACCGGCTGCCGCACCATCGAGGAATTCCACAAGAAAGCACAGTTCGTGCGCATCACCGGCGCGGGCCTGCGCGAAAGCCACGTCCATGACGTGACGGTGACCCGCGAAGCGCCCAACTATCATCCCGGCGGTCAGTAGAACTGGCGGGCGGCATGTGGAAAACAGTCGCCCTGGCATTTTCCCTGCTTTCATCGCCGGCGGCCGCACAGACGGTTGCCGACTGGGCGGAGATCGAATCCGTCGAGGTGCGGGAGCGGCCCGGCCCGGCGCTCTGGCATCTGACACGCGGCGATTCCGAAGTCTGGCTGCTGGGCATGGCCGGCGCCATGCCCAAGGATCTGGACTGGAACAAGCAATATGTCTCCGAGCTGCTGGATGGTGCGCGCGCCATTCTGATGCCGCCCAAAGCCGATATTGCCCTGACGGATATTGCCTGGTTCCTGATCTGGCATGGCGGTGAACTCAGCCTGCCGCGCGGTCAAAATCTGGAACAAAGCCTGCCCGACGATTTGCGCGCCCGCTTTGTCGCGGTACGCGACGCC
>JBBQBL010000199.1:0-4930 GCA_038317805.1 Micropepsales bacterium
TGTACCGCGTCGGCGTCCGCTTCTCGAACTAAGAGAAACGGCACGGACAAGAATCAGGGCCCCCGGAAACGGGGGCCCTTTTTCTTTGCCCCTACATGAACGGCAGATAAATGGGCCCCTCAGAACCGGTTCATGGCCCCCTGTCATGGTCCTCTCAACGACGCAGGTTTTGCGCCGCTTTTGGAAGGATCAAAACCATGAAACGCCTGATTTCTGCTGCTCTTGTCCTGACCCTGCTGGGCGCCACCGCCGCTTCCGCGCAGGGCTATCGCGGTGGCCATGGCGGATATGGCCATGGTGGTTACAGCCGTGGCTACGGCCATGGCGGCGGCTGGCACGGCCGCGGCGATGGCGGGGCCTTGCTGGGCCTGGGTGTCGGCCTGTTCGCCCTGGGCGCCATCGCGGCGGCTTCGGATCGGGACCGCTACTATGACCGTTACGAATACGGTCCGCCCCCGCCCCCGCCGCTGTCCTATTATGGCCGCTACGGTTACGGCTACTGAGCAAGAAGGGCCCGGCATCGCCGGGCCCTTTTTTCTTAATAGGGCTTGTAGCTCTTTTCCTCGATCAGATCCGAGCCCAGCGCCAGGTTCAGTTCCCGCTTGACCGCCCCGCGCTCGTCGTTGGTCTTGTAGACCGAGCGGGCCAGCTGGATGAACGCAGCATCGAAGGTCCCCGCCCGCTCATGCTCGCGGATCTGGTCCTCGATCTCCCACAGCGCCTGGTTCAGCTTCTTCAGCCGTTCGACCAGTCCGGCGGTTTGTCCGCGCGCCAGCAACGGGCCGGCGATCTCGCGCAGCAGGCCCAGCTCGTGAGCGGCATTGGCCCGCGCCGATTCGCTTTCCAGCCGCTCGACCTTGATTTCCAGGATGGTGATCTTGTCGATCAGCTCGCCCCAGGAGGTGGGGACATGGGGAATGGTCATTTGGCTACCTTCGCCTTCAATTGGGCCTGCATCTGCGCAATCACCCCCGCCCAATCGCCATGCGCCGTCTGCCGGAACAGGGTCATGCTCGGATACCAGGGGCTCTTGTCGGTTCCCAGGAACCACCGCCAGTCCGGCACTTCTCTCAGCGCCACCCACACAGGCCGGCCCAGGGCGCCAGCCAGATGCGCCAGCGCCGAGTCCAGGGTGATCACCAGATCCAGATTTTCCATTACCGCGGCGCTATCCAGGAACGCATCCGGTCCGGCATCGAATTCTTCGCCCAGGAATTCAAGACCGGGCAGGGTCTGTTCGCTGCCAAGGCCTTTTTGCAGCGAGATCAGCCGTACGCCCTCCGTCCCGGACAGGTCTGCAAAAGACGCCAGCGGCATGGCGCGGCTGGCGTCGCCGATGCGCGCGCCCTGCCAGGAAATGCCGATTTTAAAGCCTTTTATGCCGATCTTCTCCCGCCACTGCGCCACGCGCTGCGGCTCGGCGGCCAGATAGGGCACTTCGGCGGGGATCGTCGCTGCCGTGATGCGAAGGGCCAGCGGCAGGCTGGTCAGGGGGACATGATAATCAAAGGCCGGCGGCAGCGCGCTGCTGCCGATCAACGTGACTTTCGCGTTGGCGCTTTCCAGCAGGCCGAGCAGGCTGTCCTGCGCCGACAAGATCACCTTGGTGCCGCGCGCCAGCAACAGCGCGACAAAGCGGTAGAACTGGATGGTGTCGCCCAGGCCCTGTTCGGCATAGAGCAATATCGTCTTGCCCTTGATGTCCTCCGCGCCCGTCCACAAAGGCTGGGCATATTCTCGCGCCTCGATCGGGGGGCTGGCCTTCTTGCGGCTTTCATACAGCGGCAGGCCGGCGGCGAAATCGCCTTGCAGAAGCGCGCAGAAGCCCTTGTTGCGCCACGCCGGCACGAAAGCTGGATCGATGGCGATGGCGCGATCGAAACTCTCCTTGGCTTCATCCAGCCGCAGCATGTCGCGCAGGATGTTGCCGCGATTATAGTGGGCCTCGATGTAACCGGGCTTTGCCGCCAGCGCCGCATCCACCGCCGCCAAGGCTTCCGAAAAACGCCCCATGCTCCACAACGCCACGCCGCGATTGTTCAACGCATCGGCATAGCCGGGCGCATCGGCCAGGGCCTGGTCGTACGCCGCCAGGGCGAGGTCGAATTGGCCGGCTTCGCGCAGGACGTTGCCGCGGCTGTTCAGGACTTCGGCCCGTGCCGCGCGCGCCGCCGGATAATCGGGCCTGGCCGCCAGCGCCCGGCCATAGGCCGCCAGCGCGTCCTCACTTCGTCCCAGCCCGCGCAGGACATTGGCATAGTTGAACAGGGCATCTGGCGCGTCGGGCTTCTGGGCCAGGGCGCCGCCGATCAGCTCCAGCGCTTCTTCGGGCGCCCCGGCCTGGGCCCGAAGCACCCCCAGCATATGACGGGCGACGAAGCTGGTGGGGGCGCTTTCCAGAACCTCGCGATACAGCCGCTCGGCCGCGGCCAGATCGCCGCGCTTGTGGTTGCCAAGAGCTTCTTCATACAGGGTTTGCAGCGACATCCGGGCCTTTATAGCGGGGCGGAAAGGCGGGTGAAATGGCCCGAAAATCCGCCGAAACCGCGCACTTGCGCCCGGCAAAAGTGGGGCCTAAACGGGATGGATCATGCCCGAATCCGGCGCGCCCCAAAACGGTCCCAAGGCCAATTTCCGCACCATCGCCCTGATCGTGGGCGCGGCCATGTTCATGGAGCAGCTGGATGGCACCGTGCTGGCCACGGCCCTGCCCAGCATGGCGCACGAACTGGGCGTGTCGGCGCCCAGCCTGTCCATCGCCCTGACCTCATATCTCATCAGCCTGGCGATCTTCATCCCGGTGTCGGGACGCATTGCCGACCGCTTCGGCGCCCGCACCGTGTTCCGCACCGCCATCATCATCTTCTTGGCTGGTTCCATCTCCTGCGCCAATGCGCCCAATGTCACCTTCCTGGTCATCGCGCGCTTCTTCGAAGGGGTCGGCGGCGCCCTGATGATGCCGGTGGGCCGCCTGGTGCTGATGCGCAATGTCGAAAAGCGCGACCTGATCCAGGCCACCAGCTGGGTGCTGATCCCCGCCGTGGTCGGTCCCATCCTGGGGCCGCCGATCGGCGGTTTCTTCGTCACCTATCTGAACTGGCGCTGGATTTTCTACATCAACCTGCCAATCGGGATTTTGGGCATTGTGCTGGTCAGCATGTTCATTGCCAACACACGCGGCGATGTGCCGGAAAAGACCGACTATAAGGGCATCTTCCTCTCCAGCCTGTCGCTGGGACTGTTCCTGTTCGGCTTTGAGCTGATCAGCCATGAGGGCCTGCTGGCCGTGGCGCTGGGGTTCCTGGGCGTGGGGGCGCTGTGCGGCGGGCTCTATATCCGCCATGCCCGCACGGCCAAGGACCCGATCCTCGACATTTCGCTGATGAAGATTCCGACCTTCGGCACATCGGTGATCGCCGGGGCCATCACCCGGCTGACCCAGGGCGCGCATCCGTACCTGTTGCCGCTGATGATGCAGCTGGGCTTTGGCTTTTCGGCTGCCCAGTCCGGCATGATGACCTTGGCGACGGCGCTGGGTTCCATCGCCGCCAAACCGGTCGCGCCGTTCCTGCTGCGCCGCTTCGGCTTCCGCGATACCTTGATGGTCAATGGCTTTTTCGCCAGTGCGGGCTATGCGGTGTGCGGGCTGTTCCGCCCCGGATGGCCGCTGCCGTTGATGTTCGTGATCATGATCTGCAGCGGCTTCTTCATGTCGCTCCAGTTCACCGGCTTCAACACCATCGCCTATGACGAGGTCAGCCAGCAGCGCATGGGCCCCGCCACCAGCTTCTACACGACCTTCCAGCAGCTGATGCTGTCCATGGGCATCTGCGCCGGCGCCGCCGCCTTGCAGGGCGCGATGGTGCTGCGCGGCCATCATGCGCCGCAATTCCCCGATTTCACCGCCGCCTTCTGGACAGTGGCCGCAGTCTCGCTCACCGCCACCTTCTGGAACCGGCGCTTCAGCCACGAGGCCGGCACCGAGATCAGCGGCCATACCCCGCGTACCTTCCAGACCCGCCAGGTGATCAAGGAGCCGCGCGGGCTTAATTCGTAAGAGGCTTGGCATGAGCACATTCAGGATAGGCGGCAATATCGAAGTGAACCGGCTGGGCTTCGGCGCCATGCAGATCACCGGCCGCGGCGTATGGGGCCCGCCAAAGGATCGTGCTGAAGCGATCCGGGTGCTGAAGCGGCTGCCGCAGCTGGGCGTCAATTTCATCGATACTGCTGATTCCTATGGCCCCGATGTTTCCGAGCAGCTGATCCGCGAAGCGCTGCATCCCTATAAGGGCCTGACCATTGCCACCAAGGCGGGCTTCACCCGCAGCGGCCCGGACATGTGGCACATCAACTGCCGTCCCGATCACCTGATCGCCAGTGCCAAAAACAGCTTGCAGAAGCTTGGCCTGGAACAAATTCCATTGTGGCAGTTGCATCGCATCGATTCCCGCGTGCCGCGTGCCGAACAGTTCGGCGCCGTGAAGCAGTTGCTGGACGATGGCGTCATCGCCCATGCCGGCCTGTCCGAAGTCTCGGTCGCCGACATCAAGGCGTCGTCGGCGGTGTTTCCGGTGGCGACGGTCCAGAACAGCTACAATTTGGCGGACCGGCACAGCGACGATGTGGTGGATTATTGTGCCGCAAACGGCATCGGCTTCATTCCCTATTACCCGCTGGGCGGCGATGGCGAGCTGACCCGGGCCGGCGGGGCGTTGGACAAACTGGCCAGGGGCAGGGGCGTAACCCAGGGGCAGGTCGCTTTGGCCTGGCTGCTGAAGCGCAGCCCGACGATGCTGCCCATTCCCGGCACCTCCAAAGTGGCGCATCTGGAGGAGAATGTGGCCGCTGCCGCCATTACCTTGACGGACGAAGAATTCGCCGCGCTGGACCGCAAACGCCGCTGAGCTATGCTTGCCCCAAGATAAAG
>JBBQBL010000200.1:0-4927 GCA_038317805.1 Micropepsales bacterium
CACCAAACCCAAGATGGTATGGCGCACCCGCGTCGGCTTGGCTGACATGGCTTCCCCCTTACTTGATGGTCGCACGGCGAGGCCGTCCCTTCGGGACGGTTCGCCGCTGCTCCTATAGCGACGCGGCGCGGGGGATTTGGCCCCGCGCCGGCTCACCTTAAACTCTGGTCACGAAAAACGGCTTTTCCGTGACAACTCAGTACGGCGTTTTGCTGCGATCCTTCCAGCTGCCGGTGCAGGCACTGGAAGGGCGGTCGCGGCAGGTCTGCCAGATGGTGGGCACGGAATTGCCCGCGACATAGACCGCCGCAATCGACTTGGTGTTTCGGATATCGGCCAGCGGATCGTCGTCCAGCACCAGCAGGTCGGCCCATTTGCCGGCCTCGATGCTGCCGATGGTCTTGTCGCCCAGCCAGGCGGCGTTATCACTGGTCGCCGACTTGATGGCGTCCAGCGGCGTGCGCCCGCCCATCACTTCCATCTGCAATTCTTCATGTGCGTTGAAACCGGGGAAACGGCCATTGGGACCGGAGTCGGTGCCCATGCCGGTCTTGACGCCGGCCTGTATCATCGCCTGGTAATTGTCCATCGCCTGCACCACCGTGCGGCCCATATCGTAGAACAGCCGCTTCTCATACGGCAGTCCGGGGACACGGATGGGGCCCAGCATCACGGCCTTTTCGCGTTCGGGGCTGCGCAGCGCCGCTATCGTGCCCGGCGTGACGCCGCGGGTGAAAAAGGGATCCTGAATCCAGGGCATCACCGCCATGCTGTAGACAATCTCGCGGCTGAGGGTTGCGGCGATCTGCCAGGTGCCCTTGGCCTTCATCATGTCCAGCAGTTCCTTGTCCACCGGCTGGTCGCGGATCATGTGGCCGAAACCGTCCACGCCTTCGCGGATCAGTTCCTTGGCATCTTCCAGGTAGAAGACATGCGCCACGGCGCGCAGGTGCTTCTTGTGCGCTTCGTCGATGATGGCGGCGGACACGGCGGGCGGCATCTTGACCGGAATGGTCTTGCGCTCGTCGTCCACCCACAGCTTGATGAAATCGACGCCCTTGGCGGCCTGTTCGTCCACCAGCTTGCGGCCCTCTTCCGGGGTCGCGATGGGCTGGGTCACGCCCACCAATCCGCCATAACCACCCTTGATCACCGCGCCCTGGCCGGCGCTGAACACGCGCGAAATGCTGGGGCGGCTCTTGCGCTGCTGGTTGCGCAGGTCGAGCACGAAATCCTTGTCGGTGCCCAGGACCTGCACCGAAGTTACGCCATACGCCGCATACTGCTTGAGGTCAGCGTTCACATTTTCGGGCGTGAAGAATTTTTCGTCCTGCGTAACGTCCTTCATCAGGCCGATATGGACATGGCTGTCGATGATGCCGGGCATCACCACCTTGCCGGCCAGGTCCTGGACCGTGGCGCCCTTGGGTGTCTTCAGGCCCGACATCGGACCAACCCAGGCGATCTTGCCGTCGGTCATCACGATGGCCGAACCCGGCTGGGCCGCGGCGCTGACGCCGTCGATCAGGGTCAGATTCGTCAGCACGGTCGTCTCGGCCAACGCGGGGGCGGCAAAACCCGCCGCCAACAATGCCGCCATGCCCCACTTCAAACCCTGCATATCCCACTCCATAAATTTCACGCTTATCCAAAGGGTTCTAAGGCAGGCACCGAAAAAAAACATCAAAGAGTTACGCTGCACTGCGACATGAACCGGCAGCCGAAAAAAATGCCGCCCTCAGCAAAGAAGGCGGCACCGATGTTGCGGGTTGACCCCGCTTTATGTTGTTCCGTCCTGTCAGGCGCGTAACGAGAGACACGTTCGGTTTGCACCGATAACGTATTGATTCCTGTCCTGTTTCCTCGACCCCGGCCGGCGGTCTTTGCCGCCTTGCGCTCCGCGACTCCCTTTGGCGGGGCCGCTTGTAAAAACAGTATGTCAGGATACGGACAAAGACAAATCGCGCGGCGCGATTTTGCGCGGGACGGGCAAAGACGCTTAAATTGCCGCAACAGACAAATGGGAGAGATCGATGGGGGAATTTTCGCGTCGCACCATGCTGGCAGGCACCGCCGCGGGGCTGGCAATGCCGGGCGCCGTCTTTGCCGCCGATCTGGTGATCCCCGCCGCCACCATCGCGGCGCGACAGAACGCGCCGGTGATCCCCAAGAAGCTCAACAAGCTCTATAACCTGCGCCCGCAGGTCGATCAGCCCAATGACATGCAGTTCGCCGCCAATGGCGATCTGTGGATCCTGGACCAGAAGGATCCCAACAAGGTCTTCACCATCAACGCCAAGACCGGTGCGGTGCTGGCCAGTGTGCAGACCGAATCCATTCATGGCAGCGGTATTACTTATGGCGACGGCGCCTGGTTCATCACCTCGACCAAGGTGCTGAGCGGCAAGCCTTCGACCCTGAAAGTGGACCCCAAGACCGGCAAGACGCTGAAGAAGTGGGAGACGCCGGGCTGGGGGATCTATGGCACCTATCTCACTCGCGTCGCCAAGCCCGGCGACCTGCCGCCGGAATCGGGTGGCCATGGCGTGAAGTGGGCCGGAAACGGCCAGTACTGGCTGGCGACCCCGGCCGGCGGCAAGCTCTATCTCATCAATGCCGAAGCCGGCACGGTGGCGCGCAGTATCCAGGCGCCGACGGTGCGCACCCATGGCATCGCGCTGGAAGGCGATCACATCTGGTGCGTGGGCGCCGATGAAGCGGAGATCTACAAGCTGCAGATGAGCGATGGCGCCATCGTCGCCAAGATCGTGCTGGACAAGGCCAATGATCCCTCCGTCCATGGTCTGGACATCAAGGATGGCGTGCTGTGGTATTGCGACGCCAACAAGGGCTGGGTCTGCAACCTGACCTGATCGTAAACAGCTAAAAAATTACCGGGGAGATGACGATGGACCGCCGCACCTTGATGACGGGCATGCTGGGCACTGCTGCCGCCGCGCTGTGGACGGCGCCCGATGCCTTCGCGCTGGGCCTGCCGAAGGACAAGATCAAGCGCATCCGCTATTACAAGACGCCCACCGATGCGGCGGGCCGTCCCAACATCCATCAGCCGACCTTCAACCAGTCCACCAACATCGTCACCATCGAGACCGAAAGCGGTCTGATCGGCATCGGCGAAGGCGGCGAGCCCTCGACCATGGAACAATGCGCCTGGCTGTTGATCGGCGAAGACCCGTTCCGCACCGAGCATCTGTGGCAAATCATGGAGCGCGGTTATTTCTATCCCGCCGGCCGCGAAAAGACCCATTCCCTGGGCGCGCTGGACGTGGCGCTGTGGGACCTGAAAGGCAAGGCGCTGGGCGTGCCGGTGTGGCAGCTGCTGGGCGGCAAGAGCCGCGACCATATCGAATGCTATGCCACATCTTATCCGACGCCGAAGGGCGGAACCATCGAAGACGCGGCGCGCAATTGCATCGCCGAAGGCTTCCGCGCCTATCGCCTGGGCACCGTGGGCGGACGGGAATTCGACCGCTTCCAGGCGGTGCAGGATTCCTTTGAAGCCTGCAAGCTGGCGCGCAAGGGCGCCGGAAATGACGGCGGCTGGGCCATCGACTTCCATGGCGTGCTGGACCAGGAAGACGCCATTAACCTGGCCACGCTGATCGAGCCCCTGCGCCCCTATTTCGTGGAAGATCTGGTGCGCGGCGAGAATATCGAGATCTACAAGACCATCCGCCCACGCCTGCGCGTACCGATCGCGGTGGGCGAGATCTATGGCGCCAAGTGGGACACCAACATGCTGATCGAGAATCAGCTGATCGACTATGCCCGCTGCACCGTGCCCAATGTCGGCGGCATCACCGAATACATGAAAATCTGCGCCATTGCCGAGACTCATTATGTCGGCATGATCCCGCACTTCACCGGCCCGATCGGCGAAACCGCGCTGGTGCATTGCCTGATCGCCACATCGGTCAAGGCGCTGATGGAGATGACGTCATCGGGCCGCCAGCCCTGGCCCTATCTGCCGGAATGCTATGACTTCAAGAATGGCAAGCTGTGGCCGAACGAGCGCGTCGGCCTGGGCCTGACGCTGGATACCAGCAAGCTGCAGATGATCGGCGACTGGACGGAGCCCTACTCCCCGATTCCGATCAATCATCGCCCGGATGGGAGTTTCACCAACTGGTGATTTTCAGCCCGCGTCCTTGAATGCGGCAACGCATTTCCTGGCGCGGGCGGCAATCTCTTCGTCGCTGAAATCGGGCTTGAACAGTTCCGAGCCCAGGCCGAAACCAGCCGCGCCCGCTTTGCGCCATTCCTTCATATTGGCGGCGCCGACCCCGCCCACGGCGTAGACCGGCACATCCTTGGGCAGCACCGCCAATATCGCCTTCATATGATCGGTGCCGCCGGTGGAGGCGGGAAACAGTTTCAGGGTGCGCGCGCCCGCCGCGATGGCGGCAAAGCCTTCGCTGGGCGAAAAGAATCCCGGCATCACCGTCATGCCTTTGGCCACGCCATGCGCAATCACCTGCGGATTGGTGTTGGGCGTCACCAGCAGCTTGCCGCCCGCATCCGCTACCCGGTCCACATTCTCGGTGGTCAAAACCGTGCCCGCACCAGTGAGACAGCGGCTGCCGAACATTTTGGCCAGGGCCTCAATACTCTTGAAGGGTTCGGGCGAATTCAGCGGCACTTCGATGGCGCGAATCCCCGCCGCAAACAGCGCGCCCGCCACACCCTCGATGCGCGCCGGGGTGACGCCGCGCAGGATGGCGACCAGGGGCAGTTCGGCCAGAAGGGCATCAGCTGTCATGAAAAGATTTCCGCATGAATGCGCACCAGACCGGCCAGCGCGCAGGCATCGCCGTCCAATACGCGTGTTTTGATACCATACTGCGCCAGCGCCTTGTCATAAAGCGCTGCCAGCGCCGGGGTGCAAATCAGATGCACGGTATCCTCC
>JBBQBL010000201.1:0-4784 GCA_038317805.1 Micropepsales bacterium
TCGACCGGCGCCGGCGTCACGGCGGCGATACGCTCGCCTTCCACCGTGACGGTGCCGCGGAACGGCGCGGCGCCGCTGGCGTCAATGATGGATGCGTTGCGAAAATGACGGCGCATGCCTTGCCCCCTGCCTTGCCCGTATACAGGCTATTTTCGCAGAAGCTTGCCGATGCGACCCGGCTTTGACAAGGCGGCCTGGGACGAAAAAGCCCCGTTTTACCGGCCAAAAAGGCTGTTCAGGTCCAGCCCCTGCTTCTTTTGCGGTGCACCCGTATCGCTGGATTTCTTGCCGCCCAGCACATTGCCCAACAGCCCGCCCAGGCCGCCGCTGGTGACCTGCTGCACCAGCGTTCCGGCCAGCGCCTTCATGTCGGGCTTGTAGCTGGGCTTGGTCCAGGGCCCCGTCACCAGGAAAGGAACGCCCAAGCCGGAAGCGTCGCGCGCGCCGCCCTGGCCTTCGCGGGTCAGCACCGCCTTGGGCTCGACGCGGAAATTCAAGGTGCGCTGGCCCAAGTCGATATCGCCGCTGCCGGTGATCCGCACGAAGGGATTGAGCAGATGGAAATCGCTGTTGTGCATCACCCCGTTCGCAATAGTGAAGCTGCCGCCGGCTTCAGCGAAATCGGTGCTGGCCCTGTCGCTGGTCGCCATGCTGAGCGATCCCGACAGGACGTTTTGAACGCTGCGTGCCACTGCCGCCAGGTCCACGCCGCGCACCGCGCCGTTCTTTACCGTAACGCTGGCGGTGCCACGCAGGCCGGCCATAATCGCCTGCTGGCTGGCGCCATGCCCGGTCACATCCATCGTCAGGGCGCCGGTGCCTTCCAGCCGGTCCACCTTGATGGCGCTTTGCAGCAGGGTCTTCATGGCGACGCCGCTGATATCGGCCTTCAGCGCGATCGCCGGCACGGCATCGGTCGCATCCACCGCCAGGCGCCCCGACATGCTGCCGCCGAACAATCCGGCATGGGCAAGACTGGCGGCCAGCTTGCCGTCCTGCAGGTTCACGTGCCCGGCGGTCTGCGACAGGACGAATTTGCCCAAAGTCAGGCTGCCGACACCAAGACCAATATCGGCATTGGCGTCCTTCAAACCAGTGAGCGACAGCCGCTCGGTGCTCCATCCCTTGGGCGTCGCTGCCGCTTTGCCCGCCACCATGTAGGTGGCCAGATTCAGGTGATCGAGCGAGACGTTGCCCTTGAGCCCCGGCACAACACCGTTCATGTCCACCGCCAGATCGAGGGTGGCATGCATGCCGTCAAGCGAAGCCTCGCCATGCGTCAGCGCATAGACCCGGTCCTTGCTGGCAACAGCGCCGGCGAAGGTGAAAGCACCAAGGCCACCAGTTTTCACCTGCGCGCCCGCCGCGCCCTTGATCAGTTCGCGCAAGGACGGGCCGGACATCTGGACGGTGCCTGAAGTCTGCGTGGCGCCGATCACCGTGCCATCGAAATGCAAATTCAGCAGCCGCGACTTCAGGTCCAGCAACACCATGGTCGGCCGCTTGCGCGTGAAGCTGTCGGGGCTGTCGATCCGGCCCGTCACAGTCAGCTTTTCGCCGTTATACTGCGCATCGAGGTCGAACACTGCCGGCTGGTCCAGCGCCGCCAGGCTGAGATTCACATCGGCCTTCTCCAGCGCCCTGGTCTTGCCCGTGCGGGCATCGAAATAGCTGACCGATCCGCCTGTGATCTTGAGGCCGGAAATGCTGAGTTTGGAACGCTCGCCGGAGCTGCTGCTGGCGAAATGGAAATTCCAGTTGGGATTGCCCCTGGCATCCACTTCCAGGTGAATTTCCGGCTCTTCCAGGGTCAGGCGGGTGATCTCGACCTGCCGCGAAAACAGCGGCATCAGCTTGGCGCCTACCGACAGGGTTGCGGCATGGGCGAGCACCTTGGCCCGCCCGTCCTCGACATTGGCGACGCTGACATCACCGGCCGACAGCCCGATTTCCGGATAGAGCGAGGCATGCAGCGCACCGGCAACATGCACCTGCCGTCCCAGGGCGTGGCTGACGGCGCGCTCCATCGGTCCGCGCAGCGAGTCCAGCGGCATCATGAAAATAATGGCTGCGACGACAGCGATTAAAAATACGGGAACAAGAATAACGAGGAATATTTTTCGCATAATATGCAACCGGGATGGCCTCTTTTGGGCGCAGCATTCCTGCGACGGCCAAAACAAGCCACGGGCTGAGGGCGGCATAATACCCAATCGCCGCCAATCGCAAAGCGGGTGCCGATTGTGTTAGCCTGTTCCGGGGTGCCGGGACGATTCACGTGTCAAAATCAGCTGTCACAATTGTTGCAATTGCACTGCTCTGCGCGGGCGCTGCCGTTGCCAGTCCTGCCCATGTCCGTGTGGCCGGGCCACTGCAGGCTCAGCCCGCCGCGACCGCGCCCGCCACCGGCAGCGTGAAAGCAGGCGCGCTGGTCGACGTCGTGGCGCGCAAAGGTTTTTGGGCGCAGGTGCGCGGCGGCGGCGGCGGCGGCACCGGATGGCTGAAACTCAGTCGCCTGTCGCTGGACAAGGGCGGCGGAGCGGGCGAGATCGCGGCCCTGGCCAGCGGGCGTACGGGCACGGGCAATGTGGTCAGCGCGTCTGGCGGCCGCGGCCTGGACGCTGCCGACCTGACTGGCGCCACCCCCGACAATGCGGCCGTCGCCGCCCTGTCCAGCGCCAGCGAAAGTGCGGCGGCCCAGTTCGCCGCGGCGGGCAATCTCAAGGCACGGTCCATCGCCTATCTGAGGGCCAAGTGATGAAAGCGCGCATCTGCCTGGCGCTGACAGCGCTGCTCGTCACGGGGGCGCAGGCGCAGTTCAAGCTGGAGGATCTGGGCAACCTGACGAAGGGCAAAAGCCTTCCCGCCGGCGTCGGCGATGTCCTGGGCAAGGTGCAGGAATATGCCGGCAGCCAGAGCGCCGATGATGAAGTCCGTTCCGGCGACACTATCGCCGCCACGGTCCTGGGCGCGGCCCCGGTGTGGCGCAATCCCAGGGTTCAATCCTATGTCAATCTGGTCGGCCGCAACCTGGCCCGCCAAGTAGAGCGCAAGGATGTGACCTGGCGTTTTGCCGTGCTGGACACGCCATCGGTCAATGCCATGGCATTTCCCGGCGGCATCGTGGTGGTGACGCGCGGGCTCTATCGCCTGCTGGCCAGCGAAGACGAACTGGCGGCCGTGCTGGCGCACGAGATCGCCCATGTGAACCGCAAGCATCAATGGAAAGTGATCCAGAAGCAGAAGCTGATCGCCATGGCGGGCGAAGCGGTGACCAAGGGCAATTCGGACCGCACGGCGCAGGTGGTGACCGATCTGGGCACCAAGCTGATCGCGCGCGGACTCGACAAGACGGCGGAGTTTGAGGCCGACCGTGACGGCGTGGTGATCGCCGCCCGGGCCGGTTACGATTCCTCCGCGCTGATTTCGGTGATGGGGCGGCTGAAAGCTCTGCCCAATAACGCCGATACGTCGCTGCTGTTTTCCACCCATCCCTCGCCGTCAGACCGGATCGAGGCATTGACGGAAGCGGCATCAGCGCAGGTCGAAGCTGCAGCCGTGCCGTCCGCGGCAGCGGCCCGCATCAAGACGGCGCAATGAGCGGCCCCGGTCACCGCCCTGGCGCCCTGCGCGCCGCCACCGTCCAGGCGGGTACGCGCGCCCGCAGCGGCGCGGTGATGTTTTATCTGGGCCTGGCGGCGGTTTTCGTCATTGCCATCCTTGCCACCTATGTCTGGTCCGTGACCTTGCCAGGCAGCAACAACACCTCCCAGGATCTGGCGGTGCGGCTGCGCCTGTCCAGCCCCCCGCCCGATCCGGCCACCCTGATCATCGACATCGATGAACGCTCGCTGGCGCTGATGGCGCCGGCGCATGGCCGCTGGCCCTGGCCGCGTTCGGTGATCGCCGAAACCGTGGCGGGACTTTCCGAGGCGCGCGCCAAATCCATCCTGGTGAATTTCACCTTCAGCGACCCGGACAAGGATCATCCCGACGACGACGCCACCTTCCAGGACGTGCTGGCGCACACGCCCAATGTGGTGCTGCCCATCACAAGGCTGGATCCGGCCAATGACCGGCAGAGCCAGGTGGCGATCACCCAATTTGCCGGCGCGCAGATCCATGACAGAAGCGCCGCCGCCAGGCCCATCGCCGTGCTGGCCCCGGCCTTTTCCGCCGCTTATGACCGGCTGGGCTTCAACAACCTGCGCGTGGACAGCGATGGCGTGCTGCGGCATTTCGATCCCTGGTTGAACGAAGCGGCGTTCTCTTTTCCTTCTTTGCCGTTGCGTGCGCTGCAGGCGGGCAGGGTCCAGACCAGTATTGCGCCGGGCGATTTTCCGGATGGCATGACCCTGAACTGGCGCAACAAGCGCGGCACCTATCAGCGCCGCTCCTTCGCCGATGTGGCCGCCGACCTGGATGCCGGTAAGATCGACCGCTATCGCGGCAAGCTGATCATCCTGGGCGCCACGGCCGTTGGGCTGGGCAACCTGAAAGGCACGCCCGCCGCCGCGGTGATGGACGACAACACCATCCTGGCAACGGCGATGGACGACATGAAGTCCCGCTCCTGGCTGCGCACCGTGCCGGTCTGGGCCACGACCCTGCTCTCCATCGCGGCAGTGCTGGGGCTGGCGGCGAGTTTTATCTTCCGGCTGGACCAGGGCTGGATCAACCGGCTGTTCTGGCTGTCGCAGACCGGCTTCATCGCCGTCACCGTCTATTGCGCCAGCTATACGGCCTGGTTGCTGGATATCTCGCCGACGGTGGTTTTTGCGGCC
>JBBQBL010000202.1:0-4780 GCA_038317805.1 Micropepsales bacterium
GCGCCCAGGCTGTGCTGAGCACGACATAGCGGCTGCCGCGCGGTGCGATAAAGGCATCGCGTACCTCGCGCACCCCCGGCAAGGGGTTGCGCAGCTTCAGGTCTCCCTGCCCCACCCGCGTCACCATCGCATCTTTGGGAAAGCGCGGCAGGAAGCAGTTCTGGCCATAGGTTTCGATACTGTCGCCTGGGCGGACATGCGCCGCCATCCAGCTTTCGGCGTCATAACGCGGGTCGAACAGCATGGCGGCATTGATGGCGATCGCCTGGTGGAGCGCCATCAAGGCCGTCACGGCAACGACGCCCTGCGCCGCACGCCGCAGCCAGGGCCGGGCATGGCCGATCATCTCCACCGCGATACCGATATAGACGCAGGCCAGTACTGCTTGCGGCATCAGGAAACGGTCGTCGGTGCGCAGGGCAGCGAAATTGAAGCAGACCGTGAAGGAGATGACGGCCAGCAACGGCAGGAATCCCGCCACATTGCGCCGCCGCCAGGTCAGCCACACGCCGATGCCGGCGCAAAGCACCGCCAGCAAGCCATAGCCGCGCGCGTAATAGCGCGCCATGTCGCCCAGCAGCACCGCCCACCCCGCGGGCCCATGCCAATATTCCGCGTAGTTCTGGCTGGCGGGACCTGTGAGAAAGCCAATGCGCTTCGCAAAGCCGCCGGGATTGGTGATGGCGCCGTCCAGCAACAGAACCGCAAACAGCGCGACCGCTGCCGCCGGCAGCAACGTCAGTATAACCTTCCGCGTATTGGCGCGGGTCCATTCATCCGCCGCAAAACAAAAAACCAGAAACAGCGGCATGCTGAGCAGGAACAGGGCATAGGCCTGGTCCTTGGTCGCCACCGCGGCGGCTGCGAACAAGGCCGCACCCCACCAGCGCTTCACTTGATGCTCAATCACCGCGCGCATGGCCCACAGCAGCGACAGCAGACCCCAGAACAGGTACGGCACATCCAGATTTCCGACCTGGCCATAATAAGTAAGCCCGAAATTCAGGGCGCAAGCGGCGGCAGCGAACAGACCGGCCCGCCGCCCCGCCACCAAGCGCGCCATCTCGTGCACGATAGCGATGATGCCCAGCGACATGGCCAAGCTGACCAGCCGCCCCGTCACCGCGAACCAGGTCATATGCTCCGGCTTGATAAATTCGCCAATCACATCGGTCTGGTGCAACGATGGCGTGTGCAGCAGCGCCAGTATGATGCTGGGCAAATTCAGGATCGCCAACACAAGCGCATGCAGCGGCGGATAGGTGAAATAGGAACCCGGCTTCCAGGTCAGCGCCAGCGCCGTGAGGAAATTGCGCGGGCTAAAGCCGTCATCGTCCCAGCCGTCCGACGCCGGCAGGCCCCAGAACAGGCCGGACAGCCGCAGCCCGGCCGCCGCCAGCAAAATCCAGAACAACGGATTGCGCATCCAGCTTTTCATCAGCTGCGCTCCCGCCGGGCGTCGATCAGCCAGGCCAGGCTGGCCACCGTTGCCGCCAATATCAGGTCCGCCGCTGCCAGGATCACCAGCACCATGGCCACCGGCGTGACCGACACATTGGCCAACCCCGCCGCCGCGATGCCGGCGCCGACAAAGATCAAATCCTTGTTGGGGATAAGCGGCAACCGGGTCACCACCAGCCGCAGCGCCACGAACTGCAGGCAGGCAACGGCTGAGGGCAGCGCACCGGACAATTCCCACAGGCCGAACTCGATCGCCAACACCAGAGTGCAGCGGGCGAAATGGATGCCGAAGGTCGCCGCGATCTGGCGGCGGCTGAGCGCGGTGAACTTGCGGTGGCCCAGTACCAGCACCAGACACAACAGCAACGGCACCGTGCCGACCAGCCCATAGAGCCAGGCATGGGCGCCCACCACCGCCGGAAGCGCCAGGCCGCCAGTGAGTAGCAGCGTCAGCAGCATGACATAGACCATCGCCAGCCCTGCACCGCCTGACAGCAGGTTGGAGTCCTTGATGGCGTGCACCAGCATGCCCGGCGCAAGCTTCAGCCGCGACTGCGCCCAGAGATAGAAGTAAGCCTCGCCGGAATAATCCAGCATGAAGGTGTTCATCAGCCGCTTGCGCAGGATCACCGACATGGGCGGCGTGCTCGTTCCGCCCCACAGGTTGCGATAGACGAAATAATCGCCAAAGGGCTGCAGGAAGAACTGCGCCACCAGCAACAGGTAGAAACCGGGATTGGCGGGGCGCGCGGTCCAGATTTCGTGCCAGCCCAATTCGGTCAACCGGCGCCCAATGATCACCAGCAGCGCGGCCGGAATGCCCCAGCGCAACAGCAGAATGCCGAACCGTCCGGCACGGCTGGCGGTCAGTCGCGCCAGCAATCCCGCTTCAGGACCGATGTCGGGCGCCGCCGTCATACGCGTGACAGGATCCGGCGCAATAAGGCGCGCGGCAGAAGATTGGCAAAGCCCCGGATCACCGCGAACTGCCACGGCACCACGATGGTGCGGGCGCCCGCAGCGACGCGGCGCTTGATGATGGCGGCGGCGGTATCGGCCGTCATCAGGAACGGCTTGGCTTCCTTCACCGACCGGCTCATGGGCGTGTCGATGAAGCCTGGCGACACCAACGTCACCTTCACGCCATGCTTTTCCATGCGGATGCCAAAGGCTTCCGCGAACATCTTCAGCCCCGCCTTTGTGGCCGCATAGGTGGGCGCCATGGGCAGCGGGAAGGATTCGGTGATGGAGCCGACCAGCACGATGTGACCTGCGCCGCGCGCCGCCATCGCGCCGGCGATCGCATTGGCACCGACGATGGGCGCGATGAAGTTCACCTCCGCGATGGCCTGCACGGTGCTGGGCGCTTCGGCGGCCGCATCGGCCGGCGCGGTGCCGCCCAGACCGGCATTGAAGATGGCGATGTCCAGCGGCGGCGTGTCTGTCAGCAGTTTAGCGAAGCCCGGCGCATCGCGCAGGTCGAACACCTGAATCGTCACCCTCGCGCCCCGCGCCCGGCAATCCACGGCAACCGCATCCAGCCGTGCGGCATCACGGCCCCACAGCAATAGCGTGACATCCTCCGCTGCATAGGCGCGCGCCAAGGACGCGCCGATGCCGCTGGTTGCGCCGGTGATCAGGATGGTCTTTGCGGACATGTCAGCTGCGCCAAAAGCCGCGGAAATGCGGCTTTTGTTACTATCAAATCAGGGGCCCCAACGCTATGGTGCGCCCGCCTGCGCAGCCATCGGAAACGCCCTTGTCCCTCACAATTGTCCCGGTCCAGACCAGCCAGCAATGGCACGATTTCCATCACCTGCCCTTCAAAATCTACGCCGATGACCCGCAATGGGTGGCGCCGCTGCTGCTGGAGCGAAAATTCCATTTCCAGCCCAAGCACAATCCCTATTTCCAGCATGCCCGCGCCGCCTTCTTCCTGGCTTATCGCGGCAAGGAGCCAGTGGGCCGCATCACCGCGCAGATCGACCAGCTGCATCTGGAGCGCTACCAGGACGCCACCGGCCACTTCGGATTTATCGAGGCGATCGACGATCAGGAAGTCTTCGACGCGCTGCTGAAGGCCGCCGAAGGCTGGCTGCGAGACCAGGGCATGAAGCGCGTGATCGGCCCGGTCAGCTTCTCGCTATGGGACCAGCCGGGCCTGCTGGTCGAAGGCTTCGACACACCCCCGTCGGTGATGATGAACCATCACCGCCCTTACTACAGCAGCCGCATCACCGCCCAAGGTTATCAAAAAGCCGAAGACCTGATCGCCTATCGCTACGGTCCAGACGCTTCCATGCAGAAATGGGAAAAGCTGATGGCCCGCGCCATGCGCGGCGGCGACATCACCTTGCGCAACATCCACATGGACAAGCGTTTCAAGGGCGAAGTGGCCATGCTGCTGGACATCATCAACGATGCCTGGTCGGACAATTGGGGCTATGTCCCCATGACCCAGGCAGAGATCGACGAACTGGCCGGCGTTCTCAAACTGCTGCTGCGGCCAGGCGATGTCTGCATCGCCGAATACAAGGGCCGGCCGGCCGCCTTCACCGCCATCTTCCCCAATCTCAACGAGGCCATCCGCGACATGAATGGCAGGCTGTTTCCCTTCAACTGGATCAAGCTGCTCTGGCGCATGAAGGTAAAGCGGCCCAAGACCGCGCGCATGCCGATGATGGGCGTGCGCAAGGCGCTGCAGACCACCCCGGTCGGCGCGGCCATGGCACTGGCCGTGATCCATTCGGTGCGCGACTTCAATTTTTCGCGCGGTGTGGTGGACAGCGAACTGTCCTGGATCCTGGAGCGCAACGACAAGGTACGCCACGTCATCGAGATGGTGGGCGGCATCCCGTACAAAACCTACCGCCTTTACGAAAAGCCGCTCTAGAAGGCTTCGTGGTCGAAGCCGTGGATGGCGCAGACCCGCTTGGCCAGCTTGCGGAACTTCGGATTGTGATGGCCCCGCGCTGTGCCGGTTTCGTCCTGGTACAGATGGATCATCTCATGCGCCATGGTGGAGATCAGCATATCGCTGGATTTCACCATGCCGGCGGAGATGGCGATTTCGCTGAAACCGTCATCCCCGCGTGCCTTGCGATGGCGGCCGCGGAAATGGCCAAAGCGATCCTTGGCGCCCATCACCCGGAACATCACCTGGTCGGCATGCGGCAGGTTCCAGCGGCAGAAAGGCGGGCTGACGCGCAGATATTCATAGGCGTTTTCCAGCAGTTCCGGGGTGAGGGTCAGGCGGGCCATGGCAGTCGTTAGATAGGGGCGCGAAGACAACGCACAAGGGGTCGAAGTTCGCGCGCGG
>JBBQBL010000203.1:0-4736 GCA_038317805.1 Micropepsales bacterium
GGGCGTAAAAAACGTTGGATGCAAAGGTTGTATTACCTAAGGTAATTGGTTTTACTGGGGAATTATTCATCTAAATAGGGCACCTTTAACAAAAAATTCTACAAGCTGAAGTGCAAAAAATGCCACAAGAGGGCTTAAATCTAGCATTCCTAGAGGCGGAATAAAGCGTCTGAAAAAATTTAAGTATGGGTCGGTATAAAAGCGCACAAAGCGCAAGATAGGGTGATCTTGGTAGTCGGGAAACCACGAACTTAGGATGCGAACCATTAGCATCAGCTCAAGGATGACGGGACGGTGGAAAAGCGCGATGTGGCGCTGGGCCTGAAGACGGCGCAGGCGGTCACCATCCTGTCGGGGCTTTCGGCCGGTGACCGGCTGGCGGGCGATGGTCTGGACAAGCTGCATGACGGCGACAAGGTGAAAGTCCTCGAACAGAGCTGACGCATGCAACGGGACCGCGCTTGCAACGTTATAGGGTTGCAGCTCGCGAAAGTTCCGCCATGAAAAAACTCCTGTTTGCCGCCGTTCTTGGGCTTATTCCCCTGTCCGCCCTGGCACAGCAGCCCAACATGGTGGGCACCACCAACGCCGACCCGCTGGCCCAGAGCGGTCGCGCCTTCGCGCAGGCCGTCTATATGAATGACAAGTTCGAGATCCTGGCCGGCAAGATGGCTGTGGAAAAAGGCTCGCCGGCGGTGCGCGATTTCGGCCAGGACATGATCGCCGCCCATACCGAATCGTCCGAGGACCTCAAGGCGATCTTGGGGCACAATGTCGTGGGCAACCGCGTGACGCCGCCGCCGGTGCTCGATCCGCGCCACATGGCGATGTATCACGAACTGGAAGCGGCCGGGCGCCGCACCTTCGACCGCATCTACCTGGCGCAGCAGCGCGCCGTGCATGAAGAAGCGCTGGATACGATGCAAGGCTATGTTGAGAATGGCCGGGTCGATGACCTGCACGCCTTTGCCCATCACATGGTGCCGGTCGTTCAGGACCATATAGCCATGCTGCGCAAGGTTCGCGACGAGGTCGCCTATAACGACTAGCGCCTAGGGAACCAGCGGCTCCCAGCCGTTGGTGCTCAGCGCTTCCAGCGGCGAGAAGCGGATCTTGTAATCCATCTTCTCGCTGCCGCGCACCCAATAGCCCAGATAGACATAGGGCAGGTTCTGTTCCCGCGCCGCGCGCACATGATCCAGGATCATGTAGGTGCCCAGGCTCCGTGTCTCTTCGCCCGGATGGAAGAAGGAATAGACCATGCTGAGGCCGTCCTTCAGCCGGTCGGTGAGGGCGCAGGCCACCAGCGTGCCGTCTTCGGCGCGGTATTCCACGATATGGGTGTCAACCGGGGTTTCCTCGACCATGGCGACATAGTCGAACAGGCCCATGTCGCTCATGCCGCCGCCTGGGTGGCGGGAATCCAGATAGGTGCGCAGCAGGGCGAACTGTTCGCGGGTGGCTTCGGCCGCCACTTCCGCACGACGCAGGTCCTGATCGCGGCGCAGAATGCGCTTCTGGTTGCGACTGGCGGCGAATTCGCCGGCCCGGATACGCACCGACACGCAGGCCGCGCAGCCCTCACAGGCGGGGCGATAGGCGATGGACTGGCTGCGGCGGAAACCGGAATGGGTAAGCGCTTCGGACAGGGGCTGGGCCAGGCTGCCGCCCAGCCGGGCAAAGACCTTGCGTTCGACGCGGCCGGGCAGATAGGGGCAGGGCCCGCCAGGGGTCAGAAAGAATTGCGGTATGCGTGTGCTGCGCTGGTCGGTCACGTCTTGTCTGTCGCTCGCAAAGGCCTGCCCGGGGCCAAGTATGGCGGCCTTCGCGCCGGAGTGAAGCGGATTATTCGCTGTGGCCGCGCGTTTTTTGCTTGCAGGAAGGACCTAAACGCCCGCGAAGCAGTCCCGGCTTACAGCCCCGTATGGGGCGGAATGGGCGGGGCTTCGCGCATCAGTAGGATAGAGAGGCGGCGATTGGCCGATGCATTGGGGTCTTCGGGCAGCAGCGGCTCGGAGCCCGCTTTGCCCGCGACTTCATAAATGCGGTCACTGCCAAGGCCGCCGCTCTGCAGCAGGGCGCGGGCCTGGTTGGCGCGGCTGGCCGACAGTTCCCAGCTTCCACCGGTGGCCGCGCTGTCATTGCCGCCGGTGTGGCCGGCGATGGAAACCCGGTTGGGCAGGCCGGCAACGATGGCGCCCACCGCCGCCAGCAGTTTCTTGGTGTAGGGCATGGGCTCGTTGGAGCCGTTCTGGAACATGGGACGGCCGTCCTGGTCCACCAGCTGGATGCGCAGGCCCTGCGGCGTGTTCTCGGTGATGACCTGGTGCGAGAGATTGGCGATGTCGGGATTGTTCTGTATCGCCTGGTGGATCGCTTCGGCGGCATGGGCGAAGTCGCCGTCCTGGCCGAGCTTGCCGTTGGCGGCTGCATCGGACTCGTTGCCGCCGCCGCCCTGGGCAGCGCCATTGGTCATGCCCTTGGCGGCCGAAGACGGCGAGGGCGGGGACTGTTTCTGCATCACCGACTGGGCGCCGCCGGCATGGGCGCTGTCTTCACCCATCACCTTGCCGCCCAGCACGCCGCCCGAGCCGGACACGGTCTGGGCGATGGACTGGGGCGCGAAATAGTCGGCGATGCCGCGCTTCTGTTCGGGGGTGGTGGTGTTGATCAACCACATCAGCAGGAAGAAGGCCATCATTGCGGTCACGAAGTCCGCATAGGCAACCTTCCAGGCGCCGCCGTGATGGCCGCCATGCCCGCCCTTTTTGATGCGCTTGATAACGACTGCGTTGTCGCCAGCCATGCCCGCCACCCGATTAAACCCTGGTCGGCCCTTGCGGTCTTTTTGCCGCCTCGCCTAACCTTCGAGCGATCATGCACAATCCCCATTAACCGAGTGTGAAGCGGAACCCGGCGAAGGTGGCATATGGACTTTGATACCAAGGCTTTTCGCGCCGCACTGGGCTGTTTTCCCACCGGGATCGCGGTGATGACGGCGGGCTCCGCCGAAACGTCCCATATTGGGATAACGGTCAACAGCTTCACTTCGGTGTCGCTGGACCCGCCCCTGGTGCTGTGGTGCATCGACCGGCGTTCGCGGCGCTATCCCTATTTCGCCGAGGCCCCCGCCTTCACGGTTTCGATCCTGGCATCGGGTCACAAGGCGGTGTCGGCGCGGCTGGCGGGGCAGGGCGAGCACAGCCTGGACGGCATCGCGCTGGTGCCCACCGAGCTCGGGCCTCCCGGTTTGGCGGACTCGCTGGCGATCTTCGAATGCGCCCGTGAAAGCGTGCAGGATGCGGGTGACCACGCCATCGTGATCGGCCGTGTCCTGAAGTTCTCCCGCAATGACGGGGCCGGCGCGCCGCTGGTCTATTTCCGCGGCAAGTATGGTGCGCTGGCGCAAGGTGAACCGCCCGAAGGCTTGCCTGGGCGCCGCGTCACCGACGGTGAATGAAATTTGGCAGCATTATGTTGGGTTTGGCGCCGTACGCGGTTTTCCGAACTTTCTGTCATTAAAATAAATCTGTCATAGTTCTGTAGCCCGGCCGTCACTTAGGCTTGGCAAACACTCCTCTCATTACAAATTCTTAGGGGTGTTCCATGAAAGTGTGTCTTCTCCGCAGCGTGGCTGTTGCCGCGCTCGCTTCCGTTGTGGCGCCCGCCGCCTGGGCGCAGGGCAATGTCCAGGTCGCCGACGCCGGCTATACGGGCGGCCTTGAAACGGTGACGGTCAGCGCCGAAAAGCGCGAAACCAACCTGCAGAAGACCCCGATCGCCATTTCGGTCATCAGTGCGCAGAACCTGGAAGACAGCCATGCGGGCAGCCTTCTGAGCCTCCAGGACGGCTCCATTCCGTCCTTGCGTGTCGCCACCTTTGAAGCCCGCCAGTCGGCGCTGACGGTCGGCATTCGCGGCATCGTGCCGTTCGACGCCAACCAGACCGCACGCGACCAGGGTGTGGGCGTTTATGTTGATGGCGTTTATCTCGGCCGCCAGCAGGGCCTCAACGCCTCGCTTCTGGATGTCCAGCGCATTGAAGTGCTTCGCGGCCCGCAAGGCACGCTGTTCGGACGCAATACGGAAGGCGGCGCGCTCAGCATTGTTGCCAAGGCGCCGACGGGCGTGTTCGAGGGCCGGGCCGTTGGCGGTCTGGGAAATTACGGTTCCTATAATGCCGAACTGCACCAGAACTTTGAGAGTTTCTACGACATCTCCGTGAAAATTGATGGCATTGTCCAGCACCAGGATCCGACCACGCTGAACCCCAGCAGCGGCCAGGCCGGCTGGAACCAGTATGATCGCCGGGGCGCGCGCGTGTCCGCCCTGTGGCAGCCGAGCGAAAAGTTCAGCGCCCTGTTGGCTGCCGACTATTCGGTGGATTACAACACCCCGTTCTTCAGCCAGCTGATCAACTTCAATCCCTATGGCAAGCGCGTTCGCAGCCTGGCCGAGGTGACCGCCGTGGCCGCTGCCCCGTCGGGCACGATCAATCCGCTGGCCGGCGGGCTGGTGCAGGTGCACACCGAGCGCCAGTACAAGTCCGATATCGGCACCGTCCAGCAGCCCAGCCTCGATCTCAACAAGGGCGCCATGGCGACCTTGAAGTATGCCGTCCTGCCGAACCTGGAACTGCGCTCGATTACCGCCGCGCGCGGCGTGGACGCCCACCAGTGGGACAATTCGGGCATCGAAAGCCGCAACATCTTCGCGCCGAATACCAATTTCGGCCG
>JBBQBL010000204.1:0-4730 GCA_038317805.1 Micropepsales bacterium
GCTTCATCACCCCGCTGATCTATGCCATCCCGGTGCAGTTGCTGGCTTACTACGCCGCCATCGCCAAGGGTACGGACGTGGACCAGCCGCGAAACCTCGCGAAATCCGTCACCGTCGAATAGCGATTTGCGCCGTCACGGAAGCCCGGTATGGTCGCGTCCATGACCGATCAGAACGCCCTCAAACGCGCCGTCGCCGCCAAGGCTTTGGAATATGTCCAGGACGGCATGAAGCTCGGCCTGGGCTCCTGCTCCACCGCCGAAATCTTTGTCGAGATGCTGGCGCCCCGGGTGCGCGGCGGTGAAAAGCTGCTCTGTGTGCCGACCAGCGAAAAGACCGCCACCTTGGCGCGCAAACTGGGGCTGACCCTGGCGTCGCTGGACGATCTGGCCCCGCTGGACCTGACCATCGACGGCGCCGACGAAGCCGACCGCAACCTGGACCTGATCAAGGGCGGCGGCGGCATGCTGCTGCGGGAAAAGATTGTCGCCTCGGCGTCGCGCAAGATGATCGTGATCGCCGATGAAACCAAGCTGGTGCCGCGGCTGGGCAAATATCCCCTGCCGGTGGAAGTGGTGGAGTTCGGCCACAAGTCCATCGCGGCCCGGCTGAACGCGGCGCTGGCCGCTGCCGGCTATGCCAATGTGCCGATGACCCTGCGCCAGCGCGACGGCGCCACCTTCAAGACCGATGGCGGCAATGTCATCTATGACTGCGCCTTCGGCACCATTCAGAGCGCCCCCAAACTGGCGGCGGCAATCTCCTCAGTGGCCGGCGTGGTCGAGCACGGGTTGTTCATCGGCATCGCCACCACCCTGCTGATCGCGGCCGATGGCGAGATCGAAGTCATCAACCGCGTGTAACCTCGCCGGGTCCGCCACGAAGTTCGGCTGAGACCTTCTGAAAGGCCGTCATGGCAAAATACGATTACGACCTTTTCGTCATCGGCGGCGGCTCGGGCGGGGTGCGCGCCAGCCGCATGGCGGCGCTAGCCGGCGCGCGCGTGGCGCTGGCCGAGGAATGGCGCATGGGCGGCACCTGTGTCATCCGCGGCTGCATTCCCAAGAAGCTGTTGGTCTATGCCAGCCAGTTTTCGGAAAATGTGATGGACGCTGCCGGTTATGGCTGGGATTTCGGCCAGGCCAAGTTCGACTGGCCGACCTTGATCGCCAACAAGGACAAGGAAATCGGCAGGCTGGAAGACCTCTACACCGCCAATGTCCAGAAGGCCGGCGTCACCATCCTCCAGGACCGCGCCGTGTTCGGGGACGAGCACACTTTGCGGCTGGTCAATGCGAACAGATGCGTCACCGCGGAAAAAATCCTGATCGCCACCGGCAACCGGCCCACCCGCGACATGGGCACCAGCCATATCGTGCCGGGCGCCGAGCTCTGCATCACTTCGGACGAAGCGTTCCACCTCAAGGAATTGCCAAAACGCATCCTGATCGCGGGCGGTGGCTATATCGCCCTGGAATTCGCCCATATTTTTCACGGCCTGGGCAGCAAGGTGTCGGTCCTGTATCGCGGCGACAAGCCGCTACGCGGCTTCGACGATGATATGCGCGATGCCTTGTGCGCCTCGATGCAGGAGCGTGGGCTGGAAGTGCTGCTGGGCTGCGAATTCACCAAGGTGGAGAAGCGCGGCAACTGCCTGCATGTGGAAACCAACAAGGGCGCCGTGATCGAGTGCGACCAGATCCTGCTGGCGATCGGGCGCATGCCCAACACCCTGGCGCTGCATGTCGACAAGGCCGGCGTGGAGCTTGGACCCAAGGGCGAGGTCAAGGTGGATGACTATTCGCGCACCAGCGCCCCCCACATCTATGCAGTGGGCGATGTCACAGACCGGGTGCAATTGACGCCGGTGGCGATCCACGAAGCCATGTGTTTTGTCGAGACCGCCTTCAAGGACAATCCGACAAAACCCGATCACATGCATGTGCCCAGCGCCGTCTTCACCACGCCGGAGCTGGCCTGTGTCGGCGATAGCGAACAGAAGGCGCTGCTGAAGGGCCATGCCATCGACGTCTACAAATCCACCTTCAAGCCCTTGCTGCACACGTTGGGTGGACGCAGTGTGCGCACCCATATGAAGCTGATCGTGGACAGCAAGACCGACAAGGTTCTGGGCTGCCACATCTTCGGCGATCACGCCGCTGAGATCATCCAGATCGTGGCGGTGGCGCTGAAGATGGGCGCGACCAAAAAGGACTTCGACGGCACCATGGCGCTGCATCCCACGGCTGCCGAGGAACTGGTGACCATGCGGACCAAGAGCTACAGCAAAAGCCCGGCCGATCTGAAGGCCTAACCCTTTGTCCGGCAAGGGGTTTTGTAAGCGCCGGGCTGTCCACCCCTGCGCCTGATGCGCTGGTAAAGTCGTCCCCAATCTCCTATATCCAGCGCCCGTTATGGAGTTTTGAACCGTGGCCCACAGTTGGACCCCGCAGTCTTGGCAGGAAAAGACCGCCCGTCAGATGCCGGACTATCCGGACAAGGCGGCGCTGGACCGCGTCCTGGGCCAGCTTCGGACCCATCCGCCCCTGGTGTTCGCCGGCGAGGCGCGCAACCTGATGGCGGGCCTGGGCCAGGTGGCCGAAGGCAAGGCGTTCCTGCTGCAAGGCGGCGACTGCGCCGAAAGCTTCGCCGAATTCCATCCCGATAATATCCGCGACACGTTCCGCGTGCTGCTGCAGATGGCGGTGGTGCTGACCTTTGCCGCCGGCGTGCCGGTTGTGAAGGTGGGCCGGATCGCCGGCCAGTTCGCCAAGCCGCGTTCCGACGATTTCGAGACCCAGAACGGCGTCAAGCTGCCTTCCTATCGCGGCGACAATATCAACGGCAGTGAGTTCACGCCGCAGGCTCGTATTCCCGATCCGCAGCGCCTGTTGCAGGCCAATGCCCAGTCGGCGGCGACGCTCAATCTTTTGCGCGCTTTCGCGCAAGGCGGTTATGCCGACCTGCACAACGTCCATCGTTGGATGTTGGGCTTCATAGCGGACTCGCCGGCCGGCGAACAATATAAAGGTCTGGCACAGCGTATCTCCGAAACGCTCGAATTCATGGACGCGATCGGCATCACCTCCACGTCGGTGCCGCAGCTGCGCGGTACCGATTTCTATACCAGCCACGAAGCGCTGTTGCTGCCGTATGAGCAGGCGATGACCCGCGTAGATTCCACCAGCGGCGACTGGTACGACACCAGCGCCCACATGCTGTGGATCGGCGACCGCACCCGCCAGCTGGACGGCGCCCATGTCGAATTCATGCGCGGCATCAAGAACCCGATTGGCCTCAAATGCGGTCCCTCGCTCGAGCCCGATGACCTGCTGCGTCTGATCGCGGCGCTCAATCCCGCCAATATCCCCGGCCGCCTGACCCTGATCGCGCGCTTCGGCGCCGACAAGATCGCCGACAAGCTGCCCGCCCTGGTGCGTGCGGTGAAGCGCGAAGGTGCTTCCGTGGTGTGGTCGTCCGATCCCATGCACGGCAACACCATCAAGCTGCAGTCCGGCTACAAGACCCGCCCTGTCGAGCGGGTGCTGGAAGAAGTGCGCAGCTTCTTTGCCATCCACCGGGCCGAAGGTACCCATGCCGGCGGCGTGCATTTCGAGATGACCGGCCAGAACGTCACCGAATGTCTGGGCGGCGCCCAGGGCCTGAAGGAAATCGATCTGGCCGATCGCTACCAGACGGCCTGCGATCCGCGCCTGAATGCCAGCCAGGCGCTGGAACTGGCCTTCCTGATCGCGCAGGGTATTCGCGACGAGCGGATGAAGCAGACGGGGCTGGCCGCCTCGGCCTGATAGCGTATGGGCATTGCGCGGCTGCTGGCGAAGGGCTGGATCATTTTCTGCCTGTTCGCGGGCGCCCACGCCCTGCGCCTCGCCATCCTTCAAGGCATGCCGCTGGATTCCTCGCTGCTGGGCATCGGTATTTGCGCCCTTCTGTTTACCGCCATGGGCCTGTTGTTCGTGGGCGGCTTCGGGGTTTCGGCGGCCCATGTCAGCGGCGCGCCCTGGACCACGCGTTTTCGTCCCCACCACCTGATCCCCGGTTTCAACGAAATTATATTCCTGCTGTTCGTGGCGCTCAGCTTTCTCAACCAGGCTTTTGTCGCGCCGGCCGTGGTCAATCCCGGCGGGGAACGGGCGCTGGACGACGCCATCTTCTTTGTGGTGCCGGGACAGCGGGCGCTGGTCACGTCGCTCTACGCTTGCACCATGGACGGCGGCCGGGTTTTCGCTGCGTCCTTCGCCTGGCTGCTGGCCATCATTTACCTGGCCAGCGCTGCCTCGCGATTGAAGCTGCAGGCCGGCCTGATCCGGCTCGAGGCCGGCGACCGGCCCCAAGCCCTGGGCCCGACCTTGCGCGCCTTCCTGTTCGGGATCGTGGCGGTGGTGGGTATCCAGTTCCTGTTTGTCGGCTCGGCTTATCCCTGGCTGAACTGCAGCGCCTTTGCCGATGTCACCGGCGCCCTGCTGATCGGGCTGGCGCCTCTGATGCTTGCCTATTTAATAGTCGCCGCGCTGGCATCCTTGATGGCGTCCGCGCCGGAAAAATAGCACGTATTTTCAATACGTTATATGGTAACATGTCGCAACATTTGTTTGCTGGCGACTCGAAGTGGCGCGGTCCCTAATCGCCATCGACTTTGCCCGGGGAAATCAAAGCCTTGTTTCTACGCCGCCGCGTGCCGGAGGATGGACCGCTGAAAGCTGCCGTGA
>JBBQBL010000205.1:0-4665 GCA_038317805.1 Micropepsales bacterium
GCAGCTTCGATCCCAAGCGGCACCTCTATATCGCCAATGTGAACAACCTGTTCCAGCCGATGCGCGTGCTGCAGAATCCGGACGGCACCTTTGTGAACACGGCGCGTCCGGCGATCCGCCGCTTCTGGGACAATGACAAGCATCTGCCCTGCAACCAGACGCCCTGGGGCCAGCTGGTGGCGGTGGATGTGAACACGGGCGACGTGGTCTATCGCAAGACCCTGGGCGTCACCGAAAGCTTCCCCGCCGGCCAGCAGGACACCGGCCGTCCCGGCCTTGGCGGCACCACCGTCACCGCCAGCGGGCTGACCTTTGTCGGCGCCACCGACGACCGCCGGTTCCGCGCCTTCGAGACCGCCACGGGCAAGAATCTTTGGACCGTGGAGTTGAATGCATCCGCCGAATCCACACCTATCAGCTATCAGGGTTCGGACGGACGCCAGTTCGTGGCCATCACCGCAACCGGTGGCGGCCTTATTGGCGCCAAACTGGAAGGCGATGAAGTGGTCGCTTTCGCTTTGCCCAAGTAACAGGAGTTGAACGTGAAACTTGTTCTGGTATCCGCGCTGAGCCTGATGACCATGGCGGTCCCCGCCCTGGCCGACGATTTCAAGCTGTTGCCCGAAGGGCCCGGCCGCGACGTGACGGTGCGGGTCTGCGCCCAGTGCCATTCCCCCGAAATCGTCGCCCAGCAGAGCATGGACGCCGCGGGCTGGAAGGCCCTGGTGGACCAGATGGCCAACAATGGCGCCAACGCCACCGACGCCGAATTCGACACCATTGCCAAGTACTTGGCGGCGTCTTTCCCGCCCAAATAGGGCTCCAAAAAGCCCCTGTCCTAAACAGTCCCGCCGCGCTAAAACGCGGCGGGATTTTTTGTATACGAACGAAGGGAAGACCGATGAAACTGCTGCGCTATGGGCCCAAGGGCCAGGACAAGCCGGGCCTGATGGACGATAGCGGCCAGATCCGCGACCTGTCGGGCATCGTGAAGGATATCGACGGCAAGGTGCTGACGGACCTCTCGGCCATCCGCGCCGCCAAGATCGACAGCCTGCCGGTCGTGGCTGCCGGCGTGCGTATCGCCGAGCCCGTCGCACGCGTCGGCAAGTTCATTTGCATCGGTCTGAACTATGCGGACCATGCCAAGGAATCCAACATGCCCGAGCCGGCCGAGCCGATCATCTTCATGAAGGCCACGTCCGCCCTCATCGGCCCGAACGACGATGTCTATCTGCCGCCCACCGCCAAGAAGGGCGACTGGGAAGTGGAGCTGGGCATCGTGATTGGCAAGGAAGCCCGTTATGTGACGAAGGAAAAGGCGCTGGACTATGTCGCCGGCGCTGTCGTGGTGAACGACCTGTCCGAGCGCGAATTCCAGCTGGAGCGCCTGGGCACCTGGGACAAGGGCAAGGGCTGCGACACCTTCGGCCCGTTCGGCCCCTATCTCGTCACGTTGGATGAAGTCGGCGACCTCAACAATCTGGGCCTGTGGCTGGACCTGAACGGAAAGCGCGTTCAGACCGGCAATACGTCTACCCTGATCTTCGATGTGCCGACCCTGATCTCCTATGTCAGCCAGTTCATGAGCCTGCAGCCGGGCGACGTCATCTCCACCGGCACGCCCCCGGGCGTGGGCCTGGGCATGAAGCCGCCGGTGTTCCTGAAGGAAGGCGATGTGATGGAGCTGGGAATCGACAAGCTGGGCAGCCAGAAGCAGACGGTCTATCGCACGAAAATCTAAGCACCACTGTCATGGCCCACTGAGTGAGTAGCGACAGCGTGCGAACGGCCATCCAGTTGGGTTCGTGATTGTCCTGCAATAGGACGGCGGCGTCATCTGGATGGCCCGCATTCGCGGGCCATGACAATGAGACAAGAAAAAAGGCGCCGGATTTCTCCGGCGCCTTTTTTTGTTTCGATCCGCGCTAGTGATTGTCGCGCGGAATGCCCTTGGACTGGTCGATCTTCTGATACTTGACCGCATTCTCCAGAACCATGCCGGTGCCCATCTGGCCCTGAAAGGCGCGCTGGATTTCCTGCCACGGCGTCTGGGAGGCGGGATAGGCGAAGCCGCCGCGCGCGTCCAGATCCTTCCGGCGCTTGGCGATCTCCTCTTCCGACAGCAGCATGTTCGCCGTGCCCTTGTTGAGGTCGACGCGCACCCGATCGCCCGTCTGCAGCAGGCCAAGCCCGCCGCCCGCCGCCGCTTCCGGCGAGGCATTGAGGATGGAGGGCGAGCCCGATGTGCCCGACTGGCGGCCATCGCCGATGCAGGGCAGGGCGTTGATCCCGGCCTTCAACAGCGCGGTCGGCGGATGCATGTTCACCACTTCGGCGGCGCCCGGATAACCGATGGGACCGGCGCCGCGCATCACCAGCAAGGTGTTGGCGTCAATGTTCAGCGACGGATCGTCCAGACGCTTGTGGTAATCCTCCGGCCCGTCGAACACCACGACCTTGCCTTCAAAGGCTTCGGGGTCCTTGGGATTGGAGAGATAGCGCTGGCGGAACTCGTCGCTGATGACGCTGGTCTTCATGATGGCGTTATCGAACAGGTTGCCCGTCAGCACGATGAAGCCGGCTTCCTTCTTCATCGGCTTGTCGAAGGGCCAGATCACTTCGGGCAAGTGGACCTTCCTGCCCTTGCAATTCTCGCCCATGGTCTTGCCGTTGACGGTCAGGGCCTTTTCGTTGATCAGGCCCTTTTCCATCAGGATGTTCACCACCGCGGGCACGCCGCCGGCATGGTGGAAATCCTCGCCCAGATACTCGCCGGCCGGCTGCAGATTCACCAGCAGCGGCACCTTGTGGCCGACTGTCTGCCAATCCTGCAGCGGCACGTCCACGCCCATGTGGCGGGCGATGGCCGTCAGGTGGATCGGCGCGTTGGTCGAACCGCCGATGGCGGAATTGACCACGATGGCGTTGTGGAACGCTTCCTTGGTCAGGATCTTGGACGGGCGCAGGTCTTCATGCACCATCTCCACGATGCGTTTTCCGGTCTCATAGGAAATCTGCTGGCGTTCGCGGTAGGGCGCGGGGATCGCGGCCGAACCGGGCAGCTGCATGCCCAGCGCTTCGGCCAGGCTGTTCATGGTGCTGGCGGTGCCCATGGTGTTGCAATAGCCGGTGGACGGGGCGGACGACGACACCAGCTCCATGAAGCCCTTATAATCCAGCTCGCCGCGCGCCATCATTTCGCGCGCCTTCCACACGATGGTGCCCGAACCGGTGCGCTCGCCTTCATGCCAGCCGTTCAGCATCGGGCCGACCGACAGGGCGATGGCGGGAATGTCGACGGTCGCCGCCGCCATCAGGCAGGCGGGCGTGGTCTTGTCGCAGCCGATGGTCAGCACCACGCCGTCCAGCGGATAGCCGTACAGCAGGTCCACCAGGCCCAGATAGGCGAGGTTGCGATCCAGGCCCGCGGTGGGGCGCTTCCCGGTTTCCTGAATCGGATGCACCGGGAATTCCATGGCGATGCCGCCGGCTTCGCGGATGCCTTCGCGCACGCGCTTGGCCAGTTCCAGGTGATGGCGGTTGCAGGGCGACAGGTCGCTGCCGGTCTGGGCGATGCCGATGATCGGCTTGCCCGACTGCAATTCCTCGCGCGTCAGCCCGTAATTCAGATAGCGCTCCAGATACAGCGCCGTCATGTCGGGGTTGGAAGGATTATCGAACCAGGCGCGGCTCCTCAGGGTCTGGGGAGTCTTGCCGTCATATTTCTTGTCATCAGCCATGTTTTAAAAACCTTGCTCCAGAAAAAATTAAGCGAAAAGCGTCATGCCGCCGTCAACGCGCAGCACCTGTCCATTGACGAAGCCGGCCTGTTCGGATGCCAGGAACGCGACCGCATCGGCGATCTCCTGCGGCTTGGCGTAACGTTCCAGCGACACGCCGTCCATCTTGGACGGATCGGTGGCGCGGGTGGCCAAGAAGCGCGCGGTGGTGGTGGGGCCCGGGCTGATCGCGTTCACGCGCACGCCGTTGGGCTTCATCTCCAGCGCTAGGCAGCGCGTATAATGCAGGATCGCGGCCTTGGCGCAGCCATAGACCACTTCCGACACCACGCCGATATGGCCGTTGAGCGAACCGAAATTGATCACCGCGCCCTTTTGCCGTTTGGCCATGCCGGGGACGACGGCGCGGCACATCAACATGGTGCCGACAAAGTTGCGGTTCATCACCGCCTGCATGTCTTCCAGCGAAATGTTCAGCGCGTCATTGGGATTGGGCTTGCCGCCCTTGGCGGCGATGTCGCCGCCGGCGCAATTGACCAGGATGGAGATGGGGCCAAGGCTATCTTCGACTTTCTTCACCAGCGCCGCGACATCGACTTCCCTGGAGATGTCGCCCAGCACCGACACGACCTTGCCCGGACCGCGCGCCGACAATTCCTTCGCCAGGGCCGTCAGGCTTTCGCTTTCACCAAAGGCGGCCGGCGCATCCTCGCTGATGTCATGCAGCGCAACATGGGCGCCGCCCGCCAGCAGGGTCTCGGCGATCATGCGTCCCAGGCCCCGGCCCGATCCGGTCACCAGCGCCACGGCGCCGCCGAAATTGAAGGTCTTGGGGATGCTCAAATGCGATACTCCGCTGAAGGATGCCGGGGCAGGGGCGTGGCCGGAAAGTCCTTCAGCGGAGTATCGCATTTGAGCATCC
>JBBQBL010000206.1:0-4659 GCA_038317805.1 Micropepsales bacterium
GGCCCAACCTGTTCCTGGCCGGCGACTGGACCCAGACGGGGCTGCCCGCCACCATCGAGGGCGCCCTGCGCTCCGGCGAAACAGCGGCGGCTTTGGCGCTGCGCCATCTGTCTTTATAGTGGCGCCATGAACCAGTTGAACGCGCATGATTTTGTCGATGTGGAGGGCGCGCTTCGCGCCGCCACGGCGGCGATCCTGGCGCAGCAGAAACCGGACGGTCATTGGGTCTATGAGCTGGAGGCCGACGCCACCATCCCGGCCGAATATGTGCTGCTGGTGCATTACCTGGCCGAAATGCCCAACCTGGAGCTGGAGCGCAAGATCGGCGTCTATCTGCGCCGCATCCAGGGCGAACATGGCGGCTGGCCACTGTATCACCAGGGCGCCTTCGATATCTCCGCGACGGTGAAGGCGTATTTCGCGCTGAAGATGATCGGCGATGACATTGATGCGCCGCACATGGTCCGCGCGCGTGAGGCGATCCGCGCCCGCGGCGGCGCCATCAAGGCCAATGTCTTCACCCGCATCCTGCTGGCGCTGTACGGGCAATGTTCCTGGAACGATGTGCCCACCGTGCCGCCGGAACTGATTCTTCTGCCGCGCTGGTTTCCGGTGCATTTGTCCAAGATGAGCTATTGGGCGCGCACCGTCATCGTGCCGCTGCTTGTGCTGTGCGCAAAACAGCCGCTGGCGCGCAATCCGCGCGGCATTCATATCGACGAACTGTTTGTGCCCGGCGTGCCCGCCGCCAGCCCCCGCGCTCCGCATCAGAGCGCCGGCTGGTCGGCTTTCTTCGGTGCGCTGGACCGCGTTTTGAAAGTCGTGCCCTGGCCCAAGGGGTCGCGCGACAAGGCGATTGAAACCTGCCGCGCCTGGACCACCCAGCGCCTGAACGGCGAAGACGGGCTGGGCGCGATCTATCCGGCCATGGCCAACAGCGTGATGATGTATGACGTGCTGGGCTATCCGGAAAATCATCCCGACCGCGCCATTGCGCGCAAGTCGGTGGAGAACCTGCTGGTGATCAAGGCGGACGAAGCCTACTGCCAGCCTTGCGTCTCGCCGGTGTGGGACACCGCTTTGGTGGCGCATGCGCTGCTGGAAACCAAGGATGCGGCCGCGGAAGCCGCGGTGGCGCGCGGGCTGGAATGGCTGAAGCCGCTGCAGGTGCTGGATGTGAAAGGCGACTGGGCGGAAGAAAAGCCCGATGTGCGCCCCGGCGGCTGGGCCTTCCAGTATCGCAACGACTATTACCCCGATCTGGACGACACCGCCGTGGTGGTGATGGCGATGGACCGCGCCGCGCAGCGGGATCAGTATAAAGACGCCATCGCACGCGGCACCGAATGGGTCGAGGGCCTGCAAAGCCGCGATGGCGGCTGGGGCGCTTTCGATGCCTACAATTCCTATTACTACCTGAACAACATTCCCTTCGCCGATCACGGCGCGCTGCTGGACCCGCCGACCGAGGACGTTTCGGGCCGCTGCGTCGGCATGCTGGCGCAGCTGGGCAAGACCGACGATCCGCGCCTGACGGCCGGCATCGAATACCTGATCAAGACCCAGCGCGACGACGGTTCATGGTGGGGCCGCTGGGGCGTCAATTACATCTATGGCACCTGGTCGGCGCTGGCGGGGTTGAATGGCGCAGGCCTCGGCCCCGATCACGCAACGATGAAAAGGGGCGCCGACTGGCTGCTCGCCATCCAGAATCCGGACGGCGGCTGGGGCGAGAATTGCGACAGCTACAAGCTGGATTACAAAGGCTATGAGGCCGCGCCCTCGACCGCGTCACAGACCGCCTGGGCGCTGCTGGGCCTGATGGCGGCGGGGCAGGTGGATCATCCGGCCGTGGCGCGCGGTGTCAATTACCTGAAGGCAACGCAGGACGGCGATGGCTTGTGGAGCCAGCTGCACTACACCGGCGGCGGCTTCCCGCGCGTGTTCTATCTGAATTATCACGGCTATCCGAAATTCTTCCCGCTCTGGGCCCTGGCGCGCTACCGCAATCTCAAGACCGGCAACAGCCGCCGTGTGGAATACGGTCTGTGACGGTTTTGGCCGTGACCGGCCTGTCCAAGGAAGCCGGCATCGTCGGCGTGGCTGGCGTCATAGCCGTCGCGGGTGGTGGCGATGGTGACGGCCTGAAGGCCAAGCTCGCCGCTCTGCATGGCGATATCAGCGGTGTGATTTCCATCGGCCTGGCCGGCGCGCTGTCGCCGCATTTGAAAGTCGGCGATGTGGTGATCGCCGAAAAGATCATGACCGGCGCGGAAAGCTGGGACTGCCATGCCGGATGGCGCAACCGGCTGGCGTCGCGCCTGCCGGATGCCCATCAGGGCACGCTGTTCGGCAGCGATGTCATCATAGACAGGGCCGATACCAAGTCCGGCCTGTATGAAGCTACCGGCGCGCTGGCGGTGGACATGGAATCGCAGATCGCCGCCCGGTTCGCGGCCGCCCGCAACCTGCCGCTGGCGGGCCTGCGCATCATTTCGGACGACGCGACCCATGTGCTGCCGCCGGCGGCGCTGGTGGCGATGAAGCCGGACGGCGGCATCGCCATCGGCCGGGTGCTGGGGTCGCTGCTCAGAAAACCAAATCAGGTGCCGGCGCTGATCCGCACGGCACGGGCGTCCAACAAGGCGTTCGCGGAATTACTCCGCTGCCTCGACCTCTGTGGTGTTGGAATTGCCGGCCTTGATCTGTGACATCTTGTGCTCGACATGACGCGAGAAGGTGAACTCGGCCGGACGCTGGTTTGACAGGTCGATTTCCGGCGCCATCGGGCCTTCGGTCCGGATGCCCTTCATCAGGATCGGCAGCATCTTGAGCGGATGCTTGATCGCATCGGTGGCGGCGGTGCCTTCGAAGCCGCAATGCACCATGCAGTTGGCACATTTCTCATACTTGCCGACGCCGTATTTTTCCCACTCGGTGCCTTCCATCAGTTCCTGGAAGGTCGCGGCATAGCCTTCGCCCAGCAGGTAGCAGGGCTTCTGCCAGCCGAACACGGTCAGCAGCGGCATGGACCAGGGGGTGCATTCATAGGTCTGGTTGCCAGCCAGGAAATCCATAAACAGGCTGGAATTGGTGAACTCCCAGTTCTTGCCGCCATTGCCGCGGCTCAGAATGTCGCGGAACATCTTCTTGGTGCGTTCGCGGTTCAGGAAGTGCTGCTGGTCGGGCGCGCGCTCATAGGCATAGCCCGGCGAGACGGTCATGCCGTCTACGCCCATCGCCATCATCTCGTCGAAGAACTTGGCGGTGCGTTCCGGGTCGGTACCGTCGAACAGGGTGCAGTTGATCTGGGTGCGGAAGCCCTTGGACTTGGCCAGCTTGATGGCGGCGATGGCGCGGTCATAGGTGCCGTCCTGGCACACCGACTTGTCGTGCATGCCCTTGTCGCCGTCCAGGTGGATGGACCAGGTGAAATTCGGATGCGGCTTGTACTGGTCGATCTTCTTGGCCAGCAGCAGCGCGTTGGTGCAAAGAATGACGAACTTGTCGCGCGCGATATAGCCTTCGACGATCTTGGCCATGTCGCGGTGAAGCAGGGGTTCACCGCCGGCGATGGACACGGCGGGTGCGCCGCAATCGTCTATCGCCTGCATGCACTGCTCATAGGACATGCGCTGGTTCAGGATCTCGTCGGGATAATCGATCTTGCCGCAGCCGGCGCAGGCCAGGTTGCAGCGGAACAGCGGCTCCAGCATCAGCACCAGCGGGTACTTCTTGCCCGACAGCTGCTTCTTGACGACATAGGCGCCGATCTTGGCGGCCTGGCGGAAGGGAAGTCCCATAGCTTTAAGCCCTCAACTCGGCGGGAAGACGGAACTCGATATGTTCCTTCTTGCCGTCCATCTGTTCCACTTCCACGTCTTCGATCTGGCCCAGGGCTTCGATCACGTGGCGCACCAGTTCTTCGGGCGCCGACGCGCCGGCGGTCAGGCCGACGACTTCCTTGCCACGCACCCATTCGGCTTTCAGCTCACTGCCGTCATTGATCAGATAGGAGGGCACGCCCTCCTCGATGCCGATCTCGCGCAGCCGGTTGGAGTTGGAGCTGTTGGCCGCGCCCACCACCAGGATCACGTCAGCGATCTTGGCCAGTTCCCGCACCGAGGTCTGGCGGTTCTGGGTGGCGTAGCAGATGTCGGAGGTTTCGGGGCCGACGATGTCGGAGAAGCGCTTCTTCAGGGCGACGATGATGCCCTTGGTGTCGTCGATGGAAAGTGTGGTCTGGGTGATGTAGGCGACCGGGGTTTCCGGCGGGATGTCCATGGTGGCGACATCGGCTTCGTTCTGCACCAGGGTCACCGGCGCGCCGACCTGGCCCATGGTGCCCTCGACTTCGGGATGGCCGGCATGGCCGATCAGGATCAGGGTGCGGCCATGGGCGACGTAACGCTTGCCCTGGTTGTGCACCTTGGAAACCAGCGGGCAGGTGGCGTCCAGCACCGGCAGCCCGCGGGCGGCCGCGGTCTTCACCACCGACTGGGGCACGCCATGGGCGCTGAATACGGTGACGGCGCCTTCGGGCACTTCGTCCAGCTCTTCGACAAAGCGGGCGCCCTTGTTCTTGAGTGTGTCCACGACATGCTTGTTGTGCACGATCTCGTGGCGGACATAGACGGGCTCGCCATACTTATCGAGCGC
>JBBQBL010000207.1:0-4642 GCA_038317805.1 Micropepsales bacterium
CGCGCACGGAGGCGGGGACTTTGACGGTTGCGAGCCAGGCTTTCAGAAACGCCTGCACATCCACGCCGCGTCCCGCCTGCACCAACAGGCGCTCGCGCGTCTGGCCGCGCAGCAGGGCATAGAAAGCCGGTGTCGGACCCCACACTTTCACATCGCGGGCGTTGGGTGCGGCTTTGCCAAGCTGGCGGGCGATATCGCGCACCGCATCGCCGTCATAGCCGCTGATTACCAGCGCGGCGAGGCGGCCGAAGGGCGGCGAGGCGCTGGCTTCACGGAAGCTGCGTTCCTGTTCATAGAAGCCGTCGCGGTCGCCGCGCGCCAGGGCCTGCATCACCGCGTCTTCCGGATTGCGGGTCTGCAACAGCACAAGGCCCGGCTTTTCGGCGCGGCCGGCGCGGCCTGACACCTGGTGCAATAACTGGAAGGTACGTTCGCGAGCGCGCAGGTCGCCGTCGCTGCCGCCCAGGTCGGCATCCACCACGCCCACCAAGGTCAGTTGCGGGAAGTGGTGGCCCTTGGCCACGATCTGGGTGCCGATCAGCACGTCTATTTCGCCGCGCGCGAATAGCCGCAACGGGCCCTGCATCTCGCCGGGGCCGGTGTGCATCAGGGTGTCGGACGAGGCGATGGCATAGCGCGCACCGGGAAAGAAGGCCGCGAACTCCTCCGCCACCCGCTCCACGCCGGGACCGCAGGCGATCAAAGTGCCGGGCTCGTGGCATTGCGGACAAGCCGACGGCATCGGCAGCTCATAGCCGCATTGATGACAGGCCATGCGCCGCTTGTATTTGTGCTCCACCAGCCAGGCCGAGCAATGCGGGCAGGTGAATTTGTGGCCACAGGCTTCGCACAGGGTCAGCTGCGCATAACCGCGGCGATTGAGGAACAGCATCGCCTGTTCGCCGGCGGCCAGGGTCTTTTCCAGCGCGGCGCGCAGCGGCGGCGACAGCCACTGCGCTTTTTGTTCCACGTCAGGACCATCGCGCTCTTGCCGCAGATCGACCAGCCGCACTTCCGGCATTTCCGCCACGCCATGCCGCGACACCAATTTCAGATGCGTGTAGCGGCCGCTTTGCGCATTAACATAGCTTTCCAGCGACGGCGTGGCGCTGGCCAGAACCACCGGACAATCCTCGATCCGCGCCCGCACCACCGCCATGTCGCGGGCGTGATAGATGGCGCCTTCCTGCTGCTTGAAAGCCTGTTCGTGTTCTTCGTCCACGATGACCAGTCCCAGTTCGGGGAAAGGCAAAAACAGGGACGAACGCGCACCCACCACCACACGGGCCTCGCCATTCATCACCGCGCGATAGGTGCGGCGGCGTTCCTTCTGCGACAGGTCGCTGTGCCATTCGGCGGGGCGTGACCCAAAGCGCGCCGCGAAGCGCTCCAGAAACTGCACCGTCAGCGCGATCTCCGGCAGCAGGATCAACACCTGCCGGTCCTGCTTCAGCGCTTCGGCGACGGCTTCGAAATAGACTTCGGTCTTGCCGGAACCGGTGACGCCGTCCAGCAGGTGGGCCGAAAACATCTTGGCCGCGACCGCATCGGTCATCACCTTGGCCGCGTCCGCCTGGTCGATGTTCAATTGCGGCGCCGCAAAAGACGCGTCCGGCTGTTTGAACGGCGCGAACTCCGGTAGCTGGGTTGGGATCAGCGCCCCGGCCTGCACCAGACCGCGCACCACCGCCGCGGACACATTGGCGTCTTCGGCAAGGCCCGAAATGCTGCGCGCCAAGCCGTCGCTGGCGACCTCCAGGGTGCGCGTCCGTGCCGCCGACATGCGCGGCGGCGTCACGCTGCCACGGACATAGGCGGTGCGATGGGCTTCGGGTTCGAACGCGCCGCGGCTCCTCAGCGCCATGGCCAGGATCGCGCCCGGCGGATTGAGCGTGTAATCGGCCACCCAATCGATGAAGTCGCACAATTTGCCGGGCAAGGCGGGCGCGCCTTCCAGCGGCTGCGCCACCTTCAGCCGGTTGTCGCCGACGGTGCCTTCGGCTGCACCCCACACCACGCCCAGCAATTCGCGGTTCCCCAGCGGCGCGGCAACGATTGCGCCCCGCGCGGCGTTACTGCCGGGCGGCAGTTTGTAGTCATAGGCGCCGGCCAGGGGCAGCGGCAGCAACACCCCGACCACCGGTTTTTGCAGTAATTCCGGCGATGGCGTGGGGTTTAAGCGGGGTCTCATCTTGGGCTACACTTCGCCCCGCCAAACCCCAAGGTCAATAACAAGGTCATCTGTCCCATGAAAATCTTCCTCGACACCGCCGATGTGGCTGAAATCCGCGAATATGCCGCCAGCGGCCTGGTGGACGGCGTCACCACCAATCCTTCGCTGGCCGCCAAGACGGGCCGCGACTATGTCGAATCGCTGAAGGAGATCTGCGCGATCGTGCCGGGCGCGGTGAGCGGCGAAGTGCTGGCCACCGATTACGATGGCATGATGAAGGAAGCGGCGATCCTGACCAAGATTGCCAAGAACATCGCCGTGAAAGTGCCGCTGACCTGGGACGGGCTGAAGGCCTGCGCCGCGTTGGCCAAGGCCGGCACCATGGTCAATGTCACGCTGTGCTTCTCGCCGGTGCAAGCCTGGATGGCCGCCAAGGCCGGCGCCAGTTTCATTTCGCCTTTCATCGGCCGCGTCGATGATGCGGGCGAAGACGGCATGGGCCTGATCCGCGATATCCGTGCCATCTATGACAATTACGGGTTCAAGACGGAGATACTGGCGGCCTCGATCCGCAGCGTCAGCCATGTGCGCGAGTGCCTTCTGGCCGGCGCCGATGTCGGCACCATGCCGACCGACATCTTCAAGAAGCTGATCAGCCATCCCTTGACCGACAAGGGTCTGGCCGCCTTCGTTGCCGACGCCAAGAAGGCCAACGTCGCCATCAAGGGCTGATGAGCGAAGGCGCCGACACGCTTCGCAAGAACTGGCTGGCCTCGCTGGCGCATGAACGGCGTGCTTCGCCGCACACCTTGCGCGCCTATGGCGATGATGTGGCGCGGTTCATCGGTTTTCAGGCCGGCCATACCGGCGGCGCCATGACGCAAAAATCGCTGGCCAAACTCAGCCAGGCCGATATCCGCGCCTTTATCACATCACGCCGCAGCGAAGGATTGGGACCGGGCGGGGTGCAGCGGGCCTTGGCGGCGGTGCGCAGCTTCTACAAGTTTCTCGCCAAGGAAGGCATTCTGGAAAATGCCGCCCCGCGCGCCATCCGCACACCGCGTGTGAAGCGCGGCCTGCCACGGCCCATTTCCGCTGTCGATGCGGGGCGGGCGATCGAGGAAGCGGGCGATCACAAGATCGAATGGATGGGCGCGCGCGATGCGGCGCTGCTGACGCTTCTGTATGGCGCTGGCCTTCGTATCTCGGAAGCGTTGGGACTGAAGCGCGGCGACATTCCGCTGGGCGAAACGCTGACCGTGGTCGGCAAGGGCCGCAAGGAACGCAGCATCCCGGTATTGCCGCTGGTCGCGTCGGCGCTGGCCGATTATGCGGCGCAAATTCCGTTCAGCGGCGCGCCGTCATCGCCGCTGTTCCTGTCGCGGCGCGGCTTGCCGATGAGCGCGCGCGAGGCGCAATCCCTGATGCAGCGTCTGCGCGGGGCGCTGGGGCTGCCGGAAAAGGCCACGCCCCATGCGCTGCGCCATTCCTTCGCCACCCATATCCTGCAAGGCGGCGGCGACCTGCGTTCCGTGCAGGAGTTGCTGGGTCACGCATCGCTTTCCACCACCCAAGTCTATACTGCCATGGACACGGCGGCGCTGCTGGCGACCTATACCAAGGCCCATCCCCGCGGGAAACGGACGTAATTCTGTTTGCCCTTTATCCTGCAGGGCATGGGCCATCTGGGCTGGTGCTGGTAGTGCCGGTTCCTGCGCGCGGGGAATAGCCGCATGGACGCTGCGGGGCAGTGGCCATAGCGTCACGCGCAAAAATATATCGGGGAGATCATCATGATTCGCACTTTCTGTGCTGCAGCTGCGCTGCTGGCCGCATCGCCGGCGCTGGCGGCGGAGCCCGATGGTCTTGTCTTGCCGCCGGGCTTTCATGCCAGCGTGGTGGCCGATGGTTTGAAAGGCCTGCGCCATCTTGCCTTCCGCAACGCGCACCAGCTTTACGCCTCGACGCGCGGCGTCAAGGGCGCTGGCATCCTGGCGCTGCATCTGGATGACAATCACAAGGCGGACCGGACCGAGCATTTCGGCACGGTCGAAGGCGGCACCGGTATCGGTATCCTGCGCGGCCAGCTTTATGCGGCCAGCCCGACCACCATCTATCGCTTTCGTTTTGACAATGACGAGCTGCTTCCTTCCGCCCAGCCCGAGGTGATCGTGGACGGTATGCCCGAAAAGCCGTCGATCAACAGGGCTATCGCGCTGAACGATCGGGGCGATCTGTTCGTGGGGGTTCCCGGCCAGACCAACAATTGCACCGCGCCCGATGCGCTGAAGACCGGCCTGCAGCCCTGTCCGGAGCTTCAGGGCCGCGGCGGCATCTGGCGTTTCAGCGCCACGCGCACGGGCCAGGCCTTTGCCAGCGACGGCACGCAACTGGCCACCGGCCTGCGTGACCTGGATGCGATGGACTGGCGCGCCGGTGACGGGCTTTACGCCATACAGCATGGCCGCG
>JBBQBL010000208.1:0-4633 GCA_038317805.1 Micropepsales bacterium
CAGCCACTCTTCTGCGCACCGGAGGGAGCGGCGAAGTCCGCCCCAAAATAAATCCATCCGGACCCCAATTTCTCCCATTTCCCACCGTAAACCGTCCAAGGAGCCATACCGGCTGTTTGGCGTTTCGCAAGTATCCCGCAACAGGTGTCCCATGATCAAAATTCCCGCCGCATTCGCTCTCGCTTTGTGCCTGTCCCTGACGGCCCTTCCCGCATCTGCGCAGCCGGACCAGGAACCTTCACTGGAAACCCTGCACAATGCCCTGCGCCTGCGCCCCGATCAGGAACCGGCCTGGCGCGCGTTCGAGCAGGCCAGCAATCCCGATCCGCAGGACGAGGCGCGCCACGGCGATGCCTTCCGGCGGATGGAGACGATGCGCTCACCCGACCGCATGGATATGTCCATCCAGTTGATGCAATCGGACCTGAACGCAATGCAGCGGCGCGCAAGTGCGCTGCGGACCTTCTATGCGACCCTGACGCCGCAGCAGCAGGCGGCGTTCGACCGCCAGACCGCGCCGCCGCGCCAGTAAGGACCGCGGCTTGATAGCCCCTTACGCCGCCTGTACCTTGCGGATATGGGGAGCCCGATGCCGGAGGGAACCAGAGTCTGTGGCGACTGCTCGCTCTGCTGCAAGGTTCTGGGCATTCCGGAACTGGACAAGCCCAAGGATGCATGGTGCCCCAACTTCGCGGCTGGTACCGGCTGCCGCATCTATGAAGACCGCCCAGCCTCCTGCCACGACTTCGCCTGCCGCTGGCTGACCGACACCACCATGGGCCCGGAATGGAAGCCCAGTGTCTGCAAGATGGTGCTGGATTCGCGGGCGCGACTGCTGACGGTGCATGTCGATCCGGCCGTCAGCCGGCCTTGGCGCGCCGAACCTTACTATTCAGTGCTGAAACGCCTGTCAGCCCAGGGACTGACGCGCAACACTATCGTCCTGGTGATGGAGAAGCGGCGCAGCATCGTGATCCTGCCCGACCGCGAGGTGGATCTGGGTCTGCTGGCGCCGCAAGCCCGCATCGCCATGGAACGGACGATGACCGCGCAGGGACCAGCCTGGCAGCCACGGGTGATGGGCGCGGGCGAGACCGAACGCTAGGCGCGCGGCAGGTAGATGCCGCGGGTGGGATTCACGAACAGCCAGGGAATGATGCAGACGAAGGTCACGCCGGCGGCGACATAAAACGCATACTCCCAGCCATAGCGGGTCGCCAGGAACGGCGTAAGCGAGGCAGTGATCGCGCCCGCGATCTGGCCGCACATGCTGACCATGCCGGACACCACGCCGGCATAGGGTCCGCCCAGATCGGCCGCCACGGCGTAATAAACCGCCTGGCCCAGGTAGATGGCGCCTGCGCCCGCCGCCAGCAACAGCGACGCCGCCACCGCATTTTCGGCATGGCCGCCAATGATCAGGATGATGCCGGCCAGGCCCAGGGTGAAAGCGCCAAACACGCTGCGGCCGATATAGGGACTTTTGTGCTTCACCAGCCAGTCACTGATCACCCCGCCTAGCAGGCAACAGGTGGTGGTGGCGATGAAGGGCAGCATGCCCAGCATGGCGCTGCTTTTTAGGTCGAAGCCGCGGCATTCCTTCAGATAGATGAAGAACCAGGTGGAGAAGATGGTGGCGGCATAGCCGAAGCCGGCATAGGCCAGGGCCGTGCCCCAGGTGTCCTTGCTGCTGAAGATGCGCGCCCAGGGGACCGGTGGTCGCACCGAGTTCATTTCAACCGGCAGACCGGCCTGGATGTGCGCCATTTCCTGCGGGGTGACGGAAGGATGCTGGGCGGGGAGATCGCGCGCGGCGCGATACCAGAAAAAGGCGATCACCAGCCCGATGGCGGCGGAGGCAAAGAATGCGGCATGCCAGCCGAACTTGTAGATGATGAAGGCGACCAGCGGGGGCGCTATGCCGGAACCGAATTGGGCGCCGCTTTGCACCCAGGCATTGGCTTTGCCGCGCTCGGTACTGGGAAACCAGGCGGCGATGAACTGGTTGGCGGATGGATAGGCCAGCGCCTCACCCAGCCCCAGGATGAAGCGCACCCCGATCAGGACCCACAGCGCATTGGCCATGCCGGGCGGCACCAGGGCGGTGGCGATGGTGAGTGCGCCCCACCAGATCAGGCCGCCGGTCAGGGTGCGACGGGGTCCCCATTTTCCCGCAATCCAGCCGGACGGGATCAGGAACGCCGCATAGCCGATCATGAAGGCGCTGAAACACCAGCCGAGCTCGACGATGGTGATATGAAAATCCGCGGCGATATAGGAACCGGCAATGGAAATATTGCTGCGATCCAGATTCACCACCATGGCGATCAGGAAGATCAGCAGTACCAGCAGGTAGCGAACCGGGACCTTCATCGGCGCGGTTCGCATCTGTTGCCTTACTTCCCGGAAGCCAACTGGCGCATGTTGGCCAGGCATTTGCCGGCCGATGCCGCCAGCAACGACACATCATCGCCGCAGAAGATGAAATTGGCGCCGGACTTGTACCATTTCTGCATTTCCGCATCGGGAAAGGTGATGCCGATGCTGGCGGGCATCTGGCGCGCCTTGGCGGCAGCGATCACCGCGTTCATGCCGCCCACCACCGTGGGATGGGAAAATTGACGCAGCACGCCCGCCGAACCCGACAGATCGGTAGGGCCCAGGCACGCCACGTCCACACCGGGCGTGTCGAGGATGCCATTGAAGTCGGCGACGCCGTTCACATGTTCGATCTGCACCACCACGATGACGGACTCGTTGGCCTGGGCGACATAAGCATCGGTCTTGCGGCCATAATCGGAAGCGCGCCGGGGCCCAAAGCCGCGCGTGCCTTCCGGGGGATATTTGCAGGCGGACACCGCGGTGCGCGCTTCCTCCGCCGAACTGACCATCGGGATCAGAATGCCTTCGGCGCCCATGTCCAACGCCTGCTTGATCAGCACATGATCATTCCAGGCCACCCGCGTCATCGGCACGGTGGGCGAGCCGTTGAACGCCATCAGGCAGGTCTGGAAGCCTTCATTGCTGAAGCCGCCATGCTCGGTATCGATGAACACCCAGTCGAAGCCGGCGCCCGCCATGATCTCGGCGATGGTGGGATTGGCGACGGTCAGCCAGGCGCCGAACGTGGTCTCGCCCTGTCTCAGGCGCTGTTTCAATTTCAAGCTGCGTTCGGACATCGATCAATTCCTGTGAATGTTCATATGCGGCTATCCCAGCCCCAGTTCGCGCAGGTAAGAGCGCGTACGTTTGGCAATGGGCAAAGGCTTGTCGAAGGGCGCCGGGAACATGTCCTGCTCGACAATGCCGAAGCCTTTGTAATCGATGTCACGCAGCACATCGCGGAAGGCGTTGAAATCCACCGCGCCCTGCGAGGGCTCCACGAACATGCCCATTCCCACCGCCAGGGCGAAGGGAATATTTTCGGCCGCCACCCGCGCCCGCAAGACCGGATCGACGCTCTTGAGATGCAGATAGGGGATGCGCGCATGGTGCTTCTTCATGAAGGTCACCGGATTGCCGCCGCAATAGGAATGATGGCCGGTATCCAGCACGATGGAGACCAGCGCCGGATCGGTCATCGCCAGGAATTTCTCGATCTGGTCCTCATGCTCGACATGAGTCTGGGCATGGGGATGGAAGATCAGCTGCAAACCGTAATCGTCGCGCGCGATGCGGGCCACGCGGTGTGTGGTGTCCACCAGCCGGGCGAAGGCGGCCTCGTCCAGGCGGGCGGGCGCGATCTGCTCGCCGGTAAAGAGGTTGGTGTAGCAGTCGGGGATCAGCACCAGGAATTTGGCGTTGAAGGTGTTGAGAACGGGCCCCAGGCCGCGCAGCTGCTTTTCGATCCGGGGCCAACCGCTATCGGGATTAGCCAGGTCGCCTTCCACGAAAGAGCCCGAAACTTTCAGTCCGCGCTTGTCCAGTTCCTGTTTCAGGGTCGCCGGATCGGTGGGCAGGTAGCCAAAGGGACCTAGCTCGGTCCATTCGTATCCGGCTTCCGCAATCTCATCCAGAAAGCGGTGCCACGGCGTCTGGCGCGCATCGTCGGCAAACCACACGCCCCAGGAATCCGGGGCACTTCCGATGGTCAGGTGCACGGCTTGTCTCCTGTCAGGCGGTCTTGCGCATGGGGCCGCCGGCACGCGACAGGGCCGCCTGGCGCCGGGCGAAAACGCCGCCCTTCATCACACCCACGATCTTTTCCGGATCCTGGAAGATGCGGATGTCGGCGATGGGATCGCCGTCCAGCACGACCAGGTCGGCCAGGAAGCCGGCTCGGACCTGGCCTGTCTGACCGCCTGTTCCCATCAGGTCGGCGCCGTGGCGGGTCGCGGCCACGATCACCTCCATCGGGGTGACGCCGAACAGCTCGGTGAAGATTTCCAGGTCCTTGGCATTCTCGCCCTGGGGCGAGGTGATAAAGGCGCCATAATCGCCGCCCGGCAGCACCCGCACGCCGCGCTTGTGCAGATCCCGCATGCAGTCGCTAAAGATGCCGATCTCGGTTTCCAGCGACTTGAGCTTTTCCTTGCTCCAGCCCAGCCGGAATTCGTCATGGCGACGAAACATGGCGATGGGGAAGCCCGCGCCGGGCACCACGAAGACCTTGTCCTTGACCGATTCCAGCATG
>JBBQBL010000209.1:0-4616 GCA_038317805.1 Micropepsales bacterium
CCCATCTGGGCGAAGCATTGATCGGTCCAGCACAATGCGTGCGGCGTCAGGATGACATTATCCAGCGCAAGTATGAGATCGCCCGGATCAGGCGGTTCCTGTTCCAGGACATCGAGGCCTGCGCCGGCAATGCGGCGCTCCTGTAGCACCTTCGTAAGCGCCTTCTGGTCGACAACGGGCCCACGCGCGGTGTTGATGAAATAGCTGGTGGGTCTCATCAGCGCCAGCAATTCCGCACTGACAATGTGTCTCGTGGCGTCCGTCAGGGGACAACTGACCGAGAGGATATCGGAACGGCGAAACAGGTCTTCAATGCCAACCAGTTCGACGCTCATCTCGGCCATCAGCCTCGCGTCCGCGAAGGGGTCATGCGCAATCAGCTTCATGTCGAACGGCTTGGCCAAGCGCAAAGTCTCGGCGCCGATATTGCCGGCGCCCAGCGAACCGAACGTCCGCCCGACAAGTCCGAAGCCCATATGGGCGCCACGCTGCGCGAATCCCGCCGCGCCCGCCCGCGTCAGTTTTTCCTTGATCGCCAGCTTTCCCGTCAGCGCCAGCATCAGGGTGATGACCGACACGGCGACCGGCCGGCGCACCGACTCCGGCGTGATCACCAGAGCGATCCCCGCATCGGTGCAGGCGTTCACATCGACCGTGTCGTAGCCAACGCCGAAGCGGGCAATGACGCCCAGCCGTCCGCTTTTGGGCACGCTGTTCCGGTCAAAGCGGTGCGCGAGCAGGATGAGCGCGTCTAAATCCTCCAGTTGCCGGGCACTGATCGGACTTTCCGTTTCCAGAAACACAGCCTCGACCCGCGGATCGGCCGTCAGCGGCGCAAGATCGAAATCGGCGAAGGTCGGCGATCCGTCGGCGTTGCGAAAATCGGCCGACAGCGCGATCCGGAATTTTTCTGCCATTGTGATACCCCTGTCAGCCGCCCATTCTGCTGGCGACGTTCGCGCCCGAACACACCAAGTCGCATCGCGTCACATGCTTGCGAAGTATCATGTCGGCGCTCGCATTATTGAACACGCGGAAATGTCCGGTTTTCAGATGCGCCTCGAACGCCGCCCTGTCGCAATAGATTTCATAGAGCAGCACGCGCCCCGCCTCGCCTTCGGGCTCCAGGACATCGAATTGCAGGCATCCCGGCTCGTCGCGGACAGAAGCATCCGCATTGGCGTCGATCAGTGCGCGAAATTGTTTTTCCATGCCCGGCTTGAGCTGGAAGTCCACCAGGATCACAAAAAGCATTTTCCCCACCCTTGTCGCCCCACGCCGTCTTTGCTGCTTTGCGGCATATTTTAAGGGGCGATGTTGCCCATGATGTTGCCGAAAATGGCGATTTCGAGCAAGTATTCATGGCCGCTGCCGGCAGGTTCGCCCACTGTTTCAATCAGCACGAGCCGCCGCGGCATAGGGATAGGAAACGCCATGAAGAGCAATCCGGTGAAAACCGACCTCGCCGCCGGAAAGCATGCTTTCGGCACCATGGTGTTCGAGTTCTTCACGCCCGGCATGCCGCAGATCGTCAAGGCGGCAGGCGCGGAATTCATCCTGTTCGACATGGAACATTCGGGCGTCACCATAGAAACGCTCAAGGGCCAGATCGCCGCCTGCCGCGGCATCGGGCTTGTGCCCATGGTCCGGGTACCGGCCCTGCAATATCACTTCATCGCGCGCTGCCTGGACATGGGTGCCCTGGGCATCATGGTGCCCATGGTCGAAAGCGCGGCCCAGGCGCGCGAAATCGTCTCGGCAACCCGTTATCCGCCGGCGGGCCGCCGCGGCGCGGCCTTTGGCATGGCGCATGACGATTACGAGGCCGGCTCCGTGCCCGACAAGATGGCAATTGCGAATGCGCGCACCTTGGTCATCGCCCTGGTGGAAACCGCCGATGGCGTGGCGGCCGTGGACGACATCGCGGCCGTGGACGGAATCGATGTCGTGTGGATGGGTCATTTCGACCTGACCAATTTCATGGGCATTCCCGGCCAGTTTGAAAATCCCGCCTATCTCAAGGCCGTCGACAAGATCGTCCAGGCCGCGAAACAGCACGGCAAAATCGCGGGCATGATGGCGGCGGACGAGAATTGGGCGCGCGACTATCTGGCCAAGGGATTCCGCATCATCGCCTATGGCGTGGACCATATGCTTCTTCAGCGGGCGCTTGGCCAGGGACTGGCCCACATGCGCGCGATCGCGGACTAAGCGCCCACGCGGACGAACGCAATGCTCAATGGCGTCAATGCCACATGGGGCCCATGCATGGCTTGCCCGGTATCGAGCCAGTGTGGGTCGTGGATCGCAGTTTGAAAATTATCCGCATCCAGAATCCGGATTTGCGCGTCACCGGGAACCTGCACGGAGGAAGCGTTCGTTCCCAGGTTCGCGATCATGAGGCAGACTTGCGCATGATCCCGTGAAGCCACGCCTGCAATTCCGTTTCCTGCCGAACGCACGGACAACCTTGTCGCACCGCCCATCGCAGACAGGAACCGGAGCACGTGAAAGATGGGATACACCATCCCAGTCTCGTTCTCCTGATAGCCCGGCTGCGCCAAAGCCTCCCGCCGGTATATTGCCCCAAACGGCCCGACCAGCGCCGATAGCGCCAGGGACGACACGTTGTGCCCTTCGGTAGCAGCGATCGCGCCAACGGCCCATGCGGCTGCAAAGAGGCCGCGCTGCCTGGGATCCGCCCCCGCCATCGCAACCCGGTTTTGCTGGACATTTTCCACGACGCCGGAACCATAAGGGTTGGAACGCATGCCGATGGCCACTAGGCCCAGGCGATAATCTCGTCCTCCCGCAATTGCCCGTCCGCTTTTCAGGACGTGCGAAAGGCCCTCCAGATTCTCAATGACCGTGCCATCGTCCGCCGCATGGGTAATGGCCGTCGTGCCATGGGTGACGTAATCGCAGGGGCCCGGACGGCAGCGGTTGAGTTCCGGAAAATAGGTCAGCACCCCGCTTCCGACCCCGGCATCGGGGAATGCGGCGCGGGCATGCGGCACCAGGTCCTGCGGCGTCGGACCTGCCGGCCATGGACCACCCGGCTGGTAGCTTTGCAGATAACTTTCCGGAAGCGCCACGACGCGCGCCACGGCAAGGGATGCCTTTTTGCAATCGGCCGCGACACGCAGCAGTGCGGCCTGGGGTTCATCGGCAGACGGCACCACGATTTCCAGCTCAATCTCGGCCGGGCTGACGACCGATAACGCTTTTGCGCTTTCACAAACGGCAGCCGCAGTTTGGGGCGTCGCGCGCAATTGAAGGATGGCCGGCTTCAGCAGGCGGTAAAGGCCGCGGGCGCCGGCATCCGGAAGCGTGCCATCTTCCAGGGTCACGGCCAGCCGTGGGACGGTCCCGGCGCCATCCCGCCATTCCAGGACAGCATCGGCCGAGACAGAGGCGCCCGGCGACGTGGTGGGCGTGCCCTGGAAGCGTATCGCGATTTCCTGGCGATAGGTTTCGTCCTCCTGCAGCCGGTACGGCCGCGGAAGCGACAAGGGCCGGCAATAGGTCTTGAAGGACGCATCGCTCCAGTTGCGCTGGTCCTCCATTTCGAAAATCTCGCCATGGAACGTGATGTCCACGTCGATTCCATTGACCGCATGACGCAGGCCGGAAATGTTGCCGGCCACCTGGTGTGGGGAAATCAGGAGCGGAAATTTTGAGGCAGTAATCGACCCGTCAGGATTCGCGACCTTGAGCGGCGTTCCAGCGACATGCTGCAGCGGATGCAGCAGCGTGAACCCCGCACGATTGGTGGTGAATTCGCGGCACACCGAAATTTCCGAAACCGCCTGAAAACCCCCGTCCGCACTAGCCTTGAAAACCAGTTCCACGCGCAGAGCGCCATCTGCGACCAGCCGGACCTGCCGTACTTCAAATCCGTCCGGCGTCTCGGTGACACTTTCCTCCGCCAGCACTGAGGCGCAGGTGGCCCAATTGGCATCGCGGACCGGACAGGCGATGCCGCGAACGACTTCGACGCCGTGCCAGCAAAGCTGGCGAACCGTGCCGTCAGAAATATGCAGCGTTAAGGCACCAGCGGAGAATTTCCGGTCCTCAGGGAGCGGCTCCGTCGTGCCGAAGCGGATCAAATTATCGGTCTGGTGCGTCATCCCGGCCAATGCCCTTTGCCGCGGACGATGATACGAAAAGGATGGCCAAGCGCCAAACAAGCCACGGCGCGGCGCGTACCCAAATAAACCTGGCGGGCCAGCCACGAGCGAAGCGAATGGTCGGCTAGATAGGACCCCTTGAGGCCCGTTTCAGGGCCACACAGCGCCGATCTGGCCACCGGCCCTGCCAATGACCCTCGAAAAGACCAACGCTCTGGCTGGGCTCAGTGGTAGCCAAGATAGGACCCACATAACCGTAATAAATCAGGAAATTGTATTGGCTGGGGCTCATTGCCTAGGGGCATACCAACGAAAAGACCAACACCTCTAAATGTCCGCTTTGCGCCGATTGTGTTGAAAAAGTCCTGCTTGAAGCCGTTCTGTCGTCCTGATTCACTTCTGTTGGCAGCAGGAGACGCGGGCGATGATGGGCGAACGGACTGTGATGCAGGAGGCGCTCTTTTACGGCTTTAGCCTGGAACGGCA
>JBBQBL010000210.1:0-4599 GCA_038317805.1 Micropepsales bacterium
GTCGCGCGTGCCATCGAACTGTCCGGCGCGCTGGCGGTGGACGTGTCTTCCGGCGTGGAAAGCGCGCCGGGTGTGAAGGATGCCGCCCGCATTGCCGATTTCGTCAACGCTACAAAAACATTGGTGCGCGCGTGAACCAGATTCCCAATTCTCTCCGCGCCGGTCCCGACGCCAGCGGTCATTTCGGCGCCTATGGCGGCCGTTTCGTCGCCGAAACCCTAATGCCGTTGGTGCTATCGCTGGAACAGGCTTATGAAGCAGCAAAGAAGGACCCGGCGTTTCACGAAGAACTGTCGGGGCTGCTGACCCATTATGTCGGCCGCGAGAGCCCGCTCTATTTCGCCGAGCGGCTGACGGCGCATCTGGGCGGGCCGAAGATCTATCTCAAGCGCGAAGACCTCAATCACACCGGCGCGCACAAGATCAACAATTGCCTGGGCCAGATCCTCTTGGCCCGCCGCATGGGCAAGACCCGCATCATTGCCGAGACCGGCGCTGGCCAGCATGGCGTGGCGACCGCCACGGTGGCGGCGCGCTTCGGCCTGCCTTGCACCATCTATATGGGCGAGGTGGACATGGAGCGGCAGAAGCCCAACGTCTTCCGCATGCGCCTGCTCGGCGCCGAGGTGAGGGGGGTGTCGTCCGGTTCGCGCACCCTGAAAGACGCCACCAACGAGGCGCTGCGCGACTGGGTCGCCAATGTGCACGACACGTTCTACATCATCGGTTCGGTGGTGGGGCCACATCCCTATCCCGCCATGGTGCGCGATTTCCAGACCGTGATCGGCAACGAGACACGCGCTCAGATGCTGGACCGCGAAAAACGCCTGCCGGATCTGGTGGTGGCGTGCGTCGGCGGCGGCTCCAACGCCGCGGGCATGTTTCATCCTTTCCTCGATGACGCCGGTGTGGAAATCCACGGCGTGGAGGCGGCGGGTGACGGTGTCGACACCCCGCGCCATGCCGCGACCCTGTCCAAGGGCTCGCCCGGCGTGCTGCACGGCGCGCGCTCGTATCTGCTGCAGGATGGCGATGGCCAGATTCTGGAAGCCCATTCCATCTCGGCGGGGCTGGACTATCCGGGCATCGTTCCTGAACATAGCTGGCTGAAGGACATGGGCCGGGTGAAATATTATTCGGTCACTGATCAGGAAGCCCTGGACGGATTCATGCTGTTGTCCAAGCTGGAAGGCATCATCCCCGCGCTGGAGCCGGCGCATGCCATCGCCCATGTCTGCAAGGTGGCGGGACAGATGAAGAAGGAAGACATCATCGCCATCTGCCTGTCGGGCCGCGGCGACAAGGACATCTTCTCGGTGGCCGAAAAGCTGGGAGAAAAACTGTGAGCCGAGCTTTATCATGAGTAGATTGGCCGCCAAGTTCGCCGCCCTGAAAAAGGAAGGTCGCGCCGCCTTCGTGCCCTTCATCACCGTCGGCGATCCGGACATGGAAACCAGCTTCGCCATCCTGGAGAAGCTGCCCTCCTGCGGCGCTGACATCATCGAATTGGGCATGCCCTTCACCGATCCCATGGCCGACGGCCCGGCGGTGCAGGCCTCGTCCGTGCGTGCGCTGAAAGCCGGCGCCACACTGGCCAAGGTGCTCAAGATGGTCGAGAAGTTCCGCAAGACCGACAAGACCACGCCCATCGTGCTGATGGGCTATTACAATACCGTTCATGCCCATGGCACCGCGCGCTTCGCCAAGGATGTCGCCGCGGCCGGCGTCGATGGCCTGATCGTGGTGGACCTCCCGATCGAAGAAGATGAAGTGCTGCGCGTGCCGGCCAGGGCGCAGGGCGTGGACCTGATCCGTTTCGTCACCCCCACTACCGATGATGCGCGGCTCAAGCGCATCGTGGCCGATGCATCGGGCTATCTCTATTACGTCTCGGTCGCCGGCGTGACCGGCACCAAGTCCGTGCCCGAGGACGAAGTGCGCGCCGCCATGGCGCGGGTGCGCGCCGTCACCGATCTGCCCTGCACCGTGGGCTTCGGCATCCGCACCCAGGAGCAGGCTGCCGCCATTGCGCTGCTGGCCGATGGAGTAGTGGTAGGCTCGGCCATTGTCGGCCAGGTCGCCGCAAATCTTAACGCCGGAAAAGATAAGGTTATCGCCGAAGTCCTGGACCTGGCCCGCGCTTTGGCCGGTTCCACCCATGCCGCCCGTCATGGTAAGGTGCCGGCATGAACTGGATCACCAATATCGTTCGCCCCCGCATCAAGGGGCTGATGGGCAAGGACCGCGGGGACACGCCGGAGAATCTCTGGAAGAAGTGCCCGTCCTGCGGCGAGATGATCTTTCACCGCGACCTGGCGACCAATCTCAATGTCTGCCCCAATTGCGGCCATCACATGCGCATCGGCCCGGCCGAGCGCTTTGCCTACACCTTTGACGCCGGCAGCTTCACCGAGCTGGTGCCGCCGACCGTGCCGTCCGACCCGCTGCGTTTCCGCGGCGAGAAGAAATATGCCGACGAGATCAAGGGTGCCCGCGCCAAGACCGGCCGCCCCGAAGCTTTCACCGCCGCGCGCGGCACGATAGATGGCCTGCCGGTGATGATCGGCGTGCAGCCTTTCGATTTCCTGGGCGGCAGCCTGGGGATGGGCGTGGGCGAAGCACTGGTGGAATCCATGCAGGCGGCGATCAAGGAAAAGCGCCCCTACATTCTGTTCGTCGCCTCGGGCGGCGCACGCATGCAGGAGGGCATTCTCTCCCTGATGCAGATGCCGCGCGCCACCATCTGTGTGGACATGCTGCGCGAGGCGGGTTTGCCCTATGTCGTCGTGCTGACTGATCCCACCTTTGGCGGCGTCAGCGCCTCTTATGCCATGCTGGGTGACGTGCAGATCGCCGAGCCCGGCGCCCAGATCGGCTTTACCGGCGCCCGCGTCATCGCCCAGACCATCCGCGAAAAGCTGCCCGAAGGCTTCCAGCGCGCCGAATACCTGCTGGAACACGGCATGCTGGACATGGTCACCCATCGCAAGGAATTGCGCGCGACCTTGTCGCGGCTGCTGCACCTGCTGATGAAAGAGGGCAAGCCGCGCAGCAAGGTTCTCAATATGCCGGTCCGTAATGGAAATGGGCGCAACGGTAACGGCAGCGCTGCCGCGACCCCGTAATGCTCTCGGAAACCACGCGCAGCGACACGGTGCTGCGGCGCCTTTTGTCCCTGCATCCCAAGAAGATCGACCTGGCGCTGGACCGCATCCTGCGGTTGCTTGGCCACCTGGGCAATCCGCATTTGCGCCTGCCGCCGGTGATCCATGTGGCGGGCACCAATGGCAAGGGCTCGGCCTGCGCCTTCATGCGCGCCATGCTGGAAGCGGAGGGGCTGAAAGTTCACACCCATACCTCGCCGCACCTGGTGCGGTTCCATGAGCGCATCCGCATCGCCGGCAAGCCGATCTCGGAAGAGGCGCTGGTGTCGTTGCTGGAAGAGGTCGAGCAGGTCAATGCCGGGCGCGAGATCACCTTCTTCGAGATCACCGCCGCCGCCATGTTCCTGGCTTTTGCCCGTCATGCCGCCGATGTGACCATTCTGGAAGTGGGACTGGGCGGCACCTATGACGCCACCAATGTGGTGCTGCATCCAGCCATGACGGTGATCCAGCCGGTGGGCCTGGATCACAAGGAATTCCTGGGCGATGACCTGGGTGGCATTGCCGCGGAGAAAGCGGGCATCATCAAGAAGGGTGCGCCGCTGGTGGTGGGACCGCAGGTCGAGATCGCCCACGACGTCATTCTGGCCCGCGCCGACCGGCTTGGCGTGCCGGTCTATGAGTTCGGCCAGGATTTCGTCAGCCGTCCCGAGCATGGCCGCATGGTCTATGAAGACCAGCAGGGCCTGCTGGATTTGCCACTGCCCAAACTGGTGGGCCGCCACCAGATAGAGAATGCCGGTGTCGCCATCGCGGCCTTGCGTCATGCGGGGCTGGGCTGGGGCACTGATGCGGGAATCGAGCGCGGCCTTTCCACGGTGGAATGGCCGGCGCGGTTGCAGCGCCTGCACAAGGGTCCGTTGGTGGAAACCGCGCCGCGCGGCGCCGAAGTCTGGCTGGACGGCGGCCACAATCCGCATGGCGCCGAGGCGGTGTCGCGCGCCATGGCCGACATGGAAGAGAATGGCGAGCGGCCGCTGTATCTGATCTGCGGCATGCTGGCGAACAAGGATGCGCTGGGTTTCCTGCGGACCTTCAACGGCCTGGCGCGGCATGTGGTGACGGTGGGCATTCCTGGCGAAGAGGCCAGCATGGGCGCGGGCGCTCTGTATGACATGGCGCGGCGCGCGGGTCTGGATTCGGCTCCCGCCGAAGACCTGGACGATGCCATGCTGCAGATCCATGCCTGGACGCGGCTGGACGACGAAAGCACGCCGCCGCGCATTCTGATCTGCGGGTCGCTGTACCTGGCCGGCAAAGTTCTGGCCGAGAACAGCTGAAAAGCAAAAGGCCGCCCGGAGGCGGCCTTGAGCATCAATTCCGAAAAATCAGATCGAGCTTTCGATCCATTCCTTGATCTTCGACTTGGGCAGGGCGCCGACCTTGGTCGCCGCGACCTGGCCCTGGGCGAAGATCATCATGGTGGGAATGCCGC
>JBBQBL010000211.1:0-4572 GCA_038317805.1 Micropepsales bacterium
GCTTCGCTCAGGGGGCGCAGGGCCAGTGACAGCTGGCCGGTGGTGGCGGCGGCGGAAATGACTTCGGCCTGCTCCGGCGTGACTTCGACGGTGGCGGTCTTACCCACCACGGTGCGCGTGTCTTTTTCCTGGCGGAAGGTCTGGTCCACCGCCAGCACGCGCAGGTTGGTGATCAGGGTCTTGGCGCTGCCGCGCGGCGCATCGCGGTCCGGACGGCGGGTCACGATCACGTCAACGCGGTCGTTGGGCAGCACAAAGCCACCGGCGCTGGAATCGGCCGAGATGGTGATGGAGATGGCGCGCATGCCTTCACCCAGCGTCGCGGCCATGAAGCCGGAGGCTTCGCCATGCACAATGGCGGTGTTGGTGATGGGCTGGCCCGAAAGGATCGGCGCGCGCACCACGGTGCCCTTGACCGCGGCTTCCTCGCTGCCGAACGCGTCATGGGTGATGAAGGACGGATCGACCGAAGCGGTCGGCCATTTTTCCCAACGCACGCGATCGGCGGTGAGCGCCTGGCCCGGCGTGAGATTGCCGGTCGAGACCAGCACTTCGCTCATCGCGATGACGGGCGCGGGCTTGGCTTCAACCTGGGGCGTACCGCCGCCCAGCATGCCGCGCACCAGAAAGGCGGCGCCGCCGGCGGCGACCAGTGCGAGACCAAGCACAACAAGGCGTTGGGTATTCATGACGGGCAAGCTCCCTTTGGTGACAATTCACCATGCAACCCTTTAGAATTTGCTTAATGGGAGCGTTGCAATTGGCTCGGAGAAGCCGCGCTTTCGCGATAAATGTATTTAAAATCCGCGCGAAAACTGCGCGTGCGCCGTTAGGGTTTCGTTAAACAGTCGCGGCCAGGCGAAAAATTTCGGTGGACGGCAACAGCGCGAATGCGCCGGCGGCAAGCGCCACGCCGTACGGGATTCCCGAACGCGCATCATGCAGCCTGATGATCCAGCCCTGGCGGGCGAATACATCCGGCAGCGGGCACTGGCGCATCAGCATCAGACCCAATGTCAGCACACCGCCGAACACGCTGGCCAGCAGCGCATAGGGCGCCATGTCGTGGAAACCCAGCCACAAGGTCACCGCGGCGAACAGCTTGGCGTCGCCGCCGCCGATCCAGCCAAGCGCAAACAGCGCAAAGCCGATGAAAAGCCCCGCAAAACCGGCCAGCAAATGCCAGCCGATCGCGGGAAGGCTGAGGTGCGCCGCCACCGCGAAAACCGCGAAAAGCGCCAAAAGCGCCAGCGACAGGAAATTGGGAATGGTGAAGCTGGCCAGATCCCAGCCCGCGGCAACGGCCAGCAGGAGCGGGAGTGCGACAAGAACCAAGACTTCGGCAACCATGTTCAAACTCTGCAAAAACGAACGGCCGCCTTTTGTGAAGGCGGCCGTTCAGGCATTCGATGCCGCGAGCCTTACTTCAGGTTCGTCGACAGGTTCGTGAAGGTCGTCGACAGCTTGGTACCAACGGCGGTCACGCCGGTGATGATGACGACGGCGATGAGAGCGGCGATCAGGCCATACTCGATGGCAGTGGCGCCCGATTCATCGCGAACGAAACGCGAGATGAGGTTCATGTTAGTCTCCAACTTAGTGACACCCTAGGATGCCCAACCCCGGACGAAATCTTTTCGCTCGTTGCGGACAGTGGCCACACTAAGAGACGCCGCTTAATTTCGACTTAATCCTGGGGGCCGTGTTTTCGCGCTTCTGTTCCGTGGTGATACGGAAAAAGCCTTTTGGAACCGGCGTTATAGTGAATTTTCGAGATTTGTTTACCATGATGGATGCTTTCAAGCGGGCTTCGGCATTTCTGCGCGGCGCCGTGATGAAAATCGCCACTGCCGCAATCGGAAAGGCCGCGAGCACATCGATCAGGTGATGACCGCCCTGCACCGGCGTGGACAGCAGCACCGCGATGTTGAGCGCCAGCGCCGGCCAGCGCAGGGATTTGATATCGCGCGCGAACCACATCACCAGGATGGCGAGTACCGCGTGGTAAGAGGGAAAGCCGATCAGTCCCTTGGTGTCGCGCGGCGAGATCAGGCCAGGCCCATCATGCAGCAGACGCACCAGTTCGTGCGCGTAAGCCGGATCCAGCGCCAGCGTGGCGTGATTGGCCGTGAGCGGATACACCGAAAAAGCCCCAAAAGACGGGGCCAAACTCCATATCGCGATACAGGCCAGCGCCGACAGCGCCAGCGCCAGACAAAAGCGATAGACGCGGATGGCCTCCACCGTCGCCAGCACGATGGTCAGCAGCGCCACCTGCGGCAGCATCGACGAATAGGCGATCAGCGCCAGCAGGTTCAGGCGCGGATGCTGCACCATCCACGTCATCGCGACAGGCCAGTCAAATCCCAGCGCGCGGTCCAGCGCCGCCAGCTCCACATCAATGCGCGTCCCGGCGCGTGTCAGCAGCAGATAATTGAGCAGGCTGGCCCCCAGCGAGAAGGCACAGAGAAATCCGCTGCCCAGCAGCATCGCCGCCAGGCGCGGTTCGGGGCGCCGGACCTGGTAGAAGCGCGCGCCCGCCAGCAGGCACAGCGACAACAGGCCAAGACGCAGGAAGCCGCCTCCATCCAGCGCGAAGTGTCCCAGCACGACCCACGCTGCATCCACCCCGGCCAGGACGCCAAGCAAAGCCAGAAGCTGGGCCGGGAGGGACATGCGCACGAAAGGCCTTTTGGGTCCGAAAACAGGGCCTTTTTACGCCATCCAGCTTAAGGCTTCTTTTACGGCGTCGGCCTAGTCTAAGCCCTGAAATTCAGACGGATATTCCCCATGCGCCGTGCCCTGATCGCCGCCGCTCTCATTGCCGCCTCCCCCGCCTTCGCCGCGGGCAAGATGGCCGTGAGCAAGAATGAATCCGTCGCCCTGGCGCTGGACGAGGTTCACACCCTCACCTTCCGTGCCCCGGTTTCCACCGTCTATGTCGGCAATCCCACCATCGCCGACGTTACCATGATCGATGCCCGCCACGCCTTCGTGCAGGGCAAGGGATATGGCCGCACCAATCTTGTGGCGCTGAACCGCGACAATGTTCAGGTGTTCAACAGCCGCATCACCGTCACCGGCAATGATGGCGGCGGCACCGTCACCCTCAATCGCGGCGCCCAGCGCGTCACGTTGAACTGCGCTGGCGGCCGCTGCGAGCCCACGCCGATGCCGGGCGACGACCAGAAGGCGTATGACAGCGCTTCCAGCCAGGCGGCCGCGCACCAGGCCGCTGCCCGCGGCGTGGCGGCTGCCGAAGCGCGCGCCAGCAACTAATTCGAAAATCGGAACGTCAGGCCGGCACCGCGCTGGTTGCGCGTGACCTGTCCTGCACCAGCGGGTAGAGGGTCTGCGCCATCAGCCCTTCGGGCATGGCGGCATCGTCGATGCCATAGCCGCCCGGAAGCGCGCCCTCGGGCATGTAATAGGTGCCGAACATCTTGTCCCACAGCGAAAAGGTGCTGGCGAAATTCACGTCGCGCACCGCCTGCGCATGATGCCAGCGGTGGAACACCGGACTGACCAGCACACCGCGCAGCGGCCCGAAGGTCCAGTTCAGATTGGCATGCACCAGGCAGGAAGTGATGATGTTGAAGGGCCCGATCACCAGGAAGATGTCCGGCGAGATGCCGCACAGGAGCGCGGTGATGTCCACCGCCACCGTTCCCAGCGCCAGATTGACGGGATGAAAGCGCGCCGCACTGATCCAGTCCAGATCCTTGGGCGCATGATGCACGGCATGGTATTTCCAGAAGGCGCCGCGGTGAAAGCCGCGATGGATCCAGTAGAGCGCAAAATCCGCCGCCACCAGATAGCCGATGCCCTGCAGCCATAGCGGCAGGCGCGACAAGGGGCCGTGGCCGTGCAGATAGAAGTCGGCGATCTTCTGGCCGTCGCTGATCTGGAACAGCCAGATGGTGATGAACACCGTCACCCAGATGCGCAGATAACGCGCGAGAATCGGTACAAAAATCCAGTAGGCCATGTCGGTGAACAGTCCGCGCTTTTCCCACCAGGGCTTTCCGGCATTGCAGGGCGAGATGCGCGACAGGACGGCGAACACCAGGCCCAGCCCCGCCAGCCAGGGCAACACATGCCACAAGGTCAGCAACAACTGGTCGAGAACTTCGCCGGCCAGCTTCATGCTATTTGGACACGCGTACGTTGGTGATCTGCTTGGTGATGTCGGCAAACGCCGTGGCGATCTGGCTGGCCGAGGTCAGGTCGTAATATTTCGACGTGTCGGTGGCGCAGTCCTGCAGCGGCGCGGAATTGCCGCCGCCATTCGTATGGACATAAAGCGAATAGATGATGATGCCGTCCGTCTTGGCGGCACTGCACACCGAACTGAGGCGACCGTCGATCAAGGCGTCGTCCGGCGTGCCCTCGGTACCGCCGTCGCCCACCCAGCGGTTCTGGGTGTTCAAGCCGTCGCTCAGCAGGATCAGGTAGCGGGTGGTGTTGGACGGCACCGTGCCGGGGCTGTAGGGGGCGCTGTTGGTCAGGGTCATCCAGCCATGGGCGACACCGATCGCCTGGTTGGTCGAACCGCCGGCCTGCATGTCGTCG
>JBBQBL010000212.1:0-4554 GCA_038317805.1 Micropepsales bacterium
TGGGCATGACGATCCCCTTTACCCAGGACCAGATCAACCAGGCCTGCATCGATGCGGCCGCGGTGCAGAACATCAAGGACGGCTACCTGCGTCCCGTTGCCTTCCGCGGCAGCGAGATGATGGCGGTGTCGGCGCAGAACACGACCATCCATGTCGCCATCGCCTGCTGGCCCTGGCCATCCTATTTCAGCCCGGACGAAAAGCTGAAGGGCATCCGGCTGGATATTTCCCGCTGGCGCCGGCCTGCGCCCGATACCGAACCGGTGCATGCCAAGGCCGCCGGCCTCTACATGATCTGCACCATCTCCAAGCATGAGGCGGAAGCCAAGGGCTATGCCGATGCGCTGATGTTCGACTATCGCGGCTATGTCGCCGAAGCCACCGGCGCCAACGTGTTCTTCGTGCAGGATGGCGAATTGCACACCCCGACGCCGGACTGTTTCCTCAATGGCCTGACCCGCCAGTCGGTGATCGCCATCGCCAAGGCGCGCGGCGTGCGCGTGATCGAACGCCATATCGAGCCGGAAGAGATGAGCAACTTCACCGAATGCTTCCTCACCGGTTCGGCGGCGGAAGTCACACCGGTGTCGGAAATCGGGCCCTACACATTCAAGCCCGGTACGCTGACCGAGACCTTGATGACCGCTTATGCGGATGAAGTCCGCGGCGTCGCCACGGTTTCGGCCTAACTCACCCTGACGATCAGCACGGCGCCTGCCAGCAGCAGGGCGATGCCGCACGCTTCGCGCAGTGTGGTCCTCTGGCGGAAGATGAAGCGCGTTACGCCTTGCGCGAACAGCACTTCCACCAGCGCCAGGGTGCGCACGCTGGCGGCGGTGGCCAGGGCAAACGCCAGGAACCAGAACTGCGAGGCGGCCGCGCCGGTAAAACCCGCAAGAAGCGATGGCTTCCACAGCGAAGCCAGCGCCTTCAAAGTGCCGCGCTTGAACAGCACCGGCCAGGCCAGCAGCAGCATGGTCTGCAAGGTCAGCCCCGCCGCCAGCGAAAAGGTTGCGCCCAGCACGAAGTGGCTTTCATGCAGCGCCAGGATGGCGCCGCGATAGCCGATGGCGGAGGCCGCGAACAACGCGGCGGAGGAAAGCCCCAGCAGGGCGGGCTTGGCGCCGCCCGTCAGCGCCTGCGGTTTGATCGAAATCAGCGCCACACCAATCATGGCCAGGGTGATCGCCAGCGCCATGAACGGGGTCAGCGGATCGCGCAGGAACAGCAGGCCCATCAGCGCCACCAGCACCGGCTCGGTTTTCAGATAGGCCGTGGTGACCACGAAGGAGCGCTGTTCCATGGTCATCAGCACCAGGGCGGTGCCGCCGATCTGCGTCAGCGCGCCGAGCATCAGCCACAGCGCGAATTCGACGTCGACCACGGGCAGGGGATCATGCATCCAGGCCAGCACGGCGGCCAGGAACAGCAGCGCAAAGGGAAAGCCGAACAGGAAGCGCACCAATGTGGCGCCCAGCGCGCCCAGTTTGGGTGTCAGCCCGCGCTGCATGGTGTTGCGCGCGGTCTGGCCCACCGCGCCCAGAAGCGTGAAAATAACCCACATCAAATCAGGACGGCTCGCTGGGTCCGGGGCGCAAATACACCATGCCGTTCTTGAAATAGATCACGCCGGTATAAACGGTCAGCGCGGCGGCCACCCACAGCAGAATGTAGGCGATGCCGGTATAGGTCTTGCCCGGCAGGTCCGGCGCATATTCGCTGGCCAGCGGGGTCAGGATCATGGCGCCGATGGCGATCATCTGCACCGCGGTCTTGAACTTGGCCACATTGGTGACCGGCACGCTGACGCGGGTACCGGCCAGAAACTCCCGCAGGCCCGACACCAGGATTTCGCGCGACAGGATGATCAGCGCGGGCACCAGCCGCAGCAGGCTGAAGACGCTTTCGCCGGTGCCGGGAATATCCTTGCGGAAGGTGCCTTCGGCGACCAGCATCATCAACGCCACCGCCACCAGCACCTTGTCGGCGATGGGATCCAGCATGCGGCCGAAATCCGATCCGGCCTTCAGCTTGCGGGCGGCAAAACCGTCCAGCCAGTCGCTGACGCCGGCCAGGGCAAAGACGGCAAAGGCCACCAGCCGCGCCGCATCGCCGGGCACGACAAAGGCGACCACGAAGATCGGCACCAGGACGATGCGCATGATGGTGAGGGCATTGGGCAGGGCGAACATGCAGCCAGTTTAGAACTGCTCTGGCCTTGAGGTCACGCGCTGGGATGAAAGAAATCGAAGATTTTCTTGGCCATGGCGGCGCTGACGCCCTCCACGGCCGACAAATCGGTCAGGCTGGCGGCCGATACCGCCTTGGCAGAACCGAAATGCTGCAAAAGCGCCCGCTTGCGATTGGCCCCGACCCCGGCGATTTCGTCCAGCGGATTGACGCCGATGGCGGCGCTGCGCTTCTTGCGATGGCCGCCGATGACAAAACGATGTGCTTCGTCACGCAACCGTTGCAGATAGTACAGAACCGGACTTTTGAGATCGAGGCGGAAGGGTTCCTTGCCCGGCATGTAGAAATGCTCGCGCCCCGCGTCGCGGTCCGGCCCCTTGGAAATGCCCACCAGCGCCACATCTTCCACGCCCAGGTCGGCAAACACCTGGCAGGCGACGGAAAGCTGGCCCGGCCCGCCATCGATCAGCACCAGGTCGGGCCGCTTCCAGCGCGTGTCCGGCGTATCCTCGGCTTCTTCCTTCACCATGCGGGCGAAACGGCGGCTCAAGACCTCGCGCATCATGGCGTAGTCGTCGCCGGGGGCGAGTTCCTCACTCTTGATGTTGAACTTGCGGTACTGCGCTTTTTCGAAACCTTCGGGCCCCGCCACGATGAAGGCGCCCAGCGCATGGGCGCCCTGGATGTGGGAGTTGTCATAGACCTCGATGCGGCGCGGCGGCTGTTCCAGGCCGAACACATCGGCCACCCCTTCCAGCAACTGGGTCTGGGCGCTGTTCTCGGCCAGGCGGCGGCCCAGCTGTTCGCGCGCATTGGTCAAAGCGCGTTCCATGATCTCGCGCTTCTCGCCGCGCTGGGGGGTAGAAATTTCCACTTTGTGCTCGGCGCGCAGGGCCAGGGCTTCGGACAGGAGTTCGCGGTCCGGCAATTCCTCGCTGGTCAGGATGAGCTTTGGCGCGGTGCGTTCGTCGTAAAACTGGCCGACAAAGCTTTCCAGCACCTCGCCCAGCGGAATGTCATTGGCGTGGCGCGGGAAATAGGGGCGGTTGCCCCAATTCTGCCCGGCGCGGAAGAAGAATACCTGGATGCAGGTATGTCCGCCTTCGCTGTGCAGGGCGAACAGGTCGGCTTCGTCGAAGGTGGACGGGTTCACGCCCTGTGACGACTGGATATGGCCCATCGCCTTCAGCCGGTCGCGCAGCCTGGCGGCGGCTTCGAAATCCATGGCGTCGGACGCCTTGGTCATTTCGGCCTTGATGTCTTCCTGCACCACCTGGCTCTTGCCGTTGAGGAAGTTTTCAGTTTCCTCGACCAGCTCGTGATAGCCGGCCAGGTCGATGCGGTTCACGCAGGGCGCGCTGCAGCGCTTGATCTGGAACAGCAGGCAGGGCCGGGTGCGGCTCTCGAACACCGAATCCGAACAGGAGCGCAGCAGGAAGGCCCGCTGCAGGGTGTTGAGGGTGCGGTTGACCGCGCCGGCCGAGGCGAAGGGCCCGAAATAGACGCCCTTGGTGGTCTTGGCGCCGCGATGCTTGAGAAGCTGCGGATAGGCATGGTCTTCGCGCAGCAGAATGTTGGGAAAGCTTTTGTCGTCGCGATAGCTGACGTTATAGCGCGGCTTCAGCCGCTTGATCAGGTTGGATTCCAGCAGCAGTGCTTCGATCTCGCTGGCGGTGGTGACGAACACCATCTCGGCGGTGTCGGACACCATGCGGATCAGCCGGTCGCTGTGCAGCCGGCCGGTGGCATAGGACGTCACCCGCTTCTTCAGGCTTTTGGCCTTGCCGACATACAGCACATCGCCCGCCGCATTCAGCATCCGGTAGACACCGGGCGCGTCGGGCAGGGTCTTGAGATAGGCGGCGATGCGCTCGGCGCCCTTTAATCCTTTTTCTGGGGGGGGCGCTTCGGGGGAACTCATGGAGCCAATATATTAACGGGAGCGCTCGATTTCTATGCCCGCCGCCGAGGCCCGAGCGGCAGCGTAGCAGGGCCGAAGGCGGCGACTGGCAAGCAAGGATGTCAACGTGACCGCTCGATCTCTATCCCAACGCTCTCAGCGTGGGTCAGTGCTTCCAGCTTTTCCACCCGCACCCGCACGGTGCGGACCCGGGCATCCTCGAAACATGCGGCGGCGATGCGTTCGGCCAGGGTTTCGGCCAGCCGGACATGGCCTTCGGCGATGATGGCGCGGATGCGTTTTTCGATGACGTGATAGTCCACGACGTTTTCGAGCATGTCCTTGGCATCGGCGATGTCGTCTGTGGCCAGATCGACATTGATCCGCACTTTCTGGGTGTGGCCTTCTTCGCGGGCATAGACCCCGATATGCGCTGCCAGTTCCAGATTGCGGATGAAGACATG
>JBBQBL010000213.1:0-4487 GCA_038317805.1 Micropepsales bacterium
GCCACGCTGGCTGATCACCGGGGCGCAGGCGACCAGCAGGGCGATAACGGCAAGCGGAATGACGGCGAATTTCATATCTGGGGCCTTCAGCAGCGCTGATGTGCTAACGTCCGGGGGGCGGGGTTGCAAGACCATCGCCACACCTGAGGACGTTTGATGTTGAATTTGCTCAAGAAATCGGCGCTGCGCAAGCAGGAAGGCCGCCGCCTCTATGACGAACTTGTAAGCCGCAGCCGGGAACCGGTGTTTTTCGCGGATTTCGGCGTGGCCGACAGCATCGATGGCCGCTTCGACATGCTGGTGTTCCATGCCTGGCTGGCGCTGGCCGCGCTGAAGGGGGGCGAGGGCGCACAGGCCCTGACCGACACGATCTTCACCGGCTTTGACGAGGCCATGCGCGAGCAGGGGGCCGGAGACATGGGCATCGGCCACAAGCTCAAGGCCATGGCCAATGCTTTTTATGGCCGCATCGCCGTCTATGACGCCGCGAAAACCCCAGAGGAACTGGCTGCAGCGCTGGCGAAGAATCTGTGGCGCGGCGCAGTTGTCGATGAACGCGCCCGCGCACTGGCCGCCTATGCCGCCAGCGCTCGCGCCGCCTTGAAACAATCCCTGCCGGACAGTCTCGATTTCGGCGCGCTGCCCTCTATATAGAAGCCATGACCGACGGCCTGCCGCTTACCCATCCCTACAATCTTGCCCGGCTGGGGAATGCCGGCGACGTGGTGACCTTCGCCGCCGATGACGCGCAGCGGGACGCCATCGCCCGCTGGGCCGGCCTGCTGTCGCTGCAACGGCTGGATGTCCAGGTGACGATCAAGAAGCTTGGCCCGGTCCGCTTCGGCCTGGATTTCCAGCTTGGCGCCGATGTCACCCAGGCCTGTGTCGTGACGCTTGAGCCAGTGCCGGCCCGCCTGGACCACCGCTTCCACCGCGAATTGCACTTTGCCGGCACCGCCCGCCACAAGCCGGCGGACGAATCGGTCCCCGAGGTGGTGCTGGATTCCCTGGAAGACGAGGGGCCGGAGGAGATTTCCAGCCTGCATTACGACCTGGCGGCCCCGGTGCTGGAGGAGTTTGTCCTGTCCCTGGAGCCCTATCCCCGCCGCCCCGGGGTGGAGTTTGCCCCGCCCAGCGACGGCTTCCAGCCCCCCGAAAGCCCCTTTGCCGTACTGAAAAGCCTGAAATAGGGGCTTTAACCCCTTCTGTGGCCCGGCTTTTGGCTTGAAACCGCCCCGTCTTTCCTGCTACCCACGCCGCCTGTTTGCGCCCCCCTCCCATATCCCTTTGGGGGCGGGCATTTAGGAGTTTTCCGCCATGGCGGTCCCGAAACGAAAAACCTCGCCGTCGCGCCGCAACATGCGCCGCTCGCACCACGCTTTGACGGCCGCCGCCCATGGTGACTGCCCCAAGTGCGGCGAGCCCAAGCGCCCGCATCACATCTGCGGCGCGTGCGGCCATTATGCCGACCGCGAAGTCATCAAGGCGAAGAGCTAAGACCCGCCCGCCCGAAAGGTGGCCGTGACCCGCGCCCTGACCATTTCGATCAATACCATGGGCGATAATGCCGGCCCAGCCGTGGTCGTGAGCGCGTTGCTCAAGACCATCCAGCGTCACAGCGCAGTCAATTTCATCCTGCATGGCGATGAAGCGGAATTGAATCCGCTGCTCGCGCGCCATCCCAAACTGGCGGGCCGCGCCACGGTGCGCCATGCGCCTGGCCGCGTCACCATGGAAGACAAGCCCAGCCATGTCCTGCGCCGCGGCAAGGACACCTCGATGTGGCACACCATCAATTGCGTCAAGGAAGGCGATGCCGATGTCGCGGTCAGCGCCGGCAATACCGGCGCGCTGATGGCGGTGTCGATGTTCGGGCTAGGCATCATTGAAGGCATCTCGCGTCCGGCCATTGCCGTGATCTGGCCCACCCTGAAAGGCCAGACCATCGTGCTGGACGTGGGCGCCAATGTCGGGGCTACCGACGAAATGCTGGTGGATTTCGCGGTGATGGGCGAAGCCTTTGCCCATGCCATTTTCGGCCTGGAGAAGCCCACGGTCGGCATCCTCAATGTCGGCGCCGAGGAGCAGAAGGGCAATGAGGGCGTGCGCGGCGCCGCCCAGATCCTGCGCAATTCCAATCTGCCCATGGCGTTCCACGGTTTTGTCGAAGGCGATGATATCGCCAAGGGCACCGTGGACGTGGTGGTGACCGACGGTTTTACCGGCAATATCGCGCTGAAAACCGCCGAAGGCACTGCCCGGCTGGTGGGCGCCTATCTGCGTTCGGCGCTGAAGCGCTCTTTCATGTCGAAGCTGGGCGCGGTGATCGCATCGGGCGCGCTGCAGACCTTGCGCCGCAAGCTGGACCCCAGAGCCCAGAATGGCGGCGTATTTCTGGGCCTGAACGGCATCGTGGTCAAAAGCCATGGCGGCGCCGATGCGGTGGGCTTTGCCAGCGCGCTGGACATGGCCATCGACATGGCCCGCGCCGACATCAATGCCCGCATCACCACCGACCGCTCGCGCATCACCGCCGAAAGCGCTGGCGCGCGCACGGGTGAATTATGATCCGCGCCCGCATCATCGGGGCAGGGGCCTGCCTGCCGTCCAACATCGTCACCAATGACGACCTGGCCAAAAAGATGGACACGTCGGACGAATGGATCCAGGACCGCACCGGCATCAAGCAGCGTTACATCGCGCTGCCGGGCGAAAAGACTTCCGACCTTGCGCTGGGCGCGGCGCGCGCCGCCCGGGCCGATGCCGGCATCGATGCCGGCGAACTGGACATGATCATCTGCGCCACCACCACGCCGGATGAAAGCTTCCCCGCCACCGCCACCATCGTGCAGGCGCGGCTTGGCATGACCAAGGGCGCGGCGTTCGATGTCCAGGCGGTCTGCTCGGGCTTCATCTATGGCATGTCGATTGCCGACAGCCTGATCCGCACGGGCGCGGCCCGCACCATCCTGCTGATCGGCGCCGAGACCATGTCGCGTCTGCTGGACTGGGAAGACCGCACCACCTGCGTGCTGTTCGGCGACGGCGCCGGCGCCGTGGTGCTGCAGGCCCATATGGGCACTGGCACCAATGCCGACCAGGGCATCCTCAACACCCGGCTGTTCTCGGACGGACGGCTGCACGACATGCTCTATGCCGATGGCGGGGTGTCCTCGACCCAAAGCGCGGGCAAGCTGCGGATGCAGGGCAAGGACGTCTTCAAGCATGCGGTGACCAATATCGCCGCCGCCATTGTCGCCTCGGCCGAGGCGTCCAACATCCCGCTAGACCAGATCGACTGGTTCGTGCCGCACCAGGCCAACCAGCGCATCCTGGACGGCACGGCCAAGAAGCTTGGCATCGACCCCGCCAAGGTGGTCTCCACCGTGGCGGTGCATGGCAATACCTCGGCGGCCTCCGTGCCGCTGGCGCTGGTCACGGCCGTCCAGGATGGCCGCATCAAGCGCGGCGATCTGGTGCTTTTGGAAGCCATGGGCGGCGGCTTTACCTGGGGCGCTGCGCTGCTGCGCTGGTAAATAGGCGGCGGGTCTTTTGGGTCCTGAGTGCGTCGCGCGTGCTCACGGGCGTTAAGCCCGCCCCGCGCGACGCTCCTGCTCAGGCCCCAAAATCCCTCGCCGCCAGAGCGATGGGCCCGCTGATCAAAGTTCCGGCACTTAAAGTCCTTGGTCCAAGTCTTTGATGTTGACGGATATTCACCGACAGGGTTACCGTGCTGTGGATAACCTTACAGAGTCGCCAAAATGACCACGGGAACTTTGACCAGAGCCGACCTGACCGAAGCCGTTTTCCAGGCCGTCGGTCTGTCGCGCACCGACTCGGCCCAGATGGTCGAGGACATGCTGGAAGAAGTCTGCGGCGCGCTCGCCAAGGGCGAGACCGTGAAGCTGTCCTCCTTCGGCACTTTCGCGGTGCGCCAGAAGTCGCAGCGCATGGGCCGCAATCCCAAGACCGGCGATGAAGTGCCGATCGCGCCGCGCCGCGTTCTGGTGTTCCGTCCCAGCCATGTGCTCAAGGCTGTGATCAACGGTCAGACGCCCTCGCCGGAAGGTGAGGACTGATGTCCGCCCCGGCTTTCGCATATCCCGCAAAGTCGGCGGAAGCCTTCCGCACCATCAGCGAAGTCGCAACCGAACTGAACGTGCCGCAGCATGTGCTGCGCTTCTGGGAAAGCCGTTTCATCCAGATCAAGCCGGTCAAGCGCGCCGGTGGCCGCCGCTATTACCGCCCCGAGGATATCGACCTGCTCAAGGGCATCCGCGCCCTGCTGTACAGCGACGGCTTCTCCATCAAGGGCGTGCAGAAGGTCCTGAAGGATCGCGGCCTGCGCCATGTGGCGGAGCTTGGCCGCGGCGGCACGCCGGACGCGCCCGAGCCGGTGGTGATCGAGAAGGTCGTCTATGTCGAAAAGACGGTCGCCGCGCCTGTCCGCAAGGCGCGCCCCACGCATCTGCGCGCCGTGTCCGCCA
>JBBQBL010000214.1:0-4466 GCA_038317805.1 Micropepsales bacterium
TCCAGCGCCAGGACGCCGGTTTTCTTGTCCACGATCAGCGAAATGAAGTTGAACAGGTTGCGGGCATAGAGCGAGGAGGCATCCACCGCCAGCGCGCCCGGCAGGTTGGTCGGCCCCATGATGGTGACGCCATGCGCCTCCACCACTTCATCAGGCTTGCTGAGTGGGGTGTTGCCGCCCGCGCCCGCCGCCAGATCCACGATCACCGAGCCCGGCTTCATGGTCTTGATCATGTCTTCGGTCACCAGGATCGGCGCCTTGCGGCCCGGGATCAGGGCGGTGGTGATGACGATGTCCTGCTTCTTGATGGTCTCGGCCGTCAGCGCCGCCTGCTTGGCCTGGTATTCGGGGCTCATGGGCTTGGCATAGCCGGCCGCGGTCTGGGCGTTCTTGAATTCCTCGTCCATCACCGCGACGAAGGTGCCGCCCAGCGATTCCACCTGTTCCTTGGTGGCAGGGCGCACGTCGGTGGCGCTGACGATGGCGCCCATGCGCTTGGCGGTAGCGATGGCCTGAAGCCCCGCAACACCCACCCCCATGATCAGCACGCGCGCCGGTGCAATGGTGCCCGCCGCGGTCATCATCATCGGCATGGCGCGGCCGAAGGTGGCGGCGGCATCCACCACCGCCTTGTAGCCGGCCAGGTTCGCCTGGGACGACAGCACATCCATCGACTGGGCGCGGGAGATGCGCGGCAGCAATTCCATGGCGAAAGCGGTAATGTCTGCCGCCGCCAGGGCGTTGATATTGTCCTGTTCGGTATGGGGCGACAGCAGGGCGGCCACGACGGCGCCCTTCTTGATATTGGCGATCTCCGAACCCTGCGGCCCGCGCACCATCAGGACGATGTCGGCATCCCGCACGGTGGAGGCGGCATCCGGAGCGATGGTCGCGCCGGCCGCCAGGTAATCGGCATCGGCGATCTTGGCGCCGGCGCCGGCGCCCGCCTGGACAATGATGTCCAGTCCCAGGCCCTTGAGCTTTTTGACGGATTCCGGGGTCGCGGCAACGCGCGTCTCTCCGGGGCGGGTTTCCTTCGGGATCGCGACGCGCATATGGAGCCTTTCGGCCTAACCGTGGGTACGGAACAGGGCGAGAAAGACCATGATCAGCATGACGAATCCGCAGGTCCACTTGGAGCCGGTCAGAAAGCCGGAATAGGCCTTCTTGTGCGCGGTGATGTCCATGGATCCCGGCTGATAGTCGGATTCGTGTGCCATTAGGCCCCCAGTTTTGCAGCAAAAGTGGCCGGACTATAGCAAACGCCGCAGCGCCAGCAACTTGGTTTATTAAGCATTGCGTTCAAGGGGGTTGGAGCCGCAAGGCCCTGTGGACAAGGCGGAATCAGGGGCGATTCAGCTTTGGTTAAGCATCGAAACGCCGCCCCATCCTGTACCGCAAAGGAACAGGCTTAAACGCCACATTTACCTGTGCTGCCCCAAAGTCGCGTCTCAATTCGAGAGGCGTAGAGTTATGGCGCAGACCATTCTTGTCGTGGACGACGATCCGGTGCAGCGGCGCTTGCTGGAAACAGCAATCTCCCGCAGCGGCATGAATGTCGTGACCGCGCCCGGCGGCCAGCCTGCGCTGGACCTGATCAATGGTCCGCGCGGCGAGCAGATTACCCTGATGATGCTGGACCTGGTCATGCCCGACATGGGCGGCCTGGACGTGTTGTCCAAGCTGCGTCCCACCAATCCCGACCTGCCGGTGATCGTGCTGACCGCCAAGGGCGGCATCGACAGCGCCGTGGAAGCCATGCGCGCGGGCGCCAACGATTTCCTGGTCAAGCCGGCCAGCCCGGAGCGCATCGCCGTTTCCATCCGCAACCAGCTGAAGATCGGCACCCTGTCGGGTGAAGTGAAGCAGCTGAAGAAGAAGCAGGACAACAAGCTCACATTTGACGACCTGGTCGCCACCTCGTCGGAAATGAAGCAAGTATTCCGCCTGGGCATCCGCGCCGCCCAGTCCGACATTCCCGTGCTGATCGAAGGCGAAAGCGGCGCCGGCAAGGAACTGATCGCCCGCGCCATCCAGGGCACTTCCGCCCGTTCGGGCAAGCCGTTCGTGACCGTGAACTGCGGCGCGATCCCGGAGAATCTGATCGAAAGCATCCTGTTCGGCCATGAGAAGGGTTCCTTCACCGGCGCGTCCGACAAGCATCTGGGCAAGTTCCAGGAAGCCGATGGCGGCACGCTCTTTTTGGACGAAATCGGCGAGCTGCGCCTGGACATGCAGGTCAAGCTGCTGCGCGCCCTGCAGGAAGGCGAAGTCGATCCGGTCGGCTCCAAGCGCCCTGTGAAAGTGGATGTGCGCATCGTCGCCGCCACCAACCGCGATCTTGGCGCCATGGCCCGCGAAGGGACCTTCCGCGAGGACCTGTATTACCGCCTGAACGTGTTCCCCGTTCTGGTGCCGGCCTTGCGCGACCGCACCGGCGACATCGCGCCTTTGGCGCGTCACTTCATCGAGCGTTTTGCGGCCGAAGAGAACAAGGCCGTTTCCGGCCTGACCACCCAGGCCAGCCAACTGCTGGAAAAATTCAACTGGCCGGGCAATGTCCGCCAGCTGGAAAACACCATCTTCCGCGCCGTCGTGCTGTGCGATGGCCAGCTGCTGGATGTGTGCGACTTCCCGCAGATCGCCGCGGCGATGGGCGTGGACACGGTGGTGCGCCAGAACCAGTCCCCGGCCGCGGCCTCTGCCGGTGGCCACAGCGCCCCTGCCCTGCCCGCCGCCTCGGCCTATGCGCTGAACACCACGGACACCGCCGGCCACATCCGCAAGTTCGAGGAAATGGAATCGGAAATCATCCGCATGGCCATCGCCCGCTATGACGGCCACATGTCGGAAGTGGCCCGGCGCCTCGGCATCGGCCGCTCGACCCTTTATCGCAAGCTCAAGGAGTTCGGCCTGGAAGCCGATCTCGCCAATGAGCCGATGGCCAAGGTCGCCGAAGATGACGGCCCCATCGAGGAAACCGGCATCCGCAAGACCGCCTGATCAGTTTTTTAAAAGGTCGCTCCGGCTCTCGCCGATGCTCCAGTTCTCTGTCGTGTAAAAAAGGCCCCTGTTTCGCAGCGGGGGCCTTTTCTTTTCAGCGCCGCCTTCAGGCGCGGCTTGTAGATGCGCGATTAGCGGCCGGACGCGCGTACCCTGGCAAACAGGGCGCCGATCATGCTGCACAAGCCCAGCAACTGGCAGATCGCGCCGGCCGCGTGGGAATATTCCCATTGGCGGCGCAGCGTTTCCCAGTCTTGCGGAACCTGTGTCCAGTTGCGGGTGGCGACATTGGCCGGGTAGGTAAAGAGCCAGAACAGGACCTGGGCCGCGATCAGCAGAATGAGAGCCGCGACCACCGGGCGGAACACATAATGCTCCCGCGCCGAATACCGGGCCAGCAAGGTCAGCGTCACAGCCTGGACCAGGATCGCGATGCCGAACAATTCCCAGCCCGCATAAATCTGCTGCACGGTGAAATAGGCATCGCGCGGCAAGGCCAGCTTGCGCGGCAGCTCAAACAAATGGGCCAGCGCGGGCGCCAGCGAGATCACCGTCGCGAAGATGGCGATGAAAAACAGGAAATCATAACCGTGGGAGTGCCGCCGCATCCGGCATGGTTTCCAGCGGGCATGGCGATTTTATGGCGCGAAAGCTCCCGCTTTCAGCGCATGTCCATCGCGGTAAGGTAGAGATCCAGCATGGCTTCCTGTTCCTGGAAGTCTGCCTTGTCCAGTTTCCGCATGCGGATCACCTGGCGCATGATCTTGGTGTCAAAGCCGGTGCCCTTGGCCTCGGAATAGACTTCCTTGATATCCGCGCTAAGCGCGGCGCGCTCTTCTTCCAGCCGCTCGATGCGGTTGATGAAGGATTTCAGCTGGTCTTTGGCAAAGCCGGATTTGGCCATTTTCAGGAACTCGGATTTTGAAGAGGGCGGACCCTACAGCGGCGGCGCAAAGCGGTGCAACGCTTATTTGCCCATATCCACCAGCGCCACATCGATGATGGGCTTCAGGCGTCGCGCAAAGTCTTGTGCCGCCGCATCGCTGCCTATCAAGTCCTGCCGTATCTCGATCAGGACATGCGGCAACCCGCGCAAGGTGCCGTGGATATTCAAGGTGTCGCCGTCCAGCGCGCCGGTATAGGGCTCGTTGTCGCCAACGACGAAGCCGGCCTGTTCCAGCCGCGCCATCAAGGGCGCCGCCATCCGCTCGTCGCGGTCATAGAGTATGCCGACTTCCCATTTGCGCGGCACCGTCTTCCAGCTGGGCGTGAAGCTGTGCACGGAGATCAACACCGCCTCTGGGCCCATGCGGTCCAGTTCGGCGGCGATGGCGGCATGATAGGGCGCATGATAGGCCGCGATGCGCCGCGCCACTTCGGCGGCGTCGGCATCCCGGTTGGCCGGAATGACGCTGCCATCCGACAGCTTCATCACGATTGTGGGATCGTCGGCGCCCCGGTTG
>JBBQBL010000215.1:0-4454 GCA_038317805.1 Micropepsales bacterium
GCGGCGGCGTAATAGCAAGCCAGCCAGGCGCGGTCGGCGCCCTGGCGCATGCATCCGGCGGCGCTGGACACGACCTCATCACGCACTGCTTCGTCGCGCGGCACGCCGCCGGCCGGCGGCGCCGAGGCCAGCTTGAGTTGCCCGGGCAAAGCCGAAGCCAGGCCCAGCGCGGTGCGTACCGGCTGGGCGGCGCCGTAATAGCAATCCAGCCACTGGCGGGAATCGCCGATCACGCCGCAGCGAATCGCGCCGGTCAGCGCGTCATCGCGCGGGCGTGCCGAAGCGGGCGCCGCCAGGACCAGCAGCGCGGGAACCAGAACCAACCAGATGTGACGCATGCATTTCCCCAAACCGGCGCGCAAAGGCGACCGCGCACTTATCTAACGCATTGCCGGATTGAAACAAAATCGGACGCTGCGGGCAACCGGCCCGCCGGGCCTTGCCGGCCCGTTTCGCAGCGGGCTGCCTGAATCAAAGTTAATGCCCGGGCCGTCCGGCCTTAGATCGGATGGGAGGGAAAGCGCTGGAACAATTCTTCCATCACACGTACTGCCCGCTCGGCCTCGGCGCGGTCGGGCACTTCGTTGCTCATGCCATAGCCCTTGGGCAGGCCGTTGCGGGCGCCGATGTCGATCATCATGATGCCGTCGCTCTTGGACAGGGCTTCGACGTTGCGATAGGTCAGGCCGTAATTGACCTCCGGCTGCGGGATCAGCCATTCGGTCTGGCCCCGATGGGGCACCATCGCCTTGTCCTTCCACCAGTCATGCGCCGCATAGCCGGGGCAGTTGATGATGACCTTCTCGGGCAGATGCGCCAGCTCGCCCGGCGCATGGAAGTCGCGCATCACGATCTTGCCGCCGGCGGCAAAGAAGTCGCTCATCAGCACATGGCCATATTCGCTGAAATTGAAGAACAGGCGGGTGGTGCGCCGGGCATATTTGACCGGGAAGGGATGCAGCTCCTGCGTCAGGGTCTGCAGCTTGGGCGTAATGTCGCCGAGGCGGTCGCCCAGCTCGTAATATTCGGGAACCGGCACGGGACTGGGCGGCGGCGGCGGCAAAGGCGCATCGAACGGGGTGTCGGACAGGTAGTAGTGATCGGCGAAAGCCAGTGGATTGCCGGCCATGCCGATATAGGGCCGCAAGTTCTTCCACGACATGCGGGTCATCCGTTCCCAGGTATCGCCCAGGTCGGCCGGTGCCTCCGAAGCCAGCGCCATGTGCGAGGAGGGCGTCCAGCTGCCATTGGCGCGCACCGAACGGGTGCGGTGGAAAAGGTCCCTGGTATAGATGGTGACCTGGGCGCCGGCGCGCTGGGCCATCAGCGCCGAAGTGATGCCGATGATGCCGCAGCCGATCACTGCGATTTTTTTGGGGCTGACCGACATGGCCTTTTGCACCTGCATGTCGGCGCTGCCCCAGGACAGCGACCAACCGGCGCCGCTATGGCCGTAGTTGTGCACCACCATCGCGTCGCCGATCTGCTCCACGTCCAGCCGCGGGCCCTTGGTGCGGAAGGGGCGGATGCAGCTTTTGATATCGTAGATGCGATCGACATGCGCCCGGATGGGGGCGATGTTGAAGGGCCGGTCCATCAGCGGCACGGTCTGGGCCGCCGCCATGCGGGCGGTGGCGCTCAAGCCGGCAAGCCCGACCAGCGAGTTCTTCAACAGATGCCGCCGATCCATGCCATTCCCGCTTTTTGAAACTGAGATTCCGTATCACTGGGGGCCGGGCTGCTCAATGGTGCAGGGCAGCGCAGCGACTGTCAGCAAATTGTAAAGCAGGGTTGCCACGACGGTGTTTCCTTCCCAAACTGCGCAGATTGGGCGACAGGGGAACAACGCATGATCACGGCAACGCAGCGAAACAAAATTCCTGGCCGGGCGATGGCTGCCCTCACGCTTCTGTTACTCGCCGGTGCGGCCCAGGTGGACGCACAAACTCCGCCTGCGGACGAAGCCGACATCCTGATCCAGAACGGTCACGTCGTGGACGGCACCGGCGGTCCCTGGATGCAGGAAAATGTCGCCATCAAGGGCGACACGATCGTCTATGTCGGCCGCGCGCCCGTGAAAGCGAAAAAGGTGATCGACGCCACCGGCAAGATCGTCTCCCCCGGCTTCATCGACATGCATTCCCATTCCGAGTTCGGCCTGGCTCTGGATGGGCGCGGCCTTTCCAAGGTCACCCAGGGCATCACCACGGAAGTCATGGGTGAGCATCTGTCGGCCGGCCCGGTGCTGGGCCCGGCGGTCGACGATCCCATGATGGTGACGCCGCCGGTGAAACGCACCTGGACCACGCTGGGCGGCTGGTTCTCCTACCTGCAGAAGAAGGGCATCGGCATCAATGTCGCGTCCTATGTGGGCGCCGGCCAGGTGCGCGCCTCGGCCATGGGTTACCAGAACCGCGAACCCACCACCTCCGAAATGGACCGCATCAAGCAGCTGATCCGCCAGGCCATGGAGGAGGGCGCCTTCGGCCTGTCCAACGGCATGTCCTACGTCCCCAACATGTTCTTCTCGACCGCCCAGCTGATCGAATTGTGCAAGGTCGCCGGCGAATATGGCGGCATCTTCACCATCCATATCCGCAATGTCGGCCCGAACGATCCGCGCGACAAAGGCCTGAAAGAAGCCATCGAGATCGCCAAGGGCGCCCATATTCCGGTGGAGATTTTCCACCACGGCGCCAGCGCCGGCATGGATCCTGACGATTTCATCCGCGACACCGAGCAGGCGCGCGCCGATGGCGTGGACATCACCGGCAATTCCTATCCTTACGAAACCGGCTGGACCTATTTGACCCAGTCGCTGCCGGCCTGGGCGCAGGAAGGCGACAGCGCCGCCATCGTGGCGCGGCTGAAAAATCCCACCACGCGCGCCCGCGTCCTGGCGGAAATGAAGGACCGCAATTTCGCCACCCTGAAAGTGGCATCGGTCAATCGGGACTATGACGGCAAGATGCTGACCCAGATCGCCAGCGAGATGAAAGTCTCGCCGTCGGAAGCGCTGCTCAACATCCTGGTCAAGCAGAAGGGCGAAGGCTTCCAGATCGGTGTTCCCACCGGCGCCCGCGCCAAGATCGTCGCGCGGATGCTGAACAATCCCTGGGTGGATATCGGTTCGGACGGCATCGCGCTGCCGGCGGACGCGCACACCTCCTTTGGCAGCCCGCATCCGCGTTCCTTCGGCAGCCATACCCGGCTATTGGCGGAATATGTCCGCAACCAGCATCTGTTCACCCTGGAGGAAGCGGTGCGCAAGATGACCTCGCTGCCGGCCGACCGGCTGGGGCTGGCCGATCGCGGCATCCTGCGCCAGGGGATGAAGGCCGATGTGGTCGTGTTCGATGCGGCCACTGTCCAGGATATGGCGACGTATGAGAATCCGGCGCAATATTCCAAGGGCATTGACCTTGTGCTGGTGAATGGCAAGGCCGTGGTCGCGGATGGTAAGCCCACCAACGCCTTGCCCGGCCAGGTTCTGCATGGCCCCGGTTACAAGCCGGGCACGCCGTAACGGAGATAAAGTCATGATCTTCAGGCAGCGTCTTTTGGTTTCCACCATGGCGTTGGCCGTGGCCGGCATGGCGCAGCCCGCAACGGCGGCGCCCTGGACGCGCGGCTTTGTGATCAGCGCCTATGAATATGCCTTCCGCTATGGCGGCCGTTCCGATTTCACGCGCGGCGCGGAAATCGAGCCGGGCGTGGATTGCCCGCATGGCAGCGGCACCCACTTCGCCGACGACCAGAAGACCCTGCAAGCGCTGGCGCGGCAGAAGTGGCGCGATGCGGACCAGGTCCAGAAAATCTCCGCCCCGCCGGGCCTGGACCAGGTGCGCGCGCCCAACCTGACGCGCTTCTTCATCTGGGACCGCGCGCTTTCCTATCGCGGCTATCAGAACAAGATCGAGACCTATGTGAATCCGTTTGCCGCGGAAGATCCGGGCCAGCCCCAGGTCACCAGCCGCATCGGCGATGGTTTCAACCTGGACGGCAGGATCAAGGCCAATGATTTCGTCAGTCCTGATGGCGAGAAGGGCATCGACAACAATCTGTATCGCGCCTGGGGTTGCGACGCGCCCTGGCGCGGCAATGGCAACGCCACGCTGGACCTGCGCGCCAACGACAAGATGCAGGATGGCCTGTACACCATGGTCATCCGCATCTCGGGCAAGGCGGACCCGATGAATGACGATAATGCGGTGGTGGAAATCGGCTATTCGCCGGACAAGATCGTCAAGGACGCCCGCAACGCGGTGGCGGTGGATTATTCCTATCGCATCCTGCAGTCCGAACAGTACACGCGGCTGAAAGCGAAAATCAAAAATGGCGTGGTGGAGACCGAGCAGGTCGAACACCTGCATTCTCCGCGCATCGCCTGGTTCTATGACCAGACCGGCGACACCAACTTCACCAAGGGCAAGCTGCGTCTCACCATGGCGCCC
>JBBQBL010000216.1:0-4410 GCA_038317805.1 Micropepsales bacterium
CGCCGGCCACCGAACATTCCTGCTGCAACATGAGCGGTCCGGTGGAGGAATTTTCGGCCGTCGGTTTTGATGACGCCGGCGTGGGCGGCCGCTTCCTCAAACCTGGCATCGGCATCTACCAGCGCGTCAACGACAAATACAGCCAATATTCGGCACAGACGATCCTGAACGAAGGCAAGCGCACCTTCAAATCCACCAAAACCGGGGCGCGCTTCACCCAGGACCTCAGCGATCTCGAATCCGGCTATGGCTATCGCTACACCAAAAGCGTCCAGCTGGTGCCCGGCAAGCCGCAAATGACCATCAGCCATGTGCTGACCAACACCGGCAAGAAAGACATCGTCACCGAAGTCTTCTGCCACAACTTCCTGACCATCGATCCGGGCAGCGCAAACCTGGTCATCACCGCGCCCTTCCCATGGAGCGCCGTCGAACCGTTCCAGCCTGAACTGGTCAAGCTGGATGGAAACACCATCCGCTACCTGGCGCCGATCCCCAAAGGCGTCACCACCCAAAGTCTGCTGACCGGCTTTGGCGACAAGGTCAGCGACTACGACTTCACCATCACAAACACAAAAACCGGCTTCGGCCAGCGCATCCGCGCCGACACGCCGCCCTCCAAGATCAACATGTGGTCGATCACCGCGACCTACAGCCTGGAACCTTATGTCGCCATTTCGCTCAAGCCCGGCGAGACCAAGCGCTGGACCTACACCTACGACTTCTACGGACCCGGAGAAAAACCATGACCAGGATTTCGTTTGTACTGCTGCTGGCATCCACCAGCCTGGCGCTTGCGCCCTCTGCAATGGGTCAAGGCAACGCGCCCTTCATTCCGCCCAATCCGGCCGACACCTCGCCCGCCAGTGCGCTGGACAGTTTCCCGGCCAAGATCATCGACAACGGCCTGGTTTCGGCCAAGGTCTATCCGCCCGAACCTTTCGGCTTCTACCGCGCCACCCGTTTCGACCATGCCGGCATGATCACCCACATCACCTACAAGGGTCAGGATTACGGCCGCTACTGGTTCATCAAGACCTCGCCCGGCGTGAAAAACTTCACCTATGACGCCGATGGCCTGGTGGCGCACAACAACAACGCAGCCGCCGGCCCGGTGGAAGAATATGGCGAGAACGGCTTCGAGGCGGCCGGCCCCGGCGGGCGCTTCCTCAAGATCGGCGTCGGAATCCTGGGGCGCGATACCGACAAGTATGACCGCTTCCACACCTATCCCATCCTGAACGGAGGGACCTGGACCACCACCACGACCAAGACCAGCGTGCGCTCCACCCAGATAGTCAAGGGCGATCCCAGCGGCTACGGCTACACCTACACCAAGACGGTGCGCCTGGTGCCAGGTAAGCCCCAGATGGTGATCGAGGACAAGCTGACCAACACCGGCAAAAAGGCGATCGACACCACCGTCTACAACCACCACTTCATGACCCTTAGCCCCGGCGAGGATGGGGTTGAACTGCAGGCGCCCTTCAAGCTGACCAACGCCCGCCCCATGCCTGCCGATGTGGTGAAGTTCGACGGCGCGCGCATGACCTATATCCGTGGCCTGACGGGCCAGGAACAGGTCGCCAGCGACCTGACCGGCTTTGGCCCCTCGCCCAGCGACAACGATTTCCGCATCACCAACACCAAGACCGGCTATGGCGTGCGCCTGCGCGCCGGCCTGCCGGTCAGCCGGCTGCTCTGGTGGTCGATCCCCGCCACCATGGGCATCGAGCCCTATATGGACATCAAGCTGGCGCCCGGTGAGACCAAGAGCTGGAGCCACACGCTGGACTATTACGGCCCCGGCGATCGCACGTGAGACTGAAGCTCGCACTGGCTGGCATGCTGCTGGCATCAGCGGCGGCGGCCCAGCCGGTGCAGCCGGTCCCCACCGTCAGCGCCCCGGTCAGCGAACTGCTGGCCTCAGCCCCCAGCCTAACCATCGGCAACGGCCAGATCGTCGCCCATATTGCGCCGCCCGGATCCAATGCATTCTACCGCGGCACCCGCTTCGACCAGGCCGGCGTCATCACCAGTTTGAAACTGAACGGTCGGGAGTTCTACGGCCCTTGGTTCGACCGCACTGCGCCCGAAGTGCTGGACTATGCCTATGACGCCAAGGGCGCGCTGGTCGCCGGCCCCGACAGCGCCACCAGCGGCCCGGTCGAGGAATTCGCACCGCTTGACTTCGCACCCTCACCCGGCCTGTTCATCAAGATCGGCGTCGGCACCCTGCGCCAGCCCGATGCCAAGCCCTACGATCATACCGGTTGCACCATCCACTCCGTCGCCGCCGGTCGAATCGTCACCGACCAGCCAGCTTTTCGGCACGCGCGGCATCAGCAACGCCATGACAATCTCCACAATTTTTAAAATGAAAAAGCCCGCTTGCGCGGGCCGGAGGGAGAAGTGCGTCAGGCGCATCAACTCACCGTGAGAAGAGTTGTACTGCATTTTTAAAACCGGTCAACATACCCACGCACATCGCACGCGAATTATTTTCGGGCGCTACAAGATCGCTTGATCACAGATGCCGGTCGTCGCCGCATCGCGCATCCGGATTGGCGCAGATGCTCTGCTGCGGATGTACGCCGCGCTCGAAATACCACCCGCCCACGCCCAGGCAGGCGAAGATCGCCACCACCGCGCCGATAATGATCCACCGGTCCATGCTGTGCCCCCCCGGACCCAGCATAGCCCTGCCGCTCCGCCCGTACCATCCGCACACGGCCAAACCCTGCTTTTTCGAGCGTTTCCTGTCCTTTATGCCCTCTTAACCGCCCCGCCCCCATAATTGCATCCCTGTAATCAAGGGCTCCATCTTGAACGAGGTCTGGCAAACCGCTGCTGCATCCGCGCCGCCCTTGGCGGTGCGCCCCGCTGCGCCCGCCCCGCAGCCGCCGCCCGCGCCCATCCAGCCCGCACCCGTTGAACCCGCACCGGTTCGCGCAGCACCCCAGCCCACCGCATCACGCACACCCATCAAGCTCGGCCGCGTCGTCAGCGTCGCCGGCTGCATGGCCCAGATCGAACTGATCGACGGCGCCGCCCCCCGCGCCGAGATCGGCTGCCTCGCCAAGATCCTCACCCAGAACGCCATCGTCATCGGCGTGATCTCCGCCCTCAAGGTCGAACCTGCCGCCACCGGCGAAAAAGTCATCGTCGATCTCCTGCTGGTCGGCCAGCTCGCGCTCGATGGCGCGCGCCTCTCCTTCCGCCGCGGCGTTGCCCAGTTCCCCTGCATCGGCAACGATGCCTATCTCTCCGATCGCCAGGACCTGACCCTTGTCTATTCCCAGGTCCAGGACGCCACCATTGAAGTCGGAACCCTCTACCAGGACCCCGCCGTCCCGGCGCGCCTTCTGTCCAACGATCTCTTCTCCAAGCATTTCGCCATCGTCGGAACCACCGGCTGCGGCAAGTCCAGCGCCCTGACCGTTGTGCTGCAACAGGCGCTGGCGGTGCACAAATACGCCCATGTCCTGGTGCTCGACATCCACGGCGAATACAGCCAGGCATTCGGCACGCAAGCCGAGGTGATCAGCGCCGCCAACCTGCACCTGCCCTTCTGGCTGCTGAACTTCCAGGAGCTGCGCCACGTCCTGACCAGCCGCGATGACCACTACGACTCCCAGGTCGAAATTCTCTACGACGCCATCCTCTTCGCCAAGAAGCGTTACAGCGAGGCCGCCAGCGGCCGCGTGCGCACCCGCGTCTATGAACCGACCGCCGCCTCGGTGGATGCCCCCACGCCCTTCCGCCTGTTCGACCTGATCGCCTTTATTGACGAGCAGCTCGGCAAGCTGGAACGCCCCCATCCCACCATCGCCTATCGCCGCCTCAAGGCGCGCATCGAAACCCTGACCACCGACCCCCGCTACAGCTTCATGTTCGGCAACCCCAACATGGAAGACAATATGGTGGACGTGCTGGCCCAGCTCTTCCGCATTCCCAATGACGGCCGCCCGCTCACCATCCTCGAGCTCGCCACCGTGCCGGAGGAAATTCTCGACGTGGTGATCCTCCTGATCGCCCGCCTCACCTTCGACCTCGCCGTGTGGAGCGAAGGTGGATTGCCGGTCCTGCTGGTGTGCGAAGAAGCCCATCGCTACATCCCCGCCGACGACCGCAAGGGCTTTCACCCCACCCGCCAGGCCCTGGCCCGCATCGCCAAGGAAGGCCGCAAATACGGCGTCTCCCTGGCCCTGGTGACCCAGCGTCCGTCCGAGCTGGACCCCACCATCCTGTCACAATGCAGCACCATCCTGGCCATGCGCCTGGCCACCGAAGTGGACCAGCGGGTGATGCGCGCCAACGTGCATGATTCCACCTTCGGCATTCTGGAATATCTGCCGCTGCTGGCCGACCGCGAAGCCATCGTGCTGGGACGCGGCGCGCCCATGCCGA
>JBBQBL010000217.1:0-4404 GCA_038317805.1 Micropepsales bacterium
GCAATGGTTAGCGGCCCAGCGACCTTCCCAGGCCAGCTTGGCATGGGTGAGTTCCCGCGCCGCCTGGCGCACCTCTGTTGCTGTCAATCAGCCCCGAAGCCGACAATTGAATTGCCCGGTTTCACCGCTTAAGCAGAAGGAATGAAAAAGACCGGCAAGCCAGCCAAGTCCGCGCGAAAGACCAAGGTGGCGTCCCATTCTGGGCGCAAGGCCAAGGAAGAAAAGGTGCGCGAGGCCGTCCTGGCCGCGGCTATCGGCGAATTCTTCGAACACGGCTTTGGCGGTGCCCGCGTGGACGCAATCGCGCGGCGGGCAAAGACCAACAAGCGCTATCTCTATGTCTATGTCGGCAACAAGGAAGCCATATGGCTGGCGGCGCTGCAGCGCGTCTACGCCACCATGCGCGCGGGCGAGCGCGAGTTGAAGCTGGAAAATCTTGCGCCTGACGAGGGCATGCGCAAGCTCATCCGCTTCAACTTCTGGTTCCATGTCGAGCATCCCGAATTCATTTCAATGCTGAACGACGAGAACCGCCAGAAGGCGAAGAATCTGCGCCGCTCCGCCACGATGCAGACCATGTACTCGCCCTTGCTGGCCCTGATCAAAGGATTGCTGCGTCGCGGCGAGGTCAGCGGGATATTCCGCAAAGGCGTCGATCCCGTTCAGCTCTATATATCCATCGCGGCGCTCAGCTATTTCTATTGTTCGAACCAGCACACACTCTCGGTCATCTTCGGCCAGGATCTGGGCGGCCGCCGCGAGATACAGCGGCGCGAAGGGCATGTCGTGTCCGTGATTATGGGCTATCTGGCGCAGCCGGCCTGAATTGATGGAAAGTGCCGCAGCGGTGCAATAGCTGTGCCCGCCCTGGCGCTTCAAGTCCTGCGGGTGCGGAACAGAGTGGGCTTCATGTGCGCCTGCAAAGGCTATTCTACGAACAACAGCCGGCCGAACCGGTCCGGATAATGCGGGTCGGCCTTCACCATGCCCGAATCCGACCATTGCGAAAGCCGGCGGTTGGGTTCGGTCCCGTCCCAACGATTCATGTTCGCAATCCAGCGGTCACCGATTTTCGGCACCGGGTTGTCCGTCAGATCGGCAAAAGCGCGCCACGGGATCGACACTTCCAGGTTCCAGCCATGGTCTTGATCGCTGTTTTTGTTGAGCGTGCCCTGGCTCGAAACGGCCAGGCGCACGCCCGGCAAGTTGTAATTCTTTATGATGCGCTGCGGAAAAGGATAGAGGTAGTCATACAGGACAACGCGGGCATTCATCTCAAGGCCCAGATACAGGTTCTTGACACCAGGCGGAGCGATGAAGATCTCGACCGCATCATCCTTGTAGGTGGGATCGTCGTGCTGGGTATAGACAGCGGTGATATCGCTGTCCTCGCATTCGTAAGCGACATAGAGGTTTTCGTTATCCCAGGTCAGCCGGGCCACGGTCTTCTGCTTCTTGCCAGTCTGGTCGGTCCAGGGAAAAACGAAAATCACCGGCTTGGCCGCTTGCCAGGCGGCATCGTCCAGCTTGCCGTCGATGCGCGGCGCAATCTTGGCGCGATGCACCTCGTATGTCGGAATGGGAGCCAGATTGGGCCGCTGCCCCTGCCCCAATGCGGGCGCCCCCGCCACACGCGAAAGACAGGCAGACGAGAGAAGAACAGCGATTTTTTTCACGGTCTCAATCCTTGTTCAAAAAGCGCCACTACTTCCCGTCGGGCAGCGCGAAGACATACAAAGCCTGTCCGTTGTTGGGGCGATGCACATTCTGCAGCATGGTCATCGGCTTGTCCTGCGGACTGCCGCCGCCCAGGCCCGTGGTGACGGCGATATACTGCTTGCCGTCGACGCGGAACGTGACTGGGTATCCCTGCACCGTGGTGCCCAGCCGCACCGACCACAAGGTCTTGCCCGTCTTTGCGTCCACCGCCCGGAAACGGCGGTCATAGTCACCCACGAATGCCAGGTCGCCCGCTGTCGACAGCACACCGGTCATGAAAGGCGAACGCTGCTGCAAAGTCCAAAGCGGCTTGAGGTCGGAGGTGCGATAGGCCGACAGCCGCCCCATGTTGCGCTCGGTGCCGGGCATCTCGAAATAGGTCTGCGAACCGTTGCCCAGCATCATGACGCAGCTTTGACTGAGGGGAATAATCAACGCGTCGGTCGGCTGGTGATAGCTCGCCGCCTGCCAGTCATGGCCGCCTTCCGGGCCGGGGCAGGACGATAGCCACTGGTCGACCTTCTGATCCTGGATGGTCTTGCGATAGATCGGCTCGCCAGTCGCCGGATTCTGCGACGTCATGACGTTCTGGTAAACCGTCTCGCGGCTGTCGATGAACTTGCCCGTGCTGCGGTCCAGCTTCCACAGGATACCGGCCTTGCCGATGGTCATCACGGTCTTGTCATTGCCGTGGTCGACCAGAATGCGCTCGAACACTTCGTCCAGGTCCAAACTCTCGCCGGGCGCGTGGTTGTAGAACCATTTCAGTTTGCCGGTGTCGGCATCCAGCGCCACGGTGGAGTTGGCATAGTTGGTGGCACCGCTCCCCGATCCGCGCAAATCGCGCCGCCAGGGCTTGGCCTGGGCCGTGCCCCAATAGGTCAGGTTGAGCACGGGATCGAACGCGCCCTGTATCCAGGTTTCGGCGCCCGCGCGCTTCTCGTCCGGCAGCCCGCCCCAGCTGTCGCCGTTGGGCTCGCCGGTCAGCGCGACGGTGACGAATTTCCACACCCGCTTGCCGGTCTGGGCGTCATAGGCGCTGATGTAGCAATGGTCCTTGGCGGGGATGCGGCCGCAACCAGTGAGGCCGGTGATGATCTTGCCATGCACCGCCAGCACGCCGCTGGTGTTGTTGTGGCCCGGCACCTCGGACAAGGGCGTGCTCCATACGAGCTTGCCGGTTTTGGCGTCGAGGGCGTGCAGCACCGCATCGTTGCCGGCGAAATAGACTTTGTCGCCCCACACCGCGATCGAGCGCATGCCGCCATAATTGGGACGGCTGGGCGCGGGCCCTACCCTGTTCTCCCACAGCAATTCGCCTGTCCTGGCGTCCAGTGCCTGGATGGTGTTGTAGGTATTGCCCAGGAACATGATCCCGTTATGGATCAGTGGCGCGGTTTCGTTGGCGCCGCCCTCGTTCATCGCCCAAACCCATTGCAGCTGCAGGTCGCGGACATTGCCGGTGTCGATTTGCTTGAGGCTGCTGTAGCTCCAATTGGCATAGTTGCCGCGTCCGACCAGCCAGTCCGCTTCCGGCGGATTGGTCAGCATGGCGTCCGTCACCGGCTGATAATCCTTGATGTCGCCCACGACCGTCTGACCGAAGCTGCGGATCATGCCGGCGCCGTTATCGGCGCTGGGGGGCGGGCCGCCATAATCGGTATTGTTGCCGCCGCTGGCGGGACGCGCCGCCCGAGCAGCCGGCTTGACGCCTTGCTGGATGTCGGCAGGCACGTTGCCCGAAGCGATGGCGGAAATCTTCACCGCCGTCGCAGGCGAAAATTCGGACGCGCCGGGCTTGGCACCATTGGACTGCAAGATGAAGGCGACGAGGCCGGCATAGGTCTTGGCATCCAGGCTGCCCGGCTTGCCGTAAGGCATCGAGCTATGAATGGTGTTGTAAAGATCGGCGGTCGTGCGCTTGCCCCAGGCTGCGATGAACGTCTTGCCGGCCAGCGGCAGCGCATCACCTTCGCCAGCGAGATTGGACTGGTGGCAGCTCATGCAGTTTGCCGCATAGGCGGCGCGCCCGGCATCGGCTTGGGGACCGGTGAAAGGCGCAGGCGCCTGGGCCAGGCTCACACCAGCGAACAATCCGGCACCCGCCGCCAGAAGCGCCATAACCGATACGGTCGTCTTCCGAAAAATTCTCACGGTTCACCCCGTTTTATTATGTGGATCAGGACTTGATGCCATTGCGGGCGGCGCGCAGGCCTTCGCCTTGCGGCAGAAACCAGTCGCCCAACTGCGGCTCATCCTGTCCGGCCTTGACGTGTTCGGGCAGCAGCCAGCCCCACAGATTACCGCCTGGCGCCGGACCGACCTGGCTGTTGACCTGGACATAAAGCCGGCCAGCGCGCAGAGCCGCGAGCTGGACCTTGGTCAACCTGAAGGTGCCGCTGATCGAACCGCTGGCTGCGTTGGTCGCGGCAAGATCCAGAATCGGATTACCGGGAATGCCGATGGCCTCGCCCATCATGATGTGCGCGTCGGACGCAGCGCCCGACATGCCCTGGAACGTGCCGGATATCTTCAGCGTGTTGCCAGTCAGGGTCGCGATGACCGCGCCTTCGCCGATCAGTGCGGTCTTGGTCGTATGGTTGATCGGTGTCGGCCCCAGCACCGTCTCATAGGACCCGGGCGCCGCGGCGGCAGGAAGCGCCGCCACCGCGACGAACAGCTGCG
>JBBQBL010000218.1:0-4313 GCA_038317805.1 Micropepsales bacterium
AGCGAGGTGTCATGCTGGGTGAAGGAGAACTCGTTCTCCAGACGCCAGCCTTCGGCCCACTTGTAGCCCACGGACGCCACGCCGATGGCGCTGTCCTGCGAATTGATCTTCGATCCGGCACCCGCAAGGGCACCAGTCGTGGATTTGACCCGATAACCGACCTGGTTGTCCCAGCCGCCACCAAGTCCCAAGTACCAGCCATCGCCGGCCATTGCAGGTGTGCTGAGAGCCGCGGCGGCAACAGTCGCCATGGCGAGCATACGAAGCTTCATTTTTCTACCCTCGCTTGAAAATACCGACCGACAGGAACGCCCCCATCTATGTCGTAAGAACCAATGTAGCGCTTATAACGGTGATCCCCCGATAAGTCTCCATATGATATGCTGCTTTGCGGGAGGTAAGCGGTACGTTTCCAAGGTTTTAGTCGACCCCTGTGACACGCAGGCAACAGCGCGGTTCGGGTGAATGATCCGAGAGTACATTCGCGCCGGCTGACAATTTTTCAGCCGACTCGCACGGCAAGAACGGGACACGCCCCAGAATTCTAGAATTATATATCTTAATCAGATAGATAGCAAGAAAAAGCCCCGCTCGACCAGGACCAGAAATGCCTGATACCGCCCTGACCCGATTGCTGGCGCTGCTCGACCTGGAAAAGGCCGGGGAAGACGCCTTCACCGGCGTCTCGCCGCCTGAGCCGGTCCAGCGGGTTTTTGGCGGCCAAGTCCTGTCCCAGGCGCTGGTTGCTGCAACGCGAACCGTCGACGCCGCGCGGCTTTGCCATTCTTTCCATGCCTATTTCCTGCGGCCCGGCGATCCCAAGGTGCCCATTCGCTATGAAGTGGACCGGTCCCGCGACGGCGCCAGCTTCAGCGCCCGCCGGGTGGTGGCGCTGCAGAACGGTTTGCAGATCTTCATCCTGGCGGCCTCATTCCAGAAAAGCGAAGAGGGCTTTGAACACCAGGCCCACATGCCGGTGGTGCCGCCGCCAGAAAGCCTGGAGGACGATCAGCAGCTATTGCTGCGCGATGAAACGCTGACGGGCGCGGCCCGCGCCTGGGTGGCGCGCGAGCGGCCCTTTGAAACACGCTCGGTGCTGGGACGCGGGCCCCTGGGTGAGACCCGCCCGGCGCGCAGCCCCCTGGATCACATCTGGCTGAGAACGCGCGGCGCCTTGCCGGATGATCCGGTGCTGCACCGGGTGCTGCTGGCCTTTGTCTCGGACATGTCGTTGCTGGATACGTCTCTGTTGCCGCACGGCAAGAGCATCTTCTCCAATGTGCAGGTCGCAAGCCTGGATCACGCGATGTGGTTTCACCGCCCGTTCCGCGCCGATGAATGGTTGCTCTATGTGCAGGACAGTCCTTCGGCGTCGGGCGCGCGCGGGTTCAACCGCGGTTCGATCTACACGCGCGAAGGCTTGCTGGTGGCGTCGGTGGCGCAGGAAGGCCTTATTCGGCCGCGCTGATGCGCGGCATTTTTGTCTGAAGGGGCGCGTCCGCGCCCCGGGGGCCCCGCTGATTTACGTGCAGGAACTGGGCGCGGCGATCTGCGCGATGCGGCGCGGCTTGGTATAGAAATTGTTGGTCATGTTGATCGGCCCGGTGATCACCTTGGTGGTGGGCGAGGCGTAATTGTAAGCCACCTCGGCGATGATCACGCTGCCATTGGTGGTCATCAGCGCCTGGGGCAGGGTCACGGTGTCGCCCACCGCGCGGCTGGCCGGCGTCAGGGTGCCCGTGCCGGCCTGCGCGCAGGTCCAGGCGATCTTGCCGGACGTGGTGCTGTTGCTGGTCGTATCATAGATCACGCTGGTGATGCGGATGGTGGGCTTGCCGGTCGAGCCGCCGGAATAATAGGGGTAGAGGACGGTGCCGGCGGCGGCATAGACATTGGAGATGTCGGTGGTGCTGGCGGCATTGACCTGCGAGATCAGGTCGGCGGCCGTCGAAGCCATCACGGACACGTCGGCACGGCACAGCAGCGCCAGCGAGGTCTCCACCACCCCGAAGAACATCGAGATCATCAGCGGCAGCAATAGGGCGAACTCCACCGCTGCGGCGCCGTCCTTCGATTTGCGAAAGCCCCGCCATCTCATGTGCAGCCACCCGTGTTGGTGTCGAAGGGCTCGTTGCGGAAGGCCGCCGCGGTGGCGAGCAGGTGATAGTTGCCGGTCACATTGGCCATGAAATAGTTCAGGCCCGGCGTAAAGACCGGCCATTTGTAGAAGGCGCGCACCAGCACCACGTCGCAGGCGCTGCCGACATTGAATGCCGTCAGGTTGTTGAGATTCTTGCCGCTGTCCAGCGGCGAGGTGTTGGCGGCGGTGCTGTAGCCGCTGGGATAGGCATTCACGTCGAACTGCAGGCCGCCGGTGGTGCAACTCTGCAGCAGTGTGGAAACCTGCGAGCACAGCTTGGTCTTGAACTGCGCCTGAGTCATGGCCACGCAGCTGCCGCCGCTGGTGGTGTAGCAAGCGGTCTGGCCGGTGCGCACCAAGCGCGCGGTGTCGTTGAGCGCGTTCTGCAGCGCGGACTGGGCGAAGAACATGACACCCGCTTCTATCGTGCCCATCAGCAGCACGAAGAACACCGGCGCCACCATGGCGAATTCGATCGCCGCCGATCCCTTGCGGGAATCAGCGCGCATCCGCCGATAGAGCTGTTTGCAGCGCGTGGTGAAACTCACGGCACGATTAAGCCTCTTGCCCCGCACTTTTTAATGCGACGCGCCGATTAAACGAAGGCAAACAGGCTTTCATGCTCAACAAAGGGTTAAGCGCGGCGCGCCAAGGTAATCGGGAAAGACGGTATTTTAATCAGTTGTTCACTAGCGTTAACAGCCAGCGCGATTTTCTTAAGGATTGCGTTACCAGCTTTGCGGAAAGCAACAGCATCTTCACTGTTTTCCGCTGAAAATAGAGCCCTCGATGAATGGGCTCGCCATGTGCACGACAATGAAAGCCATCGCCGACAAGGCGCGCGCGTTTGTTCGCTCCAAACGCGGCAACGTCGCAATGATGTTCGCCATCGCGATGGTGCCGATGACCCTGGCGGCGGGCGCGGGCCTGGACTTCGCGCGCGCCATGCTGGTGCGCCAGCAGATGACGGGCGCCCTGGACGCCGCCGCGCTGGCGGTCGGTTCCACCACCGGCCTGGACCAGACCGCGGCCCAGGCGCTGGCGCAGAAATATTTTGACGCCAACTATACCGTGGACAAGACCGCGTTTGGCACGCCCAGCGTCACCATTCCCACCAGCGGTTATAACAGCACCGGTTCGGTGGTGCTGACCGCCACCACGCCGATGCCGACCATCCTGATGAAGCTGGCGGGCATCACCACCATGCCGGTGTCCACCTCCAGCACGGTGGTGTGGGGCCAGAGCAAATTGTGGGTGGCGCTGGTGCTCGATAACTCCGGCTCGATGTGCCAGCCCGACGGCCAGCCTTGCGTCGACAATTCCAACACCAACAGCAAGATCTACCAGGAAAAGAACGCCGCCAAGACCATGCTGACCAGCCTGCAGGGCGTCTCCACCACTGCGGGCGACATCAAGGTCTCGATCGTGCCGTTCAACCGCGAAGTCAGTGTTGGCACGGCAAACCCCAGCGCCAGCTATCTGGACTGGACCTTCTGGGAAGCGGTGCCCAAGGCGTCCAACACGACCACCATCACCGACACCTATGCGGTGCCCAACCGGCGCACTACATCGGGCAGTTCGCCCAGTACCATTGTGTTCGCAGCTTGGGGGCCGGGCGACAGTTGCCCCTTCACCACCACCGGCAATGGTCAGGCCAGCCCGTTCGGCTTTTTCTGCATGCCGAACCCGACCAACGCCTCGACCAGCAGCAAGGTCTCGAAGATCCCCAGTTCGGGCACCTACACGGGCTATATCTGCCCCAGCATCGACAACGGCAACTACAACACCGAGCGCAACGACCGCTATTACAATGGCTGCTGGACCAGCACCAAGAATGGCACGAACAAGGTGACGGTGGACCAGGGTTCTTCCTCTGCCAGCTGCAACGGATTCTCCGGCTCCAATTGTAGCTGCAGCGGCAGCAATGGCAGCAGGGTCTGCAAGACACAGAAATGGACCCACACCTGGGTGCCCAATAATCACAATACCTGGGGCGGCTGCATCACCGACCGCGTCCAGGACCTGGATATCCAGAACGGCAGCGTTTCGGCCAGTTTTCCGGCCGACAACCCCGTCAGCTCGCCCACCATTCCGGTCAGTAGCACCCAATGCATGCCCGGCATCATCACGCCGCTGGAATATGACTGGACCGACCTGGCCAATAAGATCGACG
>JBBQBL010000219.1:0-4281 GCA_038317805.1 Micropepsales bacterium
TGATCGGGCGACGTCGGGCCAGCTGGAAGTCCGTCGCCCCGCTCTCAATCGCGACCGTGGCGGCCCTGTAGATGGCGATAAAGGCGTTTTCTGCGAACATATCCAAGGACATGCCCGTGCCGCCGATCAATCGAAGTTTGAAGAGCCCCAGCTTTTCCATACCCTGTAAACCGGGCACAGGCGTTTCGGTTCCATATCGTACGGACAAAAAAGCCCGGCGCTGGGGGCTGGGGATGCTTGGGCGCCGGGCTCTCTCGAAAATGACCAAAGCGGTGGACCCGCTCTGACTGTAGCCAACGGGTTGGGAAGGCCATTCGTTCCGGTCGTGCTAGAACCCGCCCGATAAACAATAAGGGGACTCGCATGAAACTGTTCGCCGCCGCCGCAATCCTGGCCGCGCTCACCGCGCCGGCCTTTGCCGCCGACATCACAGTGGATGTGCCGATGGCGTTCCCCGAAAGCCTGACCTCTACGCCGAATGGCACCATCTATATCGGCTCGATGAACCTGGGCGCGGTCTATCGCGCCTTGCCGGGCTAGCGTACCGCCAAGGCCTGGATCAGCAAGGAAGCGGGCAACTTCGGCAAGGTGCTGGGCGTGCTGGCCGACAAGGGCACGCTCTATGTCTGCGACAACAATGGCGATCACGCGTACCTGAAGACCTTCTCGCTCAAGACCGCCACACTGCTGAAGACCAACGAGCTTCCCGGCGGCGGCTTCTGCAATGACATCGCGATGAAGGGCAATGACGCCTATCTCACCGACACCAAGGGGGGCCGGGTGCTGAAGCTGGCAGCGGGCAGCGATGCGCTGAGCGTCTGGTACACCAACGACAAGTCGGACTCCTCGCTGGACGGTTTGGTGTGGCAGGGCGATGCGCTCTACACCAACACCTATAACGGCAATCACCTGATCCGCATTCCCATGAACGCCGATGGTTCGGCGGGCAAGGGCGTGAACCTGGCGACCTCGATGGACATCTACCAGCCCGACGGCATGCGCTTGTCCTCGTCCGGCAAGATCCTGATGGTCGAAGGCCGGGGCAAGGATGGTAATGGCCGCCTGGATGAAGTGACGGTGTCGGGTGATAATGCCAACATCGCCGTGGTGAAGGGCGGCTACATGCTGCCGACGGCGGTGACGGTGGTCGGCGGAACCGCCTATGTGCTGGAAGCCAAGCTGAACTATCAGCGCGATCCGGCGCTGAAGAACAAGGATCCGGGCGTCTTCAAGGCTTATGCGGTGCCTGTGAAATAGGCAGATTAAAGAGCCTTCATTTTCCCGGTACAGCTTTAACCACTCCTGGGCATGCGGCGCATTTTCTTTTGGCGCAGCGCAGCAATTGCGCCATTATGACGGAATGATCTCAGTCGTCATTCCCACGTCCAATTCCGAACGCCTGCTGCCGCGCTGTTTCGACAGCCTGATCGGGGCGGCGGTGCGCGGCGTGGTGCGTGAAGTGATTGTCAGCGATTCCGGTTCCAGCGACGCCACGCTGGAGATCGCCGATGCCGCCGGGGCGCACATCGTTCGTGCCAGGAAGGGCCGCAGTGCCCAGTTGACCGAAGGCGCGGCCATCGCGCGCAGCGACTGGCTGCTGTTCCTGCATCCGGAGACGGCGCTGGAGCCGGGCTGGGAAGTGGAAGCGGAGTCTTTCATCAACCAGGAAATCATGGAACGGCCGCGCGCCGCGGTGTTCCGTTTTGCGCTGGAAGATTTCGGCGGCGAAGCGCGCCGCGCCGAAGCCAAGGCGAATTTGCGCACCTCGTTGCTGGCGCTGCCGTATGGCGATCAGGGGCTTTTGATCCCCAAGCGTCTTTATCAGAAGATCGGCGGCTATCGCGCCCTGGCCGGCATGGAAGATGCCGACATGGCCCGCCGCATCGGGCGCCGCCGGCTGATCGTGCTGCGCTCCCGCGCGGTGAATGTGCCGCGCGCGCCCAAGAGCGCGTTGCGCGGCTTTGCGCTGACCCTGCTGCACACGCTGCGCGTGCCGTCGCGGCTGGTATCGCTTCTCTAACTTTTTTTATTGGGCGCTCTGGCTCGCGCCTACGCTTATCCCTAGTTCGGGGAACTAGTCCGAAGGCCGGTCGCCGTGGCAGCAGTCGTGCCTTGCGCCGGACGATAGGTCGGCCATCCGCCGGCAGCAGTTTCCTGCAGGCTCATCGCGTCCTGGCCGAAGCGGCGGCGATACAGCCAGTGATAGGCCATCAGCCGCTTCACATAAGAGCGCGTCTCGGCCACCGGTATGCTTTCCAAGAACAGCAGGGGGTCGTTGCCGCCGGCCTTGGTCGTGCGCCAACGGTCCACCGCCCCGGGTCCGGCGTTATAAGCGCCGCCCAGTTGCAGCAGATTGCCATCCAGGCGGCCCAGCAGTTGTTCGATGTAGCGCTGGCCCACCGACAAGGCGATGCCCGGATCATAGAGCGTGTCGGGATCGGTGACGCCCAGCTTGGCGGCGGTGGCGGGCATCACCTGCATCAGTCCGCGTGCCCCCACCGGCGAGGTGGCCTGGGTCTGGAAGCGGCTTTCGATGCGGGCAAAGGCCAGCACCAGCGATGAGTCGATGCGATAGCCGCCATCGGGCTTGTAGGGCGGCACCGGGAACAGACCGGTCAGCATGATGCCGTGCGCCGCGCTGGCCTCGCTGGCGCGCAGTTCGACATTGGGCACGCCGATCGCGCGCGCCAGCGCAGCCATGCCGGGGTCCAGCCGCTCATTGTTGTTCACGAAGGCGCGGTTCAGCTCAGGTCCGACAAATTCTGTTTCGCCGATCTGGTACAGCGCGACGGCGCGCCGCGCGGCGGGCACCGCCATCAGGTCGCGAAAATCATTCTCGTTGAGGATGGCGTCGGCAAAGCCGGTCTGGGTGTCGATGCCCAGCATCCGTTCGGCGATCAGGCCATAGAAGCTGGGCTGCTTGCCGGCGGCGAAGTTCAGCAGGGTGATGACCTTCAAGGGATCGCCCGATTGCATATGGGCGCGCGCCGCCCAGAAAGCGGCTTGGGCGCGCAGGGATGGCTGGGCGTCGCGATTTTCCGCCAGTTCTTCCAGATACGCTTCGGCATTCTTCCAGTCGCCCAGGCGATAGGCGGCAAAACCGGCATCCCATTGCAGTTGCGGCATGCCGCCGATGGGGACCGAGGTTGCCAGCTTGTAGGCATCGGCATCGCGGCCCTCGGCGCGATAAGATGCGGCGATGCGATGCGCCATCACGGCGGCATCGGAGGGTGTTGCACCGGCCAGCACCGACTGCATCAGGCTCAGCGCCTGATCGGGATTGCCGGCCTTGATGGCGGCCAGGATGCCGGGCATCACCGCGCGCGCGGAGTCCGCGGCCGGCACCGGCTCGGGCAGTTCCTGGTCTTCGTAGCCGCCGGTGCGGCGACCCACGCCGGTGGGAACGGGGATGTTGGTCACCACCGCCACAATGATGGTCTTGCGATGCTTGCGCACCTTCTTTGTCGAATGCGCCACCGCAAGGCGATAGATGCGGTCGGCGACGGGAAGGTCGCGATACTGGGTCAGCCATTCCACCAAAGGCTGGGCGGTGACGTTCTTGGGCGAGGCGGAGAGAAAGCCCTGCGCCTGCGCATAACCTACCAGCGACGTGTCGTTGAGTTTGGCGATCAGGCTTTTGGCGCGCGTGGTCTTGCCATCGCGCTGCGCCGCCATGATCTCTTTATAAAGCGCCACGTCATCGGGGCTGAGGATAACGGGGGCGGCTGGTGCGGAAACCGGTGCAGGTGGCGGCGACGTCAGCGGCACGGCAGGCTGCGCCCAAGCCGGCGCGATGGCCAGCAGCAGGCAGGCTAGGGCGACGTGTGTGCGAATGGTCCAAAGCCTTCGAAGCAGGGACTCTAGTTAGACCGCGCCGCCACGGCGGGCAACCCGAGGGTCTGCATTTTGTCCCGCACCGCCTGTAGGTCGCGCCAGGCCAGCTTCTTGTGCGCCGGCTGGCGCAACAGGTAAGCCGGATGCAGGGTCGGCATCAGCGGCACCATGTGATCACCGACGTGATATTCCAGCCAGCGGCCGCGCAATTTCATGATGCCGTCGGAAATTCCCACCACATGGCGTGCCGCAACCGCGCCCAGAAGGATGATGACCTGCGGATCGGCCAGCTCGATATGCCGGCGCAGAAATGGCAGGCAGGCCGCCGCTTCCTCCGGCGTGGGATCACGATTGTCCGGCGGACGCCAGTTGATCACGTTTGTGATGTAGGCGTTGGTGTTGCGGTCCAGTCCGATGCTGGCCAGCATCTTGTCCAGCAATTGCCCG
>JBBQBL010000220.1:0-4254 GCA_038317805.1 Micropepsales bacterium
CCCTTGTTGCCGCCATACAGCGGATCGGCGAAGAAGCCTTCCATCGTGTTCTGCAGCATCAGCTCGAAGAATTCCTTGGTGCTGAAGCCGGTTTTCAATTTCAGCTTGACCTTGCCGCCGTCCAGGCCCGCCAGCACCGCGTCCTGCTGATCGATGGTCAGGGCGCGGAAGTCCTTCTTGTAGGTGGTGTTGGTGTAGTCGTTCAGCGCCCGCAGGCCCAGGCGATAGCGCCCGGCCGGCGTCAGATCGCCCTGATAGCCCTGGGTGGGCAGGCCCGGCATGAAGGGCCCCTTCATATAAAGGCGGCTGGACTGACCGAAACTGCCGGCCAATTGGCGGTCGATGAAGACGGCGCAGCCGCAGTCCTTGCCGCCGGGCGAAAGATGATCGCCGGGAATGAAGCGGTCCACGATGGCCTCAACTGTCGCCGCTTCGCCCGGGGTGAAGAAGTACCAGCCCAGCGGATTGACCGGACGCGGCGGCTCCCCCGCAAAAGGCGACCAGGGCAGTTCGCCGGAGATGGTGCGGCCATCTGCTGACGCGGCCAGGATCGGCACCGCCGCCACCGACGCCAGCAGGCGGCGGCGGCTGAGCGCGCGCGGGTCATGCTGCATGAAATCCACCCCAACGATTCTGTTCTTGTTGGCGGCAAGCTTATGCGCGAGTTCCACCGCGATCAAACCAGCCGCTTGTTTGCGCCTGCGAAACCAGCAAGCCGCCGCTTTGTGCAAGTGACGGAAAATGCACGAAGAAACCTTGGGAACTGCGATGTTCCACAGGAACGATGGTCCAAAGCAGGGGTTCACAAAGGGCTGGGACAACCATCCTTTGGAGGACAAAAGAATGACCAACCAGAACAACCAGTCTGGCCAGAACGACCAGAACCAGAAGCACCAGAACCAGCCGCAGTCGGGCCAGCAGGCCGGACAGCAGCAGCGCCAGCCGGGACAGCAGAACCAGGACGACCAGAAGAACAAGCAGTCTGGCAATCAGTCCAGCGACCAGCAGAACAAGCAGCGCTAACCCACACGGTTGAATGAAAAAGGCCCGGCTTGTCGCCGGGTCTTTTTTCACGTCAGGGCTGTGGCCTCTTGGTCCCATTGTGCGGCGGACTAATCCGGTCGCGCGGTTCCAGCTTTACGGTCTCTTCCGCCAAGAGCCCTTCCAGGGTCTTGCGCTTTCCAAGATCAACTTCGGTGTCCAACAGCGCCTTAAATCTCGCGATGTTGCCGGTGATGGCCCAGGGTTCGAATGATTGGGACATGGGAGCCTTCCCGGGCCGTCCGCATAGGGCGGCCAACTGACCTTCCGTCTCTCCGGTAGCCGAGTCAAAGTTCCGCCAGCCATTGTTTTCTTGGGGACGAAAGACCAATATCGGTCCCATGCCCCTTTCAAAATCAGGCAAACGCCCCAAGGCCAGCCGTCTGCAGTCCGAATTGGCGCGCAAAATTCTGCGGCTGTTGAAGGATGAAGGCGCAGTTGCAGGCCATCACCTGGTCGAACTGGACCTGTGTGACGCCTTTGGCGTGTCGCGCACGCCGGTGCGCGGCGCGCTCAAACTGTTGGCGGCGGACGGCATCCTCACATCGCGCGGCGGGCGCGGCTTTGTGCTGGCGAAGCTGCCGGCGGGGGCCGAGGACGACGACGAACGCTCTGCCGAGGATGAAGAAGACCTGCGTCTGTTCGAGGCGCTCGCCGCGGCGCGCGCCGGCGGTGAGCTGGACGACCAGTTCACTCAGCAGGAAGTGGTGCGCCGTTTCGGCGCCAAGCTGGGCGCGGTGATGCGGGTGCTGCGCCACCTGGGCGAGTTGGGACTGGTGGAACGCAAGCGGGGCAATGGCTGGGCTTTTGTCCCAGATCCGGCGCGCATCCTGAACGAAAGCTATGCCTTCCGCCGCGCGCTGGAGCCGCAGATGCTGCTGCAGCCCGGCTTCAAGCTGGACCGCGCCTGGGCCGAGCGCGCCCGCGAACGGCACACAAAGCTGCGCAAGAAACCCTGGAAGACAGGCGACGGCGCCAGCTTCCATGCCGTGAACGCCGAATTCCATGAAGAACTGGCGCGCTCATCGGGCAACCGCACCATGCTGAAGGCGGTGCAGCGGCAAGGGCAACTGCGCGATTTTCTGATCGGGCAATTGGACTATCCGATGGAACAGGTGCACAGCGCCATCGACGATCACCTGGAGATATTGGCGGCGCTGGAAGCCGGCTATGCCGACAAGGCCGCGGCACTGATGCTGCACCATTTAACGCAAAGCCAGTCGCAGAACGAAGCCGCTTAATATACGTCTCGCCTGTACAGCCCGTCCTGTGTCATGGCGTCCAGACGGTCTTCACCCAGGATCGCCACCAGCGCCTCCTCGACTCCCGCCGCCATCTTCAGCCCGCCGCACACCATTATGGACGCGCCTCGGTCTACCCAGCTTTTGATCTGGGCGCCCTCGTCCGTCACAAGGTGCTGGACATATTTGCGTTGGCCCCCTTCGCGCGAAAACACCAGGTCGGTGCGCGCCAGAGTGCCGTCCGCAGCCCAGGCCTTGATGTCATCGGCATAATACAGATCGGTCGCCGGACTGCGCTCGCCGAACAACAGCCAGGCATCACCCAACTTCTTTTGCGCCCGGTACAGAAGGTGCGCCCGCAGGCCCGCCATGCCGGTGCCGGCGCCGATCAAAATCTGCGGCGCTTCGTTCCCATCCTTGGCCGCCGGGGCATGAAAATTGGGATTGGGGCGCAGCCGCAAGCTGACCACGCCGCCGATGGTGCTGCCTTGCGTCAGCCAGCCCGAACCCAGCCCCAGCGAACCGTCATCCTTCACCGCCTTGCGCACCAGAAGCTCCATGCGCCCACTGCCCGGCAGCGAAGCAATGGAGTATTCGCGCAGGGCCCATGGCTCCAGCCGCTCCACCAGCCAGTCCAGCGAGATGCCTTCCACCTCGTAATCCTGCGGCAGGCGGCAATGGGCGATGATGTCGCGCAGAAACATCCAGTGCCCGGCCCAGCGGAAGCTGAGGCCGCCGTCGAGTTTATGCCGGGCCAGAAATGCCTCGACCTGATCTTGCGGATTGCGCGGCCAGATTTCGGCGATGTCGCCAGCCGTCCAGTTCAATTGGCCCGGATCTTTTGGCGCCAGGGCAATGTGCCAGGCCTCGCCGCCGGGGCTGCCCGGATTGAGCAAGCGCCGCTCCGCCAGGGTCCAGTCCTGCGGCGCACCGGGCATCAGCTGTTCGACCTTGGTGTCGGCGCCCAGCTTGTTCAGCTGTTCGCACCATTTGGTCATGGCCCCGGTATCGTCGTCGCCGTCAACGCAAACAATGTCGAACAGCCGCTTTGCTTTCCCAGAAGCCAGCCAGCGGTCCAGCCCGCGGCCGAAGCCGCAAAAAGTGGCGTCATACTTGCGGTCGCCCAGCGCCAGCACGGCATAGCGGACACCTTTCAGCGCCGGCATCTGCGCCATCTGCTTCCTCACAAAGGCACGCGCGCTGTCGGGCGCCTCGCCCGCGCCATAGGTGCTGGTCACCACCAGCAGGATGCCGGCATCGGCCAGATCCTGCGCCGTAAGCCCGCCCAAGGCGGCGACCCGCACCAGATTCTTTGCCGCACCGCTAAGGGCATTGGCGCTCAACCAGGCGATTCGCTCCGCCGCGCCGGTCTGGCTGGCGAAGGCGACCAGGATACGCCCGCCCGATGGGCCGCGCCGGAAAAGGGAACCAAGGACCATAAACCGCGCGTAGCACGGGCCGGATTCGGGCGCAAACCCCCGGATTTTCAGGGCTTTCCTCCCTCGTGGAACTGTCATGCCACCGGGAACCCTGCTCGCGCGTTGTATCGGTCAGACCAATGAGGCCGAAGACCGATGCATGTAGACATCATCATGATCCAGCCGCTGATCGCGCTGTTGTTCGGAATCCTGATTCTGATCCTGCCGCGGCTGCTGAATTACCTGATCGCCATCTACCTGATTTTCATCGGGCTGGTCGGCCTGTTCCCGCACCTGTTCACCAGCGCGACGTAGCGCGATTTAGGAGCCGACTCATGAGCACCCACACGGACAAACTCCAACCGCATGAAAAAATGCCGGAGCATCACAGCACCGACAAAAGCCCGGCCACCAAGGAAGAAAAAATCGACGCCCAGATGGAAGATTCCTTCCCGGCCAGCGATCCACCTTCCTTCTCGGGCGGCAACCACATCATCGGTGCGCCCAGCGGCCGCGAAAGCGAATCCCCGTCGTCCGACGCACCCGCGGTGGTG
>JBBQBL010000221.1:0-4233 GCA_038317805.1 Micropepsales bacterium
TAGATAAGCCCCAGTTCATAGATATCAACCGGGATTTCCGGGTCGAACACGGTCTTCAGGGCGGTTACCAGCTTGGCGGTGAAATCGTCCAGCTCGATCTGGCTGAGGGCGGGCATCTGGGCGGGCTCGCTCATGTCGCGCTTTCCTGCTGTGCGGTCGCGCCCTCTTCCGCGGCATTCTTGAAAGTATGCCAGGCCAGGGTGGCGCATTTCACCCGCATGGGAAATTCCGATATGCCACCCATCACCTCCAGCCGCTCCCGGTCATCTTCCGGCAGGTCGCTGGCGTCTTCGCCCTTCACCAGGTGCAGGAAGCCCTGCATCAGCTTCTCGGCTTCTTCGGCGGTGCGGCCCTTGAGCATGTCGGTCATCATCGAGGCCGACGCCTGGCTGATGGCGCAGCCCTTGCCTTCAAAGGCGATGTCGCCGACGCGCCCATCGCCATCCAGCTTCAGGTACACCGTCACCTTGTCGCCGCACAAAGGATTATAGCCTTCGGCCTTGTGGCTGGCATGATCCAGCGTGCCGTAATGGCGCGGGTGACGCGAGTGATCAAGGATCACTTCCTGGTACAGTTCACGGAGCGCGTTGTCGGTCATGGCAGGTTCATCACGTAAGTATCCCGCGTGCCTTGGACAAGCCCGCTACCAGCGCGTCGACGTCGGCGCGGGTGTTGTAGAGGGCAAAGCTGGCCCGGCTGGTCGAAGCCACGTTGAAGCGTTCCATCAGCACCTGGGCACAGTGATGCCCCGCTCGCACCGCCACGCCTTCCCGGTCCAGGATGGTGGCCAGGTCATGGGCATGCATGCCTTCGGCTTCGAATGAAATGATGGCGCCCTTGCCCGGCGCATCGCCGATCACCCGCAGCCAGTTGAACTGGCGCAGCTGCTCGCGGGCATAGGTCAGGAGATCATGTTCATGGGCAGCGACCGCGGCGCGGTCAAAACCCGACAGGTAATCCAGCGCGGTCGCCAGACCCACCGTTTCGATGATCGGCGGGGTGCCGGCTTCGAAGCGGGCCGGCGCATCCCCATACGTGATGCGATCCTTCATCACTTCCCGGATCATCTCGCCGCCGCCATTGAAGGGGCGCATGCCTTTCAGATGCGCCCGCTTGGCATACAGCGCGCCGATGCCGGTCGGGCCGTACAGCTTGTGGCCGGTGACGACATAGAAATCCACGTCCAGCGCCTGCACATCCACTTTTTCATGCACCGCGCCCTGGCAACCATCGGCCAGCACCGGCACGCCCTTGGCATGGGCGCGGGTGATGATATCTTTCAGCGGCGTGACCGTGCCCAGCACATTGGACATGTGGGTGACAGCCACCAACTTGGTCTTGTTGGTGATCGCGGCGTCCAGTGCCTCGATATCCAGGCTGCCATCGTCGCGCACATCGACCCATTTCAGCACCGCGCCGGCGCGTTCGCGCAGGAAGTGCCAGGGCACGATGTTGGAGTGATGCTCCATCACCGTCAGCACGATCTCGTCGCCCGGCTGGATCAGGGGCGCCAGATACGAATAGGACACCAGGTTGATGGCTTCGGTGCCGCCCTTGGTGAAAATGATCTCGTCCTCGCGGGCGGCATTCAGGAATGCCTGCACCGTGCGGCGGGCCGCTTCATAACGATCGGTGGCCGCCGCCGACAGGAAATGCACGCCGCGATGGACATTGGCATATTCGCTTTGGGCGAAATCGCGCATCGTATCCAGCACCACGCGCGGCTTCTGGGCGCTGGCGCCACTGTCCAGATAGACCAGCGGCTTGCCATAGACTGTGCGCGACAGGATTTCGAAATCGGCGCGCGCCTTTTCGGCGTCGAACGAGGCCGCGATTTTCCCCTGCTTATTTAAAAGAGGTGCGTTCATGCCACCCTCTTGAGCGCGGTCAGCAGTTCGGTGCGCACCAATTCGCGCTGGTCGGTATTGACGATCTGGGCCACCGCATCTTCCAGGAAGGCCTGCAGCAGCAGGCCGCGGGCTTCCGCTTCGGGAATGCCGCGGGCGCGCAGGTAGAACAGGGATTCTGCGTCCAGGTCGCCCACCGCCGCGCCATGGGCGCATTTGACGTCGTCGGCGAAGATTTCCAGTTCGGGCTTCAGATCGGCTTCGGCATTGTCGCTCAGGAGCAGCGCCTTGGCGCTCTGGTTGCTGTCGCTGCCATATGCGCCCTTGGCCACGGTCACCTTGCCCTGGTAGACGGCGCGGGCATTGCCGCCCGCGACATGCTTGAACAGCTGGGTGCTGGTGGTGTTGCCGTGGCGGTGGATGACATGGGTGGTAACGTCGCTGTGGCGCTTTCCGTCCAGCACCGAGACACCGGACAGATGGGCTTCCGCCCCCTCGCCTTCCAGCGCGATTTCCAGTTCCATGCGCGACAGCTTGCTACCGAACCCGGCGAAGTGGGCGCGGTAGCGCCCGCCCGCGGCGATACGCAAGCTGGCTTCCTCCACCAACACCGCGTCCGCGGCCTGCGGCGAGATCCGTACGTGTTCCAGGCTGGCGCCTTCGCCCAACACGATCTCAAAACCGACATTGCGGAAATCGGCGATGCCGACGCTTTCCACCAGGGTCAGTGAAGCGCCGTCTTCCAGCACCAGCAACCCACGCACATGGCCGTTGCCATGGAAGGCCAGCTTCAGCGGTCCGGGAATTTTCGCACCCTTGGCGACGCGCAGCGCCACGCCGCCATCCGACAGGGTCAGCGAGGCCGTGCCCATGATGTTGCGGCCGGCGGTGGCGAAATGTTTCTGCACCCAGTCCGGGGCACCGTTCCTGGACAGGTCGAACATCTCGACGCCATCCGGCAGCGCATCCACCTGCCACAGCGCCTGGTCGGTGCCGATGCCAGCTTCGCCCAATGCTACCTTCAGGTCGGAATATTTCCATTCCTCCACACGGCGCGTGGGAACGCCATGCGATCCGAAGATCGTGGCGGCCTCGGCCTTGCGGGCTTGGATGGTTGAGGGCAGCGCCAGCGTCATGCCGGCTCCTTCAGGATATGCTCATAGCCCTTGGCTTCCAGCTCCAGCGCCAGTTCCTTGCCGCCTTCGGCGACGATGCGGCCACCGGCCAGCACATGAATGCGGTCGGGCACAATGTAGTCCAGCAGGCGCTGATAGTGCGTGATCACCAGCATGGCGCGCGAAGGATCGCGCAGGGTGTTGACGCCTTCGGCCACCAGCTTGAGGGCGTCGATGTCCAGGCCGGAATCGGTTTCGTCCAGCACCGCCAGCTTGGGCTCGAACAGCGCCATCTGCAGGATTTCCAGCCGCTTCTTCTCGCCGCCGGAAAAGCCCACATTCAGGGCACGCTTCAGCATTTCTTCGCTGACGTTCAAAGTCTTGGCCTTGGCCCGCACCAGCTTCAGCACGGCCACGGCATCCAGATCGGATTCGCCGCGCGCCCGGCGCTGGCTGTTCAGCGCCGTCTTCAGGAACATCATGGTGGTGACGCCGGGGATTTCCACCGGATACTGCATGGCCAGGAACACGCCCTTGGCGGCGCGCACTTCCGGCGCCAGCGCGGCGAGATCTTCGCCGTTGTAGGTGATGCTGCCTTCGGTGATGTCATAGCCGGCGCGGCCCGCCAGAACATAAGACAGGGTCGACTTGCCCGAGCCATTGGGGCCCATGATGGCATGGACCTCGCCGGCCTTGATCGACAGGGTCAGGCCTTTGAGGATTTCCTTATCGCCGACCGAGACGTGGAGATTCTTGATCTCGAGCATGACTAACCTACCGAACCTTCCAGAGAGATGCCCACCAGCTTTTGCGCCTCGACGGCGAATTCCATGGGCAATTGCTGCAAGACTTCCTTGCAGAAACCATTGACGATCAGCGACACCGCCTCGTCCTGCGGGATGCCGCGCGCCAGGCAATAGAACAGCTGGTCCTCGGCGATCTTGGACGTGGTGGCTTCATGTTCGATGCGCGCGGTGGGATTGCGGCTTTCGATATAGGGCACGGTATGGGCGCCGCAGTCGCCGCCGATCAGCAGCGAGTCGCACTGGGTATAGTTGCGGGCGTTCTTCGCCTTGCCATAGATGCTGACCAACCCGCGATAGGTGTTCTGCGCCTTGCCGGCCGAAATGCCCTTGGAGATGATGCGGCTGCGGGTGTTGGCGCCCAGATGGATCATCTTGGTGCCGGTATCGGCCTGCTGGTAATTGTTGGCGATGGCGATGGAATAGAATTCGCCCACGCTTTCATCGCCGCGCAGGATGCAGCTGGGA
>JBBQBL010000222.1:0-4230 GCA_038317805.1 Micropepsales bacterium
GATGGCGGCGAAACGCGGATTGGTTTCCAAACGGTCCAGGCTGAACGTGACCGGCGCCAGGGGTTCAAAGGCCGCGCACATGTCCTGCATGATCACTTCGATCATGCGCTGGACCAGGGTGCGTTCGATGGTGGTGTAGGGACGGCCTTCGATGCGCATGGCCGACGAGCCGCGGCGGCCGCCCAGCAGAACGTCCACGATCGAATAGATCAGGTTGGAGTCCACGGTGAACAGGCCGTAATTGTCCAGCTCCTCGGCATGGAACACCGCCAGGATGGCGGGCAGGGGAATGGAGTTCAGATAGTCGCCGAAACGGATCGAGGTGATCGAATCCAGGCTGACTTCGACGTTGTCGCTGGTGAAATTGCGAAGGGACGTGGTCATCAACCGCACCAGGCGGTCGAAGACGATTTCCAGCATGGGCAGGCGTTCGTAACTGACCAGCGCCGAATTGATGATGGCGCGGACGCCGGACTTGTCCTGCATCTGGTCGGAATTGACGTCAAAGCCGAGCAGGGAGTCGATTTCATCCTGGTTCAGGACGCGTTCAGCCGTGCCGCCAGTGTCGGGCGCATTTTCGAAGGTCGCAGCCGCGCTGGGGGCTGCGGCGTCTTCTGCAGCGGGGGTCTGGTTCTCGTCGGCCATTCTATTAAGTCCTTGTTCTAAGGATATATTTTCCGCATTTTGCGGGCTTACTGGACGATCATTTCCTTCAGCAGCACGTCGCGTACCTTGTAAGGGGCGGCCGCGACATTGACGCGGCGGAGCAATTCTTCCTTCAGGCGCAGCACGCCGGCGCTGCCCTTGAGATCGTCCAGGCGCAGTTCGCGCAGATAAGCCTGGAACTGGTCGGTGATGCGCGGCATCAGCGGCTCCATCGCCTTCTTCTGCTCTTCGTCTTCCAGCTCCAGCGATACGCCCAGCTTGAGATAGGCGGGGGTGCCGTCATTGCTCTGGATATTGACCAGGATGTCCTGCATGTCGCTGAACGCGACCTTGGGCGGGGTCAAAGGCACTTCCTCGGCCTTGGCCTCATGGCCCGCATCGCTCTTCTTTATAAGGAAGAAATAGGCGCCCGCGCCGCCGCCGCCGACCACAAGCAGTAGTGCCGGCACGGCGATCATCAGCATCTTCTTGGAAAGAAGTTTGCCAAGCAGCCCCTTCTTCGGTGCGCCCTCTGCGCCTTCGCCTTCGGGCTTTTCGCCCTCTTCGGCTTCCGGTGCGGCTTCTTTCTTCGCCATGGAACGGTCCTGGTGCTTTTCTCTGCGAGGGCCACCCTATGCAAACGTGGTTAAGGAGTGGTTCAAATTGCCGGGCGCGCGCGCCGCTGCCCGGCAAGTTTTTCCGCCGCCGCCATGCGCCACGCATAAAACCCAGCAAAATCAGGCATTTTTGACTGGCACGGCGGCTGCAACACTCCGTCCGTCGGACCAGAAAGGATCCGGAGCCATGGATAATTCACTTCTCGTTAGTCTTTCGCATCAGCTCGCCGCTTACCGGGCGATGGACGTGATCGCCAACAATCTGGCGAACGCTTCCACACCGGGTTTCAAGCGCGAAGCCGCCAAATTCGAAGAATACATCACCAAGCTGCGTCCGGCCGAAGGCCAGAAGGGCGCGCAAAGCATGAGCTTTGTAAAAGACGCCGGCGTGATGCGCGATTCCAGCCAGGGCAATATCGAACAGACCGGCGCACCTTATGATGTCGCGCTCACCGGCAAGGGCTATTTTTCGGTGCAGACCCCCGCCGGCCTGCGCTACACCCGTGACGGCCACTTCTCCCTCGACGCCAACGGCAACCTGGTGACCAGCCAGGGCTTCCAGGTGCAGGGTGACGGCGGCGCCATCACCATCACCCCCAACGACGGCGACATCAACATCGCCCCCGACGGCACAATCTCCAGCGTCGTCAATGGCGTGGGCAATCAGCTGGGCAAGCTGAAGATCGTCGATTTCGCCGACACCAGCGCCATGGAAAAACAGGGCGCCAATCTCTATTCCACCGGCCAGACACCGACCGCGGCCATCAACTCCGGCGTTCGCCAGGGTGCGCTGGAAGCCTCGAACGTCCAGCCGGTGATCGAGATCAGCCACATGATCGAAGTGATGCGCGCCTATGAGGCGACCGCCACGCTTGCCAAATCCCAGGAAGACATGATGCGCCAGGCTATCGAAAAGCTTGGCCAGATGCCCGTTTAAGGAGACCTAGATATGCGCGCCCTTTCCATCGCCTCGACCGGCATGCTCGCCCAGCAGACCAACGTGGAAGTCATCGCCAACAATCTGGCGAACATGAACACCACGGCCTTCAAGCAGCAGCGCGCCGAGTTCACAGACCTGCTGTACCAGAACATCCAGACCCCGGGGTCGCAGACATCCGACCAGGGCACCTATGCCCCCAACGGCATCCAGCTGGGCGCCGGTGTGCGCACCGCCGCGGTCTATCGCATCACCACCCAGGGCGACCTGAAGTCGACCAGCAATCCCTATGACGTCGCCATCCAGGGCTCGGGCTTCTTCCGCATCCAGCAGTCGGACGGCACCGACGCCTATACCCGCTCAGGCAACATGTCGCTGTCGCCGCAGGGCCAGCTGGTGACCCAGGACGGCCTGGTCGTGCAGCCCGGCATCGCCATCCCGCAGAATACCATCAGCGTCAGCATCAATGCCCAGGGCCAGGTCAACGCCACCGTGGCCGGCAACTCCACACCCCAGACCGTGGGCCAGCTGGAACTGACGCGCTTCCCCAACGAAGCGGGCCTGAATTCCATCGGCAACAACCTGTATCTGGAAACCCCCGGCTCGGGTTCTCCCCAGGCCGGCGTGCCCGGCTCCGTCGGCTACGGCACCATCCAGCAGGGCTTCCTGGAAACCTCCAACGTGAACTCGGTGGACGAGATCACGGCGCTGATCACCGCCCAGCGTGCTTACGAAATGAATTCCAAGGTCGTCTCCGCCGCCGACCAGATGATGCAAAATACGGCTCGCTTGGGTTCATAGCCATGAACCCGCTCGCCTTCTTTTTTAATGGTCGCTCTGGCTCTCGCCAACGCTCTACCGCCTGGGGTCGTAACATGACGCGCAAATTCCTCCTCATCATCGGTGTCTTCGCGGTGATCCCCGCGTTGCTGCTGCTGGCCGGTTCGGCCTTTGCCAGCACGGTGCGCGTCGTGGTCCCGGCGCACGACATCGCCCGCGGCGACACCATCGGCGAATCCGACCTCACCTATGCCACGGTGGATGGCGCCGACCTGGTGTCGGGCTTGCCCACCAAGATGGAAGAAGTGAAGGGCATGCAGGCGCGCCGTACGCTGAGCGCCGGCCGCCCCTTTCGCGGCGACGATGTGCGCCGTCCGATCGTTGTCACCAAGGGCCAGACCGTGACCATGGAATTCTCGGTGCCCGGTGTGCAGTTGTCGGCGATGGGCCGCGCGATGAGCGAAGGCGGCATCGGCGATACCGTCACCGTCCAGAATCCGGTTTCCTACCGCATGGTCTCCGCCACCGTCACCGCGCCCGGCACGGTGCGCGCCACCGGCGCCATCTCTTCTCCCGTCAACCAGCTCGCCCGTCGTTAGGTCTCTCTTTTTCATAGGATAAGTACATGCGTAACCTGATCCTGAAGCTCTCGACCTTGGCTCTGGCCGGCGCCGCCCTGGCGGCCTGCTCGGCGGTGGACCGTCTCGAACGCGTCGGCGAAGCCCCGGCGCTGGCCAAGGTCGGCAACCCGGCCGGCCAGACTATCGTGGCCGAGATCCCGCGCCCCGCGCCGATCACCCATGTCAACAATTCGCTGTGGCAGGCCGGCTCCCAGAGCTTCTTCCACGATCCGCGCGCCATGCATATCGGCGACGTGATCACGGTGAATGTCTCGGTGACCGATGCCGCGAAGATGCAGAACTCCACCTCGCGCGCCCGCACCAATACGGAAAATGCCAATGCCACCAATTTCTTCGGCATTGAGAAGGTCCTGCCCAACACACTCGATCCCACCAGCCTTGTGAAAATGGGGTCGGACAATTCCAATGTCGGCACCGGCTCGATCCAGCGCCAGGAATCCATCAGCATGACGTTGGCGGCGCTGGTCGCCCAGGTCCTGCCCAACGGTAACCTTGTGATCGACGGTCACCAGCAGGTGCGCGTGAACAACGAACTGCGCGACATGCGCCTGTCGGGCATCGTGCGCCGCGAAGACATCACCCAGGACAACACCGTGAACCTGTCGCAGAT
>JBBQBL010000223.1:0-4220 GCA_038317805.1 Micropepsales bacterium
GGGCCGCAGCTTTTCGGGCGACAAGACACAGATGGTGCCGCTGATCATGGCGGCGATGAGCCATCCCGGTCCTGCCTTCATCGACATTGTCAGCCCCTGCGTTGCCTTCAACAACCATGCCGGATCGACCAAGGCCTATGATTTCGTGCGCGAGCACAATGAAGCGGTCAACCGGCTGGACATCATGGAGCCGCGCGAGGCCATCAAGGTCGAATACGCGCCCGGCACCACCGAGGAGGTGGCGCTGCATGACGGCGGGGTCCTGAAGTTGGCCAAGCTGGCGGCCGATTACGATCCCTTCGACCGCATCGGGGCCGTGAACTACCTGCAAAGCCGCGCCGCGGCGGGCGAACTGGTCACCGGCCTGATCTATATGGACAATGGGCCCAAGGACATGCATGCCAACCTGAACACGGTGGATGCGCCCTTGAATCGACTGTCGGAAAAAGAGCTCTGTCCGGGGTCCGCGGGCCTGGCTGCCTATAACGCCTCCCACAGCTAATTCGGAACTTTCGAGATATTTCATTCCAAAAGCGGCGCTGGTACAGTCCGGCGGGCTGTTGGGGAGATGTTCGGTGAAAGGCAAACTGGCTGGCGCCGCTGTGGCGCTGCTTTTGAGCTGTGGCATCGCTGCCGCACAGCCGGCACGGCGAATCGATACCCGCTTTGAGACCTTGAGCGCGGTGAAGGATTCCACCGCCGGTGTGGTCGGGCAGCTGTCAGCGGAACTGGTGCGCACCACGCCAGGGTTCGTGACCGCGGCCGGTATCAACGACCTGTATGTCGTGGCGGCCAGCAAGATCGCCCTGCAACGGGCGCGCAGCCCGGCCGTGAAGTCCTTTGCCCGCAGGATGGTGGAATCCCATACCGCGGCGATCGCAAAGCTGAAAAAGACGATCCGGTACAATAACGTCAACGCCGCCCTGCTGGGCGCGGTGGATGCCCGCCGCCGGGTGATGCTGGACGATCTGCGCGGCGCCCGGGCCGAGAATTTCGACCATCGCTATATCGCCCAGCAGGTCGCCGCCCACAAGGAAGCCGACATTCTGATGCGTCGCTATGCAAAGGTCGGCAAGATCAACGCGATGCGGGCGTTTGCCGCCGCCTCCGGCAAGGCCGAGGCCGGCCATCTTGCCCTGGCGCGGGCCGCCGATCCCCGCGGACGCTAGTCCCCGCGCCGCGCGCTTCAGCCGAAATGAAAAGGGCGCCGGTCGTCAGACCAGCGCCCTTTTTTTGTCCTGACTGCAGTTCCTACGGCAGCCCGTACACGATCAGGCTGTCTCCGACCGCCGGGCTGTGCACGAACGATCCGCCTGTCGCGACAATGGCGACATACTGCTTTCCGTCCTTGCCCTGATAGGTCACCGGCGAGGAATGGGCCGAGGCTTCCATCTTCTGGGTCCACAGCTCCTTGCCGGTCTTAGTCTCGAAGGCGCGGAAGCGGCTGTCATCGGTGGCGCCGATGAAGATCAGCCCGCTGGCAGTGGTCAAAGGCGCCCCCAGATTGGGACGGCCCGTATCGCGCTTGCCTTCGGGCATGATGTCGCTGACGCCCAGATTGACGCGCCAGGCGACCTTGCCGGTATTGACGTTGACGGCCCACAGATCGCCCCAAGGCGGATTTTGGCAAGGATAATAGCCTTTGCCCGGAATCTCCTGCACGAAGAAGCTGTCGGGGATGTTGGCTGAAGCCCAATAGCCGCCCTTTTTCTTCTCAAGCTTTTCGATCGAGCCCATCTCCTGGGTGTTGACAATGAAGTAGCCCAGCTGCGGATCGAACGCACCGCCGCCCCATTCCGGACCACCGCCCGAACCGGGGAAGCGCGCGTTCTGCGAATCGCTGGTGATGGGCGAGAAGGGCAAGGTGTCATGCAGCTTGTTGGTCTTGATCAGGTTCTTGCAGAAGCTTTCCAGCTCCGGCGTGATGTTGGTCACGTCGGTGGCAGCGGTGAAGCTTTGCTTGGCCAAGGGCGGCGGCGTCACCGGAATGGGCTGGGTCGGCCATGTCTCTTCATCCTCGACATTGCTCTTGGGCACCGGCACTTCCTTGACGTCATAGATCGGCTTGCCGGTGATGCGGTTCAGGATGAAGAGGTAGGCCGACTTGTTCATCGCCGCCACGGCGGGAATGATCTTGCCGTCCTTCTTGACGTCAAACAGCATCGGCGGGGTGGGCTGGTCCCAGTCCCACACTTCGTGATGCAGCAGCTGGAAGTGCCACAGCCGCTTGCCGGTATTGGCGTCGACCGCCACCAGCGCATTGCCGAACAGGTTCATGCCGTGGCGATCGCCGCCCCAGCGGTCCGGCCCCGGCCCGGTGAAGGGCAAAAACGCGATGCCGCGCTTGTCGTCCACCGTGATCATGTTCCAGATGTTGGTACCGGCGCGATCCTTGCGGCTACCGGGCGCCCAGGTGTCGGCGCCGAACTCCCCGTCATGCGGCACGCCATGGAAGGTCCAGACCAGCTTGCCGGTGCGCACGTCCCAGGCGCGTTCGTCGCCCGAGATGCTGCGCGATTCTTCCGGGCCCGAACCGCCGGTCATCACCAGATTCTTGTAAATGCCCGGCGGAGACGTCAGCGCGTAATTCTTGTCATAGCCACGCATGATGTCGGGCGTCTTGAGATTGACCACGCCATGCTCGCCGAACCGTTCGGCCGGCTTGCCGGTCTTGACGTCGATGGCCATCATCTTGCCGTCGTTGGTGCCGAAGATCAGTTCGGGCGCGTAGTCACCCTCACCCGGCCAATAGGCCATGCCGCGCGGCGCGGGCCGCGTATTGCCGGGCATCTTGTAGACCCACAGTTCTTTTCCGGTGGTGGCGTCCAGCGCCACGATCCGGCCATAGGGCGAACCCAGATACATGGTGTTGCCGACCACAAGTGGGGTGGTCTGGGAGGTGGCGACGCGCGCCGCGTCCGCCGGCTTCATATGATAGGTCCAGGCGACCTTCAGCGATGAGACATTGGCGGGCGTGATCTGGGTCAGGGGCGAATAGCGCTGGGCGCCGCGGTCACCGCCATAATTCTGCCAGTCGGTGGCCGCATGGGCACCCACCATATATGTGCCGCCCAGCAAGACGGCGGCCATCACGCCAATACGCAGTTTCGATTGCATGTTGCTCCCCGGAAAAACGCCTTTTCCCGGAGAGTTACAGGCCGGGCCGCCTATTGCAAGGCAAACGCCGTGACCTCATCCGACCCCGCATTTTCACCCCAAAAGCCCCCCGTGGTGACGGCCGCGACATACTGTTTGCCGCTGGCCCCCTGGTAGGTCAGCGGCGTGCCATAGAGCGAGGCCGGCAAGCGGAAGGTCCAAAGCTCCTTGCCGGTTTTCGTGTCAAATGCCCGCAGCCGCTTGTCGTCGGTGGATCCGATGAAAACCAATCCGCCGCCCGTGGCGATAGGGCCGCCGACATTGGGCCGTCCGGTATTGGGATTCGCCAGCCCATCGGTCACGCCCAGCACGCTCTTCCAGGCAATGGCGCCGGTATTGACGTCAATGGCATAGAGATTGCCCCAGGGCGGCACCTGGCAGGGCATATGGCTGACCTTGTCCCAGAACCACTGGTAGCCGTATTTCATGTCATAGCTGCCATCGGGTTTCTTGATCATCATCTGTTGCGAGCCGATCTCGCTGGCATTGACGATGTAATAGCCGCTTTTGCGATCGAAGGCGGCATGGCTCCAGTCGATCCCGCCCCAATTGCCGGGAAAGCGCGCCACGGCATGATCCACCCGCGGCGGCTGGAAATAGCCGGCGCCTATGACTTTCTGATCCGCAATCAGCTTTCTGCAGCCTTCGGTCTGCTGCGGCGTCAGGTTGGCCAGTTCGGACATGTTGAAGGACGTGCGTCCCAGCGGCGGCGTGATCGAAGCAGGCTGGGTGGGCGAAACCTTCTCGCCTTCCATGTCGGTCTCGGTGGGCACCGGCATTTCCTTGATGTCGTAGATCGGCTTGCCGGTGACACGATCCAGCAGGAAGAGCAGGCTCGCCTTGCTCATAACCGCGATGGCCGGAATGGTCTTGCCGCCTTTCTTCACATCCACCAGCGTGGTCAGCGGCAGGTCATAGTCCCACAGGTCGTGACGCACCGCCTGGAAGTGCCACAGATATTTGCCCGTGGCCGCATTCACCGCCACCAGAGAATTGGCGAACAGGGAAGGACCTTTGCGGTCATTGCCCGACTGGTCGAAGGTCGGCGCACCGAACGGCAAATA
>JBBQBL010000224.1:0-4194 GCA_038317805.1 Micropepsales bacterium
GCTTCCAGCCGGTCTTCGTGGGCGATGTGGCGCAGGCCATTGTCACCGCGCTGTCCAGGCAGGACGGCCGCACCTATGAGCTGGGCGGCCCCGCCACCTATTCCTTCAAGGAATTGCTGCAGATCATCTTGCGCGAGATCGGCCGCAAGCGCGCGCTGGTGCCCCTGCCCTTTGCCATCGCATCGCTGAAGGCGGCCTTCCTGCAGCTGCTGCCCAACCCGCTGTTGACCATCGATCAGGTGAAGCTTCTCAAGCACGACAATGTGGTGGCGCCCACCGCGGCGGGCCTGGCGGACCTGGGCATCACGCCGACCTCGGTGGAAGCGGTGATCCCGTCCTACCTGTGGCGTTATCGCGCCAAGGGCGAATACGCAGCCGCCCCGGTTCAGTGAACGGCTAGATAGCCGATCAGGGCAATGCCGGCGGCAATCCGGTACCAGCCGAAAGGTTTGAGGCCGTACTTGGTGACGATGGCAAGAAATTGCTTGATCACGAAGAAAGCAACCACGAACGACACCACAAAACCGATGGCGATGTTCACGCCCTGGCCCTGGCTGAGCGCCCCGGCCTTTTGATGCAGCTCCAGGATGGTGGCGCCCATCATGGTGGGCACCGCCAGATAGAATGTGAACAAGGTCGCGGCGCGGCGGTCCACCCCCAGCAACTCGGCGCCCAGGATGGTGGCGCCGGACCGCGACACGCCCGGAATGATGGACAGCACCTGGCAGCAACCGATCTGGAACGCCTTGGACAGAGGCAGCTTGTCACCCTCCAGCCAGCGGGCCTTTGGCGTGATGCGCTCGAACAGGAGAATGATGATGCCGCCGACAATCCAGCAGCCGGCAATGAAGGGCATGGCATGGGCGGGATCCAGCAAGACCCGGTCCAGCAGCTTTTTCAGCAACAGCCCCGCCACCACCGAGGGCAGCAGCGCCAGGACCAATCCCAACGCAAAGCGCCGTGCGTCCGCGGACGATGGCAAGCCGATCAACGCCTTCCAGAATACCTGGAAATAGATCGACACCACCGCCAGGATCGCGCCCAGCTGGATCACCACGGTGAAAGCTTGCCAGTCCTCGCCCAGACCCAGCAGCCGCTCGGTCACCAGCAGATGGGCGGTCGATGAAATGGGCAGGAATTCGGTAATGCCTTCGACCACGCCCAGGATCACGGACAACAGCATATCGTGCATGGGCGAATCCCGGTCAGAAGCGCCGAACAGTTAGCATCGCACCGCACCTCGCGCATCCTATAAAGTTTGTTATGCTGGCGCATGGCGGGGAAAGGAATCGGGCTGTGGCGCGGGCGCGGCTGGCTTTGGAAGCTGGCGCTGGCGCTGCTCGTACTCCTGGTCCCTGCCCCTATCCTGCTGCTGCTGATTTTCCGTTTCCTGCCCATTCCCGGAACCCCGGAAATGCTGGTCAGCCTGGCGATGGGCAAGGGCGCGTCCTATTCCTGGACCGACGACATTTCACCCCGGCTGGAGCGGGCTGTCATCGGCGCCGAGGACCAGAATTTCTGCACCCATAACGGCTTTGACTGGGTCAACATAAACAAGGCGATGGAGGACCATAAGCGTCACCCGAAAAAGCCGATGCGCGGCGCCAGCACCATTTCCCAGCAGACCGCCCGCACGCTGTTCCTGGTTCCCATGCGCAGCTGGATCCGCAAGGGTCTGGAAGCCTATCTCACCGTGATGATAGAGGCGCTGTGGCCCAAGAAGCGCATCCTGCAGGCTTATCTCAACACGGTGGACTGGGGCGACGGCATTTTCGGGGCCGAGGCCGCCGCCAGCGCCTATTTTGGAACCGACGCCGGTTCGCTGACGGGCGATCAGGCCGCCCGGCTGGCCGCCATTCTGCCCAATCCCCACAAGTGGAAGGCGGCGCATCCGGGCCGCTATGTCCGCCACCGCGCCGGGATGTTGCAGGGGCGCGGGGCGATGGTGATGCGCGATGGCCTGAACTTTTGCGTAAAATAGGCGGCTCGCTTACAAGACCCTCCTTATTTATGCCCTACCGCTTGGCTACTTGAGGACATTTCTAATGTCCCACCGCTTTGCTATTTGAGGACGGATGCGCCGCCTGATTCACCTGATGCTGTCACCCAGTTGCCGCCTGGCCCGCCTGATGGTCGGCGAAAAGCGGGTGGCCTGCGATCCGGCGATGTCCGACGATCCCAAGCAATCCATGCCGATCTTCACCGATCTGGATGGCACGCGCTGCGAAGGCGTGTGGGCAATCCTGGATCACCTGGAACATCATTATCCCGATCATCCGCTGGCGCCCGCCGATGATGCGGCGCGCCTGGCCTGTCTGCGCTGGGTGGACTGGGCGATGGGGCCGTTTCACGAGCAGGTGACCCAGCGCATCGTCTATGAGAAAGCCGCACCGCGTTTTACTGGCGCCGGCTTCAGCCGCGCCCCAGACATGAATGTGATCCGCGCCGGCCGCGAGGAACTGAAACTGGCGCTGAAAGCAATCGGCCTGGCGGCCGAGACCAATGGCAACATCGCCTGCCGCGAAACCACCTTGGGTGACCTGGCGGTGGCGGCGCATCTGTCGGCGCTGGACTATTTCGGCGAAGTGCCCTGGACCGATTTTCCCACTGCCGCCGAATGGTATGTGCGGATGAAGTCGCGGCCATCCTTCCGCTCCATCCTGGCCGACCGTGTTCCCGGCCAGCCGCCGGTATCCCATTACGCCGAGCTGGACTTCTGATTCCGGATTTTCAGGGTTTCAACGCTTCGAGATTTTCGCGCGCTTCGGCGGCGGTTTCAGCGGATGCGCCTTTCAGCGCCGCCTGGAAATCGCGCCTTGCTCCGCCCAGGTCGCCTATCTGCTTGCGCAGCAACCCGCTTTCCACCAAGGCGTCGCTGTCGCCGGGTTTCAGCTTCAATGCGTTGTCAATGTCGGCGCGCGCCTCGGCATATTGCTTGAGGGCGCGGCGGGCGCTGGCCCGCAACACCAGGAGGTCGGCGCGGCGCGGCGATAGCTGCAAGGCCGCATTCAGGTCCAGCACAACCTCGTGCCAGTTGCGCACCATCGCCTGGGCTCGGGCCATGTCTGTGAACAGGTCAGGATCGCCGGCTGACAATGTCAGCGCGCCGGTCAGGCTTTGCACCGCCTTGGCGCCCTGGCCTGCCAGCAGCCAGGCATTGCCGGCCTGGTCGTAAAGCGCGATGCGGAACTGCACATCCAGGGCGGCGCGTCCGCTTGCGATACGATCCAGCCGCGCGCCCGCTTCGGGATAACGTTTGAGGCTCACCAGCGACAGGGCGGCGCAATGCTCGGCTGGAACGCCACCGCCGGCCTTGATCCAGCTTTCCGCATCGGCCAGCGCGACGGCCGGATTGGCGCTGCTGTCCGCCAGGCAGCGACGATAATGCGCCCGGTCAGGCACCGATGGCGCCGCGCCCACCGCGGCCAGTGCCGCCATGGGCGCAAGGCAAAGACAGATGACGGCGAAAATGGGGCGGGACATGATAATGCATCCTAGCAGCAAAGGGGCTTTGGTGGGCCTGAAATCCTGTTAGGGTCGCTGCGGGGAAAAAAGCCTATGGCCTTGCACCGGATCGCCGCCGCCTTGTTGTTCCTGCTCGCTTTGGCGGCGCCGGCGATGGCGCAGCCCGCGGTATCGGCCGCGCCGGCTCAGCCAATGGAAGTGCAGCTGGGGCCCCGTGCGGCGCCCACCGCCCATGTCCAGGTCGCCGCCCTGCCCCCGATGGCACCGCCCATATTTGATGCGGCCAAAGCGACGGAGAAATATCTGGCGCGCGTCAGCGGCGAAGCCCGCGCCAGGTCTGACGCCTATTTCGAAGGCGGCTACTGGCTGCAACTGGTTGACCTGATTTACGGCCTTGCCGTGGCCAGCATTCTTTTGTGGCTGCAAATTTCCAGCCGCATCAGCGACTGGGTGGAAGAGCGCACCCACAGCCGCACCTACCAGGTCATGTTGTATGTCGCGGTCTATGTGCCGCTGACCACGCTGATGACGTTCCCCATCCTGGTCTATGAGGGTTTCTTCCGCGAGCGTGCCTATGGCCTGTCCAATCAGAATTTCTGGCAATGGCTGGGAGACTTTGGCATCGGATTCGCCCTGAACTTCGCTGCCATGGTTCTGCTCTTGCCGGTGCTTTATGCCGCCATTCGCCGGGCGCGCGAAGGCTGGTGGGTGTGGGGCGCAGGCCTGATG
>JBBQBL010000225.1:0-4187 GCA_038317805.1 Micropepsales bacterium
CTGATATCGGCTGCAACACGTTGTCAACGGAAGAGAGAACTAGTGCCCAGTTTAATTGGGTTTCCGTCGCGCAACGCGTTGCAGCCAATCGCAGCAAATCGCATAGGCAAAGTCTTCTAAGCCGGTGGTCGCTGGTTCGAACCCAGCCGGGGTCACCATCTTCATTTGTGGAACTTTGTTTCCCTGGGCAGCGTGCCCAAGGCGCTCACAGCGTCTGCGATCAGGGGCGCAATGTCGATCTGCGCGGTCGGGCCGGGAATGCTGTTGGTCGTGATGATGCGCGCCCCGCTGCCGCGCTGAATTTTGTTCAGGGCGCGGCCCGCGAAAACGCCGTGTATGGCCAGGACGACAGGAGAATATCCCGCCGGAAGACGGCGAAGGACTTCCGCGGCCGTGGACCCGCTTGAGATGATGTCATCCAGCAATACCGGCGTGGCGCGGGCGGGGATTGCGGGAATGGACTCGACGCTCACCCGGCGGTCGCCCGCGCGGTTCTTGTGAAGCACGGCAAAGGGCGCCCCGCAGGCCGCCGCAACCGCGCCGACCCATTGCCGGCTTTCCGCATCAGGACCGATCAGAAAGGGGCGGGGGACATTCGCGCCGATCCATGATGCCAAAGCGGGGCCGGAATGCACCGCGACGGCGGGAATGGAATAGATTTCCTCCAATGCATGAATGCGATGCAGGTGGGGGTCCATGGTGACCAGCCAGTCGAAATTGCGGGACAGGAGCTGTGCGAACGCCCGCGATGTCACCGCTTCTCCCGGACGGAAGGCGCTATCCTGCCGCATATAGGCCAGATAGGGCGCCACCAGGCCGACCTGCCAGGCGCCGCGCGCCCGCGCTTCCAGCGCCGCGAACACCAACGGCAGGAATTTATCATTCGGCTGCACCAGGGTGCAGACAAGCACCACATCCCGCTCTGCCACATTGCCAAGAAATCGAAGCCCGGTTTCGCCGTCGGGAAATGTGTGTAGGTTCATAAGGCCGGTTTCGGCGTTTTCCAGCTCGGCCAGCCGGGCCGCCATGGCTTCGTTGCCCGGCAGGCCAATATAAAGGCGCGGTTTCACGGCGGCACCAGGCTGAACATGTCCTGGTTGGCCAGGGCATAGGCGAACGCATATTCCAGTTCGCCTTCCGACTCGGCATGGACAGTGCAGAATGGCATGCCGCGCGTGACGGCATCGCCGATGCGGACATGCATTTCCACGCCGGCCGCCTTGTCTTCAGGCGCCCCGGCCAGCTTGGCCAATCTGGCGATCCTGCGATTGTCCATGGCGGTAACGATGCCGTCCGCAGGCGCGGTCAGGGGCCTGCGGTAACCGGCAATGGGCGGCGTGCGCAGCCCGCCCTGGGATTCGCAGATCCGCTGGAATTTCTGCCAGGCGCGCCCGCTGTTCAGCACATCCGTTGCCATGCCAAGACCTTTGCCCGCCAGCGCCTTGCCGGTCAGTTCCAGCAGCGCCGCTGCTATCGCGAGCGCATGGTCCCGCAGATCCTTTGGTGCGCCGGGATCGTTGCGCAACACGGCCAAAACGTCATGGGCTTCCAGTGCGGGGCCTATGCCCCGTCCCACGGGCTGGGCGCCGTCCGACATCAGGATATGCAGGTTGATGCCGAATTCATGCGCCACGGACATCAAGCCCTGGCTGAGAGCGGCCGCCGCCGCGGGCGTTCGCACCTTGGCGGTTGCGCCGAGCGGCATGTCGATCACCAGATGGGTCGCGCCGGCAGCGATCTTCTTGGAAAGAATGGATGCGATCATCTGGCCTTCGCTGTCCAGGTCCAGCGCATGCTCGACCCTGATCAGGATGTCATCGGCCGGACTTATTTTGAGGGCTCCGCCCCAGGCGATGCATCCGCCTTCGCGCAGCACGGTGGCGCGGATTTGCCGTTCGTTCAGTGCCACGGGCGCGAGGGTTTCCATGGTGTCGGCGGTGCCCGCGGGCGAGGTGATGGCGCGGGAGGATGTCTTGGGCATGACCAGGCCGAGTTCGCAGCAGATCGCAACCACGATAGGTGTGGTGCGATTGCCGGGAACCCCGCCCACCGAATGCTTGTCGGCAATGATCGGTGCGTCCCATAGCAGCCGGTTGCCGGTTTGCACCATGGCCCGGGTAAGGCCGCAAATCTCGTTATGCGCCAGCGGCCGCGTGGCGCAGGCGGCGATGAAAGCGGAAATCTCGATGGCCGAGTAACGGCCCTCGACGATATCGGCGATAATGCGATGCATCGCATCGGGGTCCAGATCGTGCCCGTAGATGCGCCGCCGCATCAGGCTGAGGGATTCCACCGGGGGCGCGTGCCGCACCGTGATCGCCTCGCCGTCGCGCACATCCAGCAGGCGGCATGTGACGTCGGACAAGCCCACTTCATCCGGGGCCAATATCCCGCCTTCCACCTCGTAGAGCGTGGCAATGGCATGGCGCCGTCCCGTGGCGAGCAGGATGCGATTGTGGGAGGTGAATCCTTCCGACCGGCAGACCGCTGAATCCTTGCGCAGGAACACCATGGCCTCGGCATGGGTGTCGATGCCCAGCCGCCGCGCTTTCAATTTTCCGGTCTGCGGCAGGCTCATGTCAGTGCGACCGTCTGGCCGTGATCCGGGACAAGACAGCTCCAGCGCAATTCCTCTTCCAATACGTGGCGCAGCTTGTCGGCGCTTTGCGGTTCGCCATGCACGATGAAGGTCTGGCGCGGCGGTACGGTGAAGCCCCTGGCCCAGCGCAGCAGCTCGTCCTGGTCGGCATGGGCCGACAGCATGGCAAGGTTGTGAACCTTGGCGCGCACGGGAAGATAGTGCCCGTACATCTTGATGCGCTGTTCACCGGCCACCATCGCCGCGCCGCGCGTGCCGCCCGCCTGGAAACCGGCAAAGACAATCGCGCTGCGCGGATCGGGCACATAGCGTTCCAGATGATGAAGCACGCGGCCCCCGGTCGCCATGCCGCTGGCCGAGATGATGACCTTGGGGACCGGATTTGCGGTCAGCGCCTTGGACTCGGTGCTGGTGCGGACATAGTGGATTCCGCCATCCAGCAGTGCGAGCTGCTGGGCGCCTAGCCGGTGATCCTGCGGGTGCCGGCGGAAGATGTCGGTTGCGTCGATCGCCATGGGGCTGTCCAGGAACACCGGCAGCAGCCGCGGCAACCGTCCCGCGGCCTTGAGGCGCGCAATGTGGAACAGCAGGCTTTGGGCTCTTCCAACGGCGAACGAGGGAATGACCACGGTGCCGCCGCGATGCGCGGTGGCATTGATGATGTCGGCAAGCGCCTCTTCGGGATCGGCGGCATCATGACGCCGGTCGCCATAGGTGGATTCCATCAGCAGGTAGTCGGCGCGGGCCGGGGTAACGGGATCGGCCATCAACGGGTCATTGTAGCGCCCGATGTCGCCGGAGAATGCAATCGTGACGCCGTGCCAGTTCAGCAGCACGGTGGCGGCGCCCAGGATATGACCCGCCCGCAGAAAGTGGAGCTGCGCACCGCAGGGAAGTGTCACGAGCTGGTCGAAGGGCAGGGGATGAAGATGGTCCAGCGAACGCTGCGCATCCTCTTCGGTATAAAGCGGCAGGGCCGGCATGTGCTTGGAGAAGCGGTGACGGTTGGCGAAATCTGCGTCCTGTTCCTGCAGGTGGCCGGAATCGGGCAGCAGGATGCGGCAGAGTTCGGCCGTTCCCTCGGTACAGGCGATTTTTCCCCGATAGCCGTTTTTGACCAGCAGGGGCAGGTAGCCGGAATGATCCAGATGCGCATGGGTCAGCACGACGGAATCGATGCTGGCCGGCGGCACCGGCAAGGCAGACCAGTTGCGCAGCCGCAGCGCCTTGAACCCCTGGAACAGGCCGCAATCGACCAGCAGGCGGTGGTTGCCGTCGTCCAGCAGATACTTCGAGCCGGTGACGGTGCCGGCGCCGCCCAGGAATGTCAGGTTCAGGGCCATTTGGCATCCTTTTGAAGGATTTCAAACTGCAACAGGTCCAGGCCGAGGCAATTGATCTGGCGCAAGGGCGGTCCGGTTCTATGGGCGCATTGTTGCGGCCTGCCGTCATGGTGACGGCCAAGGAGGCTAGAATGAGCGACAAGTCACTTCAGCAGGACATCCTTGACGAACTGGATTTCGAACCCAGCGTGAATGCCGCCCATATCGGCGTGGCGGTCAACAATGGTGTTGTGACCCTGAACGGT
>JBBQBL010000226.1:0-4183 GCA_038317805.1 Micropepsales bacterium
TGGTTGGTTTTCCCGCCCCGATGGGTGGCGGCGGACCCTTGCCGCCGCTGATGCTGGTGGGTGGCATAATCGAGGTGGTTGGCGGCGGACTGGTGGCGATCGGTTTCTTCAGCCGCTTCGCTGCCTTCATCTGCTCGGGCATGATGGCGGTGGCCTATTTCATGGCGCACTTCCCCCGGGGGATTTATCCCGCCCTCAATGGCGGCGACGCAGCCATCCTGTTCTGCTTCATCTTCCTGTATCTCGCCGCGGCCGGTCCCGGCGCGGTTGCGATCAACAAGAAGTAATGCACGGCACCCCGCGGCTCACGCCTGAGATACTCCTTCGCGCTTATGCCGAAGGCTTGTTTCCGATGGCGGAGCGGCGGGGCGATCCGACCCTCTACTGGGTGTCGCCGGAAAAGCGCGGCATCATCCCACTGGATGCATTCCATGTGCCGCACCGCCTCGCGCGCACGGTGCGCAGCGGCGTCTTCACCGTCACCGCCGACACCGCCTTCCGCGACGTGATGGAGGCCTGCGCGGCGCCGGCGCCCGGCCGCGAGGAAACCTGGATCAATGACGAGATCCTGCGGCTCTATTGCGCTCTGCATGCAACCGGCCATGCCCATTCCATCGAATGCTGGCAGGACGGTGAATTGGTCGGCGGGCTTTACGGCGTGCGGCTGGGCGCGGCCTTTTTCGGCGAAAGCATGTTTTCCAGGGTGCGTGACGCCAGCAAGGTGGCGCTGGTCCATCTGGTGGACGGATTGAAGCGCGGCGGCTTTGTGCTGCTGGACAGCCAGTTCATCACCGCACACCTGGCGCGCTTCGGCGCCATCGAAATCCCGCGCGAGCAATATCTGATGAAGCTTGCGAACGCGCTGAGCCGCGACGCGATCTGGCCGTACTTCTAGGCTACTGCCCAGCGCCTTCGGGAAGGGCCTGAATGCCTTCCTTGTCGGACGAATCCGGCGCCTTCACCTTTACCGGTGCGGTGGAGGTATTCGCGGCCAGGGCCGGCGCGGGCGCGTTGTTGCAAGAGATCACCCACACGTCATAGAGCGGATGCTCGACCGCATTCAGGCCGGGACTGGAGCCGTACATCCAGCCCGAAAAGACGCGGCGCGCCGGCTGGTCGGGACGATGATCCTCGATCTGCACAAAGGCGGTGGTTTCCGGCGTCTCGCTGGCGGGCGTGGAATAGCAGAAGCGGGCCGTGATGGTCAGGGTGGCGAAACGCACCGGCCTGCCGATGGGCGCGGTGATGGCGGTGGGCCGGCCGGTGATCTTGTCCAGCCCGCGCAGCATCAACTGGGTACCGCCCTGGGGCGGGGTCGGCGGCGCGGCGGGCGCATCGGCAGCGGGCGCGCCAGGCGAGGTTTGCGCGGGAGACTGGGCCGGAGCACCGGGCCCGGTAACCGACGGCGGCGGATTGGGAATGGTCTGCGCCAGCGCCGCGGCAGCAATGCCGAGCGGCAACAGCGCGAGCAAAACCTTCTTCACGGACCGTCGTCCGGATCGGCCGCCTTAGGAGTCTGGGGCTTGGGCGCAGGCGGCTGGTTGGAGGTGTTGGCGCCGGTGGCGAAACGGCCCACCAGGTTCATCACATCGATCGAGCCCTGCGCGCTTTCGAAGAAGGCGCCCGCGGTCATCATCTTGTCATCGCCGCCGGGCGTGATCGACAGATACTGGCCGCCCAGGAAACCGGCCTGGGTCACCAGCACCGAGGAATCGGTCGGCAGCTTGACGTCGTCGCGGATGTTCATGTGCACGGTGACCAGATAATTTTTCGGGTCCAGGGTCAGCGCCGTCACGGTGCCGATCTTGATGCCGGACAGACGCACATCGGTGCCCACCGACAGCCCGTCCACCTTGGCCAGCTTGGCGTTGATCTCATAGCCCGACAGGCTGCCGCTGCCGGTGCGCATATAGCCGAAGGCCAGGAAGGCGATCGCCACCACAACCACTGCCGCGCCGATCAATGTTTCGGCGATATTGTTCTGCTGCATTCCGCGGGCGCTCATAACTCAGTCCGGCTTCCAGGCCTGGTAATCGCCGGTGGCGGGCGGCCGCGCCCCACCCTTGGAAAGGCTGCCGCCGGGCTTGTAGGCACCCTCGGTGCCGGTGAGATTGGGCTGGTGCGGCTGCTCGAAGCCGCGGGCCTTGAACGGGGCGCGGGTCGGCGGCTCGGCATAGGTGTGGTGCATCCAGCCATGCCAGTCGGGAGGCACGCGGCTGGCCTCGACGGTGCCGTTATAGATGACCCAGCGGCGCGAGCCGTCCTTGTTCTGGAAATAGCGGTTTCCGAAATCGTCGGTTCCCACGGCATTCCCGGACAGCTTGGTCTGGAGCCAGGTCCCAAGCGTCTGCGACTTCCACCAGGAGAAAAGCATACCTGCACGCACTTTCGGATTCGGGCGGACTATAGGGCGCTGGGGGCCGCTTCGCCAATGCTGCGCTGCGCCAGACTCGGGGATTTTCACTTATCCCCAAACCGTCCCAAGCCCGGCGTGACGCTGTGATGAAATCTCGCGAAAAATATTTCAGCGTCTTAATCCGAGGCCCGCTTGACTCGCGGCTTTTTGGGCGGTTCCCGGCCTACTACAGCTGGTGGTTAAGCCTTTCCTAACCACTATTTGCTTGCGGCCACCTGTCCCCCATGTCCATACTTTGGGCCAGTCACCTCTTGAGACCACCATATCTGGCGACGGCGACCGGCTGCAGGGAGTTCCCCTGCGGGCGGGAAGCTGCCCCCAAAATGGAAGCTCCTGAGGGGCTGGGGCCGTCCAACATCCTTTTTCCGGGGTACCGCCATGCGCATTCACCGTCACTTCACGGTCGAGGGTCATTCGCCTTACGAAGGCATCGCCTTCAAGGGCGCCGCCAGCGAGATCCGCAACCCGGATGGCTCGATCGTCTTCAGCCAGACCGACATTGAAGTGCCGGAAGCCTGGAGCCAGGTCGCCGCCGACGTGCTGGCCCAGAAGTATTTCCGCAAGGCGGGCGTGCCCAAGACCCTCAAGCCCGTCGCCGAGGAAGGCGTGCCCGAATTCCTGTGGAAGCGCGCAGCCGCCAAGGATGCCAAGGAAACCACCGGGGAAAAATCCGCCAAGCAGGTGTTCGACCGCCTGGCCGGCACCTGGGCCTATTGGGGCTGGAAGGGCGGCTATTTCGACGGCGAAGCCGATGCCCGGGCCTTCTATGACGAACTCTGCCACATGCTGGCGTCGCAGAAGTGCGCCCCCAACTCGCCGCAATGGTTCAACACCGGCCTCAACTGGGCCTACGGGATCGATGGTCCCGGCCAGGGCCATTACTATGTCGATCACAAGAGCGGCCGGCTGACCAAGTCGACCAGCGCCTATGAACATCCCCAGCCGCACGCCTGCTTCATCCAGAGCGTCAAGGACGACCTGGTGAATGAAGGCGGCATCATGGACCTGTGGACCCGCGTGGCGCGGCTGTTCAAATACGGCTCGGGCACCGGCACCAACTTCTCGCCCTTGCGCGGCGCCGACGAGCGGCTTTCGGGCGGCGGCAAGTCCTCGGGACTGATGAGCTTCCTGAAGATCGGCGACCGTGCCGCCGGCGCCATCAAGTCGGGCGGCACCACGCGCCGCGCCGCCAAGATGGTGATCGTGGATGTCGACCATCCCGACATCGAGGACTTCATCGACTGGAAGGTGATCGAGGAACAGAAGGTTGCCGCCCTGGTGGCCGGCTCCAAGCTGACCGAGAAGCACCTCAAGGCGGTGCTGAAGGCCTGCGTCAACTGCGAAGGTTCGGGCGGCGATTGCTACGATCCGCAGAAGAACCCTGCCCTGCGCCGCGAGATCAAGGCCGCGCGCAAATCCATGATCCCCGACAGCCTGGTTGAGCGCGTCATCAGCTATGCGCGTCAGGGCTTCAAGGAAATCGACTTCCGCACTTATGACACCGACTGGGACAGCGAGGCCTATACGTCGGTCGCCGGCCAGAATTCCAACAATACGGTGCGCGTCACCGACGCCTTCCTCAAAGCGGTGCTGGAAGACGGCGACTGGGACCTGGTCAACCGCGGCAGCGGCAAGATTGCCAGGACCATCAAGGCTCGCGAATTGTGGGAAAAGGTTTCCTATGCCGCCTGGGCCTGCGCCGATCCCGGCATCCAGTTCCACACCAGCATCAATGACTGGCACACCTGCCCGGCGGGCGGCGAAATC